>NZ_CAWPCB010000035.1:0-426797 GCF_963886535.1 Proteus sp. G2675
GACTCGAACGCCCGACCAATTGATTAAAAGTCAACTGCTCTACCGACTGAGCTAACGACCCATACCTAACTGTGTGATATTGCGTAAAATAACCTGATGAAGTGGTGGGCGGTATTGGGCTCGAACCAACGACCTCCTCCTTGTAAGGGAGATGCTCTACCAACTGAGCTAACCGCCCACTTCATAATGACTAAATTCTCATTACCACGCTTTAATGTAATTGGTGGGCGGTATTGGGCTCGAACCAACGACCTCCTCCTTGTAAGGGAGATGCTCTACCAACTGAGCTAACCGCCCAATTACATTAAATAATACAACTATCACAACGAATAATAATGGTGGGCGGTATTGGGCTCGAACCAACGACCTCCTCCTTGTAAGGGAGATGCTCTACCAACTGAGCTAACCGCCCGTCGTGATGGGGTGCATTATAGGGATACTGCGCTATGAGTCAACGATTTTTATCGGTTTTTTATCGTAAAAATGATCGTTCGTTTTATTTTTAGTCAAGATGCTTTTTTTAGCACCATAACTGACACAGCAATTAACCAAAATAATCCGTTGTTGTTACTTCGTCAAACAAAAAATAACCTATTTGAAATTTTTCTGCAGGTTAAAAGCTTAATGCCATTGAGGAATTAGCATCCAGTGATAAAATAAAGCAACAATTTCGTTTTTTTGATAATCACGGTTACTTATCTTCTATTTTTGGCTCCTTATATAAGAAAGAATATAAGTAAAACGTACTAAGGCAATCTCAATGAGTAAAATAAAAACCCGTTTTGCACCAAGTCCTACAGGCTATCTACATGTTGGTGGTGCTCGTACTGCACTGTATTCCTGGTTATTTAGCCGTCACAACAAGGGTGAGTTTGTACTGCGTATTGAAGACACCGATTTAGAACGTTCTACTCAACCTGCCATTGATGCAATTATGGACGGTATGAATTGGTTAAATCTAAACTGGGATGAAGGTCCTTACTATCAAACCAAACGCTTTGATCGTTATAATCAAGTTATCGATCAAATGTTAGCAGCTGGTACTGCTTATCGTTGTTATTGTTCTAAAGAACGTTTAGAGAAACTACGTGAAGATCAAATGGCGAAAGGTGAGAAACCTCGCTACGATGGTTGTTGCCGTCACGGTGATCACAACCATACCCCAGATGAACCTCATGTAGTTCGTTTTTTAAATCCTCAAGAAGGATCTGTGATTTTTGATGACAAAATTCGTGGCCCGATTGAGTTTAGTAACCAAGAGCTTGATGACTTAATTATCCGTCGTACTGATGGTTCACCTACCTATAATTTCTGTGTAGTGATTGATGACTGGGATATGGAAATTACACACGTTATTCGTGGTGAAGATCATATCAACAATACCCCACGTCAGATCAATATATTAAAAGCACTTGGTGCTCCAGTACCTGAATATGCACACGTATCCATGATCTTAGGTGATGATGGTAAAAAATTATCTAAACGCTATAACGCAGTAAGTGTAATGCAATATCGTGATGACGGTTATTTACCAGAAGCGTTATTAAACTACTTAGTACGTTTAGGTTGGTCTCATGGCGACCAAGAGATCTTTAGCATCGATGAAATGATTAAAGATTTCACTTTAGAAGCTATTAGTAAATCAGCAAGTGCGTTTAATACTGACAAATTACTTTGGTTAAACCATCACTATATTAATACCTTACCTGCTGAACAAGTAGCCGTACACCTAGATTGGCATATCAAACAACAAAATATTGATACTAGTAATGGCCCATCACTGGTTGAATTGATTAAATTACTCGGCGAGCGTTGCAAAACATTAAAAGAGATGGCGGAAAGTTGTCACTACTTTTATGTTGACTTTGATAGTTTCGAAGAAACCGCGGCGAAAAAACACTTACGTCCTGTCGCTCGTCAACCATTAGAAGTAGTTCGTGATAAATTATCAGCAATTACTGATTGGACAGCGGAAAATGTACATAAAGCAATCCAAGAAACCGCTGAAGAATTAGAAGTTGGTATGGGTAAAGTCGGTATGCCTCTACGTGTTGCTGTCACAGGTGCGGGTCAATCTCCTGCACTAGATGTTACTGTTCATGCTATTGGTAAAGCTCGTAGCATCGCTCGTATTAATAAAGCATTAGATTTTATTACTGACAGAGAAAATCAAGCTTAATTGAGCTGATTATCTTATTTCACAACGAAGAGTCGTCACTTATTTTTAAGCGGCGACTCTTTTTTTGTATTCTTTTTCATCAATCAATAAATAATGTGAGATTAAGTGATTGACAGCATTGTGCTTGTTGCCTATTATCAAGCCCGTTCCAGTATGTTGGGGCTATAGCTCAGCTGGGAGAGCGCTTGCATGGCATGCAAGAGGTCAGCGGTTCGATCCCGCTTAGCTCCACCAATATACTTTTGAACAATCCATTATGTGGGGTTATAGCTCAGTTGGGAGAGCGCTTGCATGGCATGCAAGAGGTCAGCGGTTCGATCCCGCTTAGCTCCACCAGAATCTTAAGATCCTGAAGAGAAATCTTCAGGATTTTTTATTTTCACCAATGTATTCACTTAATTAGTGATTCACACTACCCGCAAAGATAAAACTACTGCGCAGTATATCCCCCATCTACCGCATAAAAAGCGCCTGTTGAAAAACTACTCTCATCTGAAAGTAAAAAAGCCACCATATTAGCCACTTCTTTTCGCGTTGCCATTCTCTTCATCGGATGTGTTGATGCCATCCATTGACGAACTTCATCCGGTAACTGTTGCATTCGCGGTGTGTCTACATACCCAGGCCCTATTGCATTCACACGTATACCTTGCTGTGCAAATTCCAAGGCAGCTGAACGGGTGATCCCTAACACAGCATGTTTGGCTGCAGTATAAGCAGAAATTCCGGCAATACCGACAATACCATTTGTCGAAGATAAATTAACGATACTCCCTCCACCACTTCTTAGTAAGGCCGGAATACCATATTTCAATCCGTAAAATACGCCGTTAATATCGGTATCCATAACCGCTTTCCAATCATCAATATTATAATCAACAATCGATGTATTATGCGGACCTGTAATACCTGCATTATTCACTAATCCATGTAATGCGCCTGTTTGTGCTAATATTGCTTCAAACATGCTTTTAACTTGCTCAGGTGATGTCATATCTGCTTGTAATGCTATGACTTTTTCACCTGTAGGATCGATTGTGTAAGCGGTTTTTTTAACCTGTTCTAATTGTCGTCCACTTATAAAGACTGTTGCACCCGCTTGATATAATCGTTGGGCAACGCCTTCCCCTACTCCTGTTGCAGCCCCAGTCACTAACACCGTTTTGCCTTCAAAATAACTCATATTCACCTCAGTTCACTTAGTTTAAGTAATTAACTTTAGTTAATCATGTTAAATAGGATATTTGATTAACTAAAGTTAATCAATATAAATTTTCTTCAGCTAAAATGAGCTGTTATTATTAACTTCAATTAATTTGATAGAAAAATGTAGGTACTAATGGAGCAACTTGAGCTAGAAAACGCCCTATCGCTTTTACAGTGTACTCTGGTTGCACAACGCACCCGTTATACACCAGAGCAAGTAACTTGGGGACAATATGATATTTTAGAATTATTGCGTTTACGCGGTGATTTAACGCCATCTCAACTTTGTGAAATTTTAGCTATCTCACGCCAAAATTTATCTAAGTTTATGCGAGGATTAAAATCATTAGGTTTTATTGCTCAGGATCGTTCTAAGAAAGATAAACGTGAATTAATTACGCATTTAACAGATGAAGGTAAAGCTTTTTTAGCAAGAGCCGCTTTAGGCCGAAAACAGAACGCACAGAAGCTACAAGCGCAATTAACACCTGCAGAACAAGCTATGTTTATTGAATTGAGTCATAAAGTTATTAACGCACTAATAGCGGATAAGTTACCTACAGAGCCTGATTAACGCGACTGCTTTAATGGTTTTAGTAACCCTTCTAAGCCATCAATTTTAATTGCTAGGGTCATTTCCATTAGTTGCCCTAGCTTTCCTTCAGGGAAGGTGCCTTTCTTGGCAAACCACAATAAATACTCTTCAGGTAAATCCACCAGCATTCGCCCTTTATATTTACCAAATGGCATTTGTGTGTTGGCTATATCAATAAGATGCTGTTTTTCTAGCATGATCTCTATCGCTTTATCGAGAAGGAATGATAAGGATTATAAGGTAATTTAACGATAAAAAAAGCAGTACCGACGGGTACTGCTTGATTTATGTTACATGATAACTAAGTTATCCATCTTACATTGTTATTTATTTCACATGCTATCTGTCTTATCTCAATGATTAAACAAACAGGCCTGTGATAGCAGCAGATAAGAAGCTAACTAGCGTAGAACCAAATAGTAATTTAAGACCAAAACGAGAAACCACATTACCTTGCATTTCGTTCAGACCTTTAATAGCCCCTGCAACAATACCGATAGAAGAGAAGTTAGCAAATGAGACTAAGAAGACAGATAAGATCCCAACAGAGCGTGGTGTTAATTCAGCAGCCAGATCTTGCAAGCTTCCCATCGCGACGAATTCATTAGAGACTAATTTAGTTGCCATCACACTACCTACACGTAATGCATCTTGCTCAGGTATACCAATCACCCATGCTAATGGATAGAAAACATAACCTAAGCAATCTTGGAAACTAATACCGAAAATCATACTAAAGATAGCGTTTACCGCAGCAATTAATGCGATAAAACCAATCAACATTGCCGCAACGATTAAAGCAACTTTGAAACCAGCTAAGATATATTCACCTAACATTTCGAAGAAGCTTTGACCTTCATGCAGATTCCCCATCTGAATATCTTCTTCATTTTCAACAGAATATGGGTTAATCACTGATAGGATAACGAAAGTACTGAACATATTCAGAACCAGTGCAGCAACAACGTATTTAGGATCAAGCATAGTCATATAAGCACCAACAATTGACATTGATACCGTAGACATCGCTGTCGCCGCCATAGTGTACATACGGCGCTGAGACATTTTGCCCAATACATCTTTATAAGCGATAAAGTTCTCAGATTGGCCAAGTACTAAGGAGCTAACCGCATTAAACGATTCTAGTTTCCCCATACCGTTCACTTTGGACAGCACTGTACCGATAATGCGGATCACGAAAGGCAATACTTTGATATGTTGCAAAATACCAATTAATGCAGAAATAAAGATGATGGGACATAATACATTCAAGAAGAAGAATGCTAGACCACCTTTCATCATACCACCGAAGACAAACTCAGTACCTTGTGCGGCATAACCTAATAAGTGATCAAATAGCCCAGCGAAACCACGGACAAAGCCTTCACCAATATCAGAATTGAGGAAGAACCATGCCAATGCGATTTCAATAATTAATAACTGCACAATATAACGCAGACGGATCCCTTTGCGGTTATTACTTGCAATAAATGCTAATGCACCAATAACTGCGAGAGCCAAAACAAAGTGAATGATAGAAGACATGCATGCTCCAAAAATAAAAATAAATCTTGGAGAGCATTTTATGTAACGCGTAACATTACGATGTGATTATTGTCACAATACAGTGAAACCATATACACACTATTTATTAAATAAGATAGGTTGATCACACTTTAGGAGTAACTTAAGTAACACGAAATGTGAATTTAGCTTAAGTTAAAGATGCTACTGAGAACTGCTCTCAATAGCATCTAAGTTTATTGTAAACGATTATTTAGATTGATCAAGCAAGCGGATCATTTCGTCTTCATCAATAACAGTAATACCTAATTCATTTGCTTTGGCTAATTTAGAACCCGCCGCTTCACCAGCAATGACCATATCTGTCTTTTTCGAAACGCTACCACTCACTTTTGCACCAAGTGCAACTAATCTATCTTTTGCTTCATCTCGCGTTAATTGAGAAAGAGAGCCTGTCAGCACGACTGTTTTACCAGCAAAAGGATTATCACCTGCTTCATGAGTAGCCACAACCGGTGCCGGCCAAGTAATGCCAATGTCATTAACAAGTTGATCAATCACATTTTTATTATGTTCTTCTTGGAAAAAATTAACCACATGCTTTGCAACAATATCACCCACATCAGGAACTGCCTTTAAGGCTTCAATATTTGCTTCACGTAATGCCTCTAATGAAACAAAATGAGCGGTTAATCCATTGGCCGTTGCTTCTCCTACTTCACGAATACCAAGGGCATAGATAAAACGGGCAAAAGTGGTTGATTTTGCTTTTTCTAATGCATTAAGCAGTTTTTTGGCTGATTTCTCCCCCATACGTTCTAAACCAGATAAGATCTTTTCATCTAAACGGAATAAATCAGCCGGTGTTTTGACATACTCTTTTTCAACCAATTGGTCGATAATTTTATCTCCCATGCCGTCAACATCCATCGCACGACGAGAAACGAAATGTTTAAGCGCCTCTTTACGTTGCGCTGCACAAATTAATCCCCCCGTGCAGCGGGCAACAGCCTCACCTTCTATACGCTCAATATCAGATTGACAAATAGGGCATTGGGTTGGAAAAACAATTTCTTGTGCATTCTCAGGGCGTTTTTCTTCAATCACACTCACAACCTGAGGAATAACATCGCCTGCACGGCGAATAACCACCGTATCACCAATACGTAATCCTAAACGTTCAATTTCATCAGCATTATGAAGTGTGGCATTACTGACTATTACCCCTGCCACTTGTACGGGATCTAAACGAGCGACAGGTGTAATCGCCCCTGTACGCCCCACTTGAAATTCAACATCTTTAATCACCGTCATCTGCTCTTGGGCTTGGAATTTGTAAGCAATCGCCCAACGGGGAGCACGAGACACAAATCCCAACTCTTCTTGTAGAGCTATATCATCTACTTTGATAACCACACCATCAATATCAAAGCCTAGATTAGGGCGAATTTCTGCTACATGATGGTAAAAATCAAGTACAGCTTTAGTTCCGGTACATAATTTAATAGCATCACTAACAGGTAATCCCCATTTTTTAAATTGCTGTAAACGTGCATAATGGCTTGTCGGTAATTCACCGCCTTCAAGCACGCCAACACCATAACAGAAGAAAGTCAAAGGGCGCTTGGCTGTAATACGAGGATCTAACTGACGTAATGAACCCGCTGCTGCATTACGAGGATTAGCAAATACTTTTCCTCCCGTGCGTCGAGCTTCTTCATTTAAATGCTCAAACCCTTTTTCAGTCATAAAGACTTCTCCACGAATTTCAATTCGTGCGGGGATATTATCGCCATATAAACGCAAAGGAATGGCTTTAATGGTTCTGACATTCTCAGTAATATTTTCTCCAGTGGTACCATCACCACGGGTTGCAGCTTGTACTAAGCGACCATTTTCATACAGTAGACTTACCGCAAGTCCATCTAATTTTAATTCACAACAAAAAGTGATCTCTTCATTATTTTTCAGACGTTCACGTAAACGTTTATCAAATGCTAAATAGGTTGTTTCATCAAAAGCATTATCTAAAGAGAGCATTGGAATTTCATGTCTAACTTGCTCAAAAGCCGTTAAAGGTAATGCCCCTACCCGTTGAGTAGGAGAATCTGGGGTAATGAGTTCAGGATGTTCGGCTTCTAATGCTTTTAGCTTATTCATTAAGCGATCGTATTCAGCATCAGGAATTTCAGGTGCGTCCATGACATGATAGAGATATTCATGGTGACGTAGTGTAACGCGAAGTTCATCAATTTGTTGTTGAATATTTTGATTCATGAGGTATCACCAAAGAAAGAAAAGCCCCCGCAAGCGGGGGCTGAGGTTGTTGGCAATGTGAGAAAAACCAAGTTTCCCCACTTTGTATTATCAGCCGAAAATCAAGTCATTAATTTTCCTGATTTCTTTAAATCTATCCAACCTAGCACCGCAAGCGAGCTTTTGATAAAAAGACTATTGATGTAAATCTAGTGTTCTACGAATTCTAGATTTATAAAGTTCAATTTTTTGTGGTGTTAACAGTTTGCGCTCTTCATCAAGCACAACACCGCCCACATCAGAGGCAATACGCTGAGCTGCTTGCAACATCAATTTAAAGTTTTGATTAGCATCACCATAAGATGGCACCATCATAAACATGGATACGCCAGGCGTGGTTAATTCAGCCATCGTATCAATATTGAAAGTACCCGGTTTTACCATATTGGCAAGACTAAACAATACAGGGCCATTACCCGTCGGGTTAAGATGTCGATGGAAAATATTCATCGCACCAAACTGGAAACCCGCTTGAATAATGCTCTGCATTAACACCTCACCGTCAAGCATTTGACCATGATGAGCGCTGACATTTAATACTAATACCAGCTCTTCTTCTGCTTTTGGCTCTTCTGTTCCGGATAAAGCTTGCTCAGCTTGTTTCACATCAGATGAGGTTTCAGCATCCAATGGCCTATCTGTATCAGTGGTATGTATTTCATCACTAGCAACAGAGTTCGACGATTCTGGTATCGGCTCTACATCGGCAAGTTTTGTCTCACTAATATCACCTTCTTTTACATCAGCATGGTTTACCTCTACTTCGGGTATCGGTTGTTTTTGCTGAGGCGCAGAGTCATTATTTTGTTCAATAACATCAAAAACACCAAGACTAGGCTCTCGTTGTAATGAAGTATCGTTAGAATGTCCCTGTGCTGGTGTTCCAGACATAAGTGGATCTTTATCTGCAACTGAGGATTGTGGCGCAAGTGTTGGCTCCGATTTAACCGGTGGCACACTTTGAGCCTCCTGCGTTGAAGTTAAAGACGACATCTGATGATTTGCCTCAGTATACTGGGGTTCATCATCGTTCTCATCTGACTGATAATTCTGTTTCTGACGTTTTACTGGGCGATTACGGAAAAGCTTAGAACGCTCTTTTCGACCAATCCATAAGCCGTGTAATAACAAAGCTATGATTAAAATCGCACCAACAACGATTAATATCAGACGCAAATTTTGCTGCATCATTTCTATCTCTGTTGTCTTGAGGTTTAATAGCCACAATGGCGAATATTACTTTTACTAAGAGTATTTGCCAATGCTTATAAGTGCAAGCCAATACTTAATTTTCTTGTCACAAAGATACACTCTTCAATACCTTATGCGCATTTTTTAGACAATTTATCACTAGTAAGGCTGATTATCTCTCTATATGATACTAGCTTGCCCTTATAGGAGAGAATAGGAAGTATGACAAATTTGACAGAATCGACCAAAAATTTAAATGGATTTCACTATTTTGCACTTGGGTGGCGATTAATTACTCGCCCGGGTCTAAAACGTTTTGTTATTTTACCCTTACTTGCCAATATTATTATTCTCGGTAGTGCCTTTTGGTGGTTATATGGCCAGATTGGTGAAATGGTCAATTGGATGATGGAAAAAGTCCCTGATTGGCTACAGTGGTTAAGCTATGTTATCTGGCCACTGTCAGTTATTTTTATTTTGCTGGTCTTTACCTATTTCTTTAGCACCATAGCCAATATTATCGCTTCGCCTTTTAATGGATTATTAGCGGAAAAATTAGAAGGCCAAATAACGGGTATTAATCCTCCGGATACCGGCTTATTAGGTATTACAAAAGATATTCCACGTATTTTAAAACGAGAAATCATCAAGGTCGTTTATTATTTGCCAAGAGCCATTGTATTGTTATTGCTCTATTTTGTTCCCGTTGTTGGACAAACTATCGCCCCAATTCTTTGGTTTATATTTGGTGCTTGGATGATGGCAATCCAATATAACGACTTTCCATTCGATAACCATAAAGTCTCTTTCGCCAAAATGAAATCAACGCTGAAAAAAGACAAATGGAACAATTTACAATTTGGTATGGTAATTAATATCTTCACTATGATCCCAATCTTAAACCTAGTCATTATGCCGGTTGCAATTTGTGGTGCCACTGCCATGTGGTGTGATCGATATCGTCATCAACATGTACAAGCAGGCCAGTGGTAATACCACTGGTTTCATTGTGATTAGAATCTTTTGGAATAAAAAGTAAAAAAAGTTATAAGGATATTCATAAAGCTTATTTCCATCTTTTGCTTGATGGCGTATGGTAATTTCATCTGACCTTATAAAAAATCATGTACCGAGGATAAAAATGAGCAAAATTTTCGAAGATAACTCGCAAACTATTGGCCATACCCCCCTAGTTCGTTTAAAACATTTCGGTAATGGCAATATCTTAGCTAAAGTAGAATCTCGTAATCCAAGCTTTAGTGTAAAATGCCGTATCGGTGCAAATATGATTTGGGATGCAGAAAAAAAAGGTATCCTGAAACCCGGCGTAGAGCTAGTTGAGCCAACCAGTGGTAATACTGGGATTGCCTTGGCTTATGTAGCTGCTGCACGTGGCTATAAGCTGACACTGACTATGCCTGATACCATGAGTATTGAGCGCCGTAAATTATTAAAAGCATTAGGCGCTAACCTTGTGTTAACTGAAGGCGCTAAAGGTATGAAGGGAGCGATTGATAAAGCGAACGAAATTCGTGATAGCGATCCTAGCCGTTACCTTCTACTACAACAATTTAGTAATCCAGCAAACCCAGAAATTCATGAGAAAACCACAGGCCCTGAAATTTGGAATGACACTGATGGCAAAGTTGATGTAGTTATCGCAGGTGTCGGAACGGGTGGTACCATCACGGGTATTGGTCGCTATTTGAAAAATACTCAAGGTAAAGCTGTCACCATGGTTGCGGTAGAACCTAAAGATTCTCCTGTTATTAGCCAAGCATTAGCAGGTGAAGAAATTAAGCCTGGTCCACATAAAATCCAAGGTATTGGTGCAGGTTTTATCCCTGAAAACTTAGAGTTATCACTATTAGATCGCGTGATCCAAATTACTAACGAAGAAGCATTTGAAACAGCTCGTGACGTTATGACCAAAGAAGGTATTTTAGCGGGTATTTCATCCGGTGCGGCAATTGCGGCTGCAGTGAAATTAGCTAAAGAGCCAGAATTTGCTAATAAGGAAATCGTAGTGATTTTACCTTCTTCAGGTGAACGTTATCTCAGCACCCCACTTTTTGCTGATATCTCTGACAGCTAAATCGCGTCACCTAAAATGTAAAATATTTATTAAAAAAGCACCTTCAGGGTGCTTTTTTTGTGGTAGAGATCAAACTTTGTTATCCAGATAGGTGATTTATTCTGTCGAGTTTAGTATTTAATCAAGTAATTATTTCGAAGGTCGAAATTAATCAGAAAATAGGCAAGTGATAAAAATAGCACTGCTTTCAATTTCTGGGGACTATTTTTATCGGATAACGTAACATGGCTTATATTATCTGATATTGCTACGCAAAGCAGGACAATTTCATCTACACTTACTAAGTCCTGACTTAATGTGAATAATTGAGTTATAAAAGGAAAAAATCCTATGTACCAGCAAGAAGTTACTATTACAGCACCAAACGGCTTACATACTCGTCCTGCAGCACAGTTAGTAAAAGAGGCTAAAACTTTCTCTTCTGATATTAGTCTTATTTCTGGTGGTAAATCAGCCAGCGCGAAGAGCTTATTCAAATTACAAACTTTAGGATTAACCCAAGGTACTGTAGTCACTATTTCTGCTGAAGGCGAAGATGAAAAACAAGCAGTAGAACATTTAGTTAAGTTAATGGCTGAGTTAGAGTAATCCAGTTACCTTTCGCTATTCATTAACGTCCTATTTTCCCCTGAAAATCGCTCAGGGGAATTTATAACTCGATGATTTTAAAACAGCAGTGTCTCTTGATCCTATTTTTTTAAAATTATCACCAGCAAGTCGTAGGATAAATTATGATTTCAGGAATTTTAGCTTCACCGGGTATCGCATTTGGTCAAGCTCTTCTACTTAAAGAAGAACCTATTATTATTAGCCAACGTAAAATCCAAAGTGACGAAGTTGACACCCAAATCGAACGTTTTAAAGATGGTCGTAATAAATCAGCGCAACAACTAGAAATCATTAAAGCCCGTGCTGAAAAAAATCTTGGTGCCGATAAAGCTGAGATTTTTGAAGGCCATATTATGTTATTAGAAGATGAGGAACTCGAACAAGAGATCATATCCCTCATCAAAAGTGACAAGAAAACCGCAGAAGCAGCGGTTCAATCTGTTATTGAAGATCAGGCAACCGCATTAGAAGCCTTAGATGATGAGTACTTAAAAGAGCGTGCGGCTGACGTTCGTGATATTGGTAAGCGCTTAATGCGTAATATCTTAGAGATGCCAATTATCGATTTAAGTGCTATTTCTGAAAAAGTGATTTTAGTTGCTACAGATTTAACGCCATCAGAAACAGCGCAGCTTAGCTTAGACAATGTGTTAGGCTTTATCACTGACTTAGGGGGTAGAACATCACACACCTCTATCATGGCACGCTCTTTAGAGATCCCAGCGATTGTTGGCACATCTAATGCAACAGAAACCATTAAAAAAGAAGATTATCTGGTTCTTGATGCGATTAACAATAAAATCATTATTAATCCTTCTGATGAAGAGCTCGAAGCATTAAAGGCTATCAAAGAAGAGTACCTACATGAAAAAGAAGAGCTGGCAAAACTAAAAGATTTACCAGCAATTACCCTTGATGGGCATCAAGTTGAAGTTTGCGCTAATATAGGTACTGTACGTGATGTCGCAGGTGCTGAGCGTAATGGTGCGGAAGGTGTTGGACTCTATCGTACTGAATTCCTATTTATGGATAGAGATTCCTTACCAACAGAAGAAGAGCAATTCCAAGCTTATAAAGCTGTGGCTGAAGCGGTAGGCAGTCCTGCGGTCATTATCCGTACTATGGATATTGGTGGCGATAAAGACTTACCTTACATGAATTTACCGAAAGAAGAGAATCCATTCTTAGGTTGGCGTGCAATTCGTATTTGTCTTGACCGCAAAGAGATCCTTCATCCACAATTACGTGCTATCTTAAGAGCGTCTGCTTTTGGTAAACTACGTATTATGTTTCCAATGATTATCTCTGTTGAAGAGATCCGAGCATTGAAAGCGGAACTTGAAATACTGAAAAGCCAGCTTCGTGAAGAAAATAAGCCTTTTGATGAATCTATCGAAGTCGGTGTTATGGTTGAAACGCCAGCAGCGGCTGTTATGGCTCGCCATATGGCAAAAGAAGTTGACTTTTTCAGTATTGGGACTAACGATCTAACACAATATACTCTGGCTGTAGACCGTGGAAATGAGCTGATATCTCATCTATATAATCCAATGTCACCTGCTGTACTTAATCTGATTAAACAGGTGATTGATGCATCACACGCTGAAGGTAAATGGACTGGAATGTGTGGTGAGCTTGCCGGGGATGAACGGGCAACAATGTTGCTTCTGGGCATGGGATTAGATGAGTTTAGTATGAGTGCTATATCAATTCCTCGCATCAAAAAAATTATTCGTAACGCCAATTTTGATGATGCAAAAGCACTGGCAGAGCAAGCACTTGCTCAGCCGACTGCAAAGGAATTAATGGACTTAGTAGAAACTTTTACTAAAGAAAAAACACTGTGCTAATAACGTTAGCCAGAGCCCGGTCCCAACTAAAATAATTAGGAGAAGATTCATGGGTCTGTTTGATAAATTAAAATCACTGGTTTCAGAGGAAAAGAAAGGCAGTGGCACGATTGATATTGTTGCACCACTTTCTGGTGAAATCGTCAATATCGAAGATGTTCCTGATGTTGTTTTCGCTGAAAAAATTGTAGGTGACGGTATTGCTATCAAACCTGCTGGTCATAAAATTGTTGCACCAGTTGATGGTACTATCGGTAAAATTTTCGAGACTAACCATGCTTTCTCTATTGAGTCTGACAACGGTATCGAATTATTTGTCCACTTCGGTATCGACACAGTTGAACTAAAAGGTGAAGGATTTAAACGTATCGCTGAAGAAGGTCAACAAGTTAAAGTCGGTGATACTGTTTTAGAATTTGATTTAGCTGTTTTAGAAGAAAAAGCAAAATCGGTATTAACACCGGTTGTGATTTCTAATATGGATGAAATCCAAGGTTTAACTAAAATGACAGGCCCAGTAACTGTTGGTGAAACCGTTGTAATGCAGATCAAAAAATAATTTTTAATCTGTTCTCACTTTTAAACCGCCACATTTCCTCTGTGGCGGTTTTTATATGCAAGCGAATAAGCTTTAACGAGGGCAGAAAACTCAACCAAACACCCCAGTTGATAAATAGCGATCGCCTCTATCACAAATAATAGCCACAATCACAGCCCCTGGGTTCTCTTTAGCAACGCGTATTGCACCAGCTACGGCTCCCCCAGAACTAACGCCACAGAATATACCTTCTTTACTCGCTAATAGGCGCATGGTTTGTTCTGCTTCTGTTTGGGACATATCTATAACACTATCAACCAACTCTTTTCGAAAAATACCGGGTAAATAGGCTGGAGACCAACGACGAATACCCGGAATTTGACTTTTTTCTTCCGGTTGTAAACCGACAATTTTTACTGTGTCCGATTGCGTTTTTAGGTAACTCCCCACCCCAGTTATCGTACCTGTTGTTCCCATGCTAGAAACAAAATGGGTAATGCGCCCTTGAGTCTGTTGCCAAATTTCAGGTCCAGTTGAAGTAAAATGCGCTCGAGGGTTATCGGGGTTATTAAACTGATCTAATACCTTCCCTTCACCTTTACGCTCCATTTCTTGCGCTAAATCTCTCGCCCCTTCCATACCAATTTCGCGGCTAACCAAAATAAGCTCGGCGCCATACGCTTGCATGGATGCTTGACGCTCTTTACTCATATTTTCTGGCATTAATAATTTTAGTCGATAACCTTTTACTGCCGCTATCATCGCTAAAGCAATCCCTGTATTACCACTGGTTGCCTCAATTAATGTATCGCCAGGTTTAATTTCACCGCGTAATTCAGCTTGCTCAATCATCGATAACGCGGCTCTATCTTTCACAGAACCCGCCGGATTATTGCCTTCAAGCTTAACCCATATTTCTGCATCTAATCCTTGTGAAAGTCGTTGTAATTTGACCAATGGTGTATTACCAATAAATTGTTCTAAGCCTGCCACAATAAATCCCTGATCATTTATTTGTTTGTATTAATGAAGAAATCATATTTAACTTATTAACGCAATAAAATTAACATTTTTTAATAGATTTTATTCTTTTTCGTGTTATAGCCTGTATAGTTAGTTTTACTCAATAGCCAAAATACCCATGCAAAAAAATCTGCATGGGCAGTCATTAACTGTAATAAAAGAATAATGCTATTTTTTTAAGCTGTGTATGCCAGTGAAACTGTTGTTAAGGGACGATCTTGTGCATATAACCGCGCTTTTGCACCGCCCATATAGTAAATATCACCTTTATGGGGTATTGATGTCATATCATTCCATACCGCGCTAATTGGCGTATTTCCCCACTCAATAGGCTGTAAAACCAATTGCCAATAGTGTCCTTTAGGAGTCACTTCTATTACTTTGACGGGAAGTTTACATAAGCTATCACTATGCGGGCTAAGTGAAATTTCCCAAGGACGCAAAAAAACATCAACTTTGCCTTGATAGAGCGGCGTAACCGATAAAGGTAAGTGATAGCCAGCAATTTGTAATTGCGCACCATTAATTTCACCTTGGAGATGATTAACATCTCCGAGAAATTCTAAAACAAAGCGACTTTCAGGCGTATGCCAAACTTGTTGCGGTGTACCCACTTGTTCGATTTTGCCATTTCCCATAATAACGATGCGATCAGCGACTTCCATTGCTTCTTGTTGATCATGGGTGACAAAAACACTGGTAAATTTAAGCTCACTATGTAATTCCCGTAACCAACTGCGTAATTCAGTTCTCACTTTGGCATCTAACGCACCGAAAGGCTCATCGAGTAATAAAATTTGCGGCTCTACAGCCAATGCTCTCGCTAAAGCTACGCGCTGTTTTTGCCCTCCTGAAAGTTGTGCAGGATAACGCTGTGCTAAATGAGGCAGTTGGATCATCTCTAATAATTGCGTGACTTTTTTATCAATCGCGGCTTTGTTAGGACGTTCGCGACGTGGTAATACGCTTAAGCCAAAGGCAATATTTTCAAATACCGTCATATGGCGAAACAGTGCATAATGTTGGAAAACAAACCCAACTTTGCGCTCGCGAGCATGTAAGCGACTGACATCTTGCCCTGCAAAACAGATTTTACCTTCCGTTTGATGCTCAAGTCCTGCAATGATACGTAATAATGTGGTTTTACCTGAGCCTGATGGCCCCAATAGCGCCATCATTTCACCGGAATTGACCGTTAAATTCACGTCATGCAACACTTCAGTGCGATCAAAATATTTTGTGACATGATTAATTTCAATACTCATATTTTGCCCCTGTTTTGCGTTATTGCTGACGTTCTAAATGCCATTGCAACGCACTTTTAACCATTAATGTAATAATTGCCATCATGGCAAGTAATGCTGCTGCCGTAAAAGCCCCCACAGTGTTGTAGTCTTGGTGCAAAAGTTCGACCTGTAAAGGCAGTGAATAGGTTTCACCACGAATAGCACCCGAAACAACAGAGACGGCACCAAATTCCCCTATAGCACGTGCATTTGTTAAAACCACACCGTAGAGCAATGCCCAACGAATATTAGGTAATGTCACTCGCCAAAACATTTTCCAACTACTGGCACCTAATAACACAGCAGCTTCATCCTCTTGGCTTCCTTGGCTCATCATCACCGGGACAAGCTCTCTCACAACAAAAGGACAAGTGACAAATACCGTCACTAATACCATACCGGGCCAAGAGAACATTAACTGAATATCGAATTGTTCCAACCACTGCCCTGCCCAACCATTGCTACCATAAAAAAGCAGATAGAGCAGTCCCGCGACGACAGGAGATACCGCAAATGGGATATCAATCAGCGTCATTAACCACTGACGCCCCGGAAAACGAAAACGCGTAACAAGCCATGCCATACTAATACCAAACAACATATTTATCGGTACAGTAATTAAAGCGATAAGTAGCGTAAGCCAAACAGCATGTAACATATCGCTATCTAGCAAGTTGTCGGTAAATATTTCTATGCCTTTTGAAAACGCAGTCATAAAGATCCACGCAATAGGCACCACTAAAAATAAAATGGATAACACAACGCCTGTAAGGATCAATCCCCATTTTACCCAATCAATTTGGCGACGATAAAGAGAGCGTTGTTGCGCTATATCCGACATTAATGCCCCCTTAATCGCTTGCCAAAGCGGCTTTGTAATCCATTAATTGAAAACAGTAAGACTAATGAAACCAATAAAATAACAGAAGCGACCGCGCTGGCTGCAGGATAATCAAACTCCTGTAATCGAATAAATATCATCAAAGAAACCACTTCGGTCTGCCATGCAATATTGCCAGCAATAAAAATAACAGCACCAAATTCCCCTAAACTACGCGTAAAAGAGAGCGCCGTACCGGCTAATAACGCCGGAGACAATTCAGGTAACACAACTTTACGGAACGTTTGCCAACGGTTTGCCCCTAATGTTTCAGCCGCTTCTTCATATTCAGGGCCTAACTCTTCTAAAACAGGTTGCACCGTTCTGACCACAAACGGCAAACTAGTAAAAGACATCGCCACAGCAATACCAATCCATGTATTGATCACCTTGATATCAAACTTATCTAACACCAAGCCATACCATCCTTGTGTAGAAAACAACGTTGCTAAGGTTAATCCCGCTACCGCTGTAGGTAAGGCAAAAGGTAAATCCATTAATCCATCAAGAAACTTTCTGCCGGGGAAACGATAGCGCGTAATGATCCACGCTAATAACATGCCAAAAATAGCATTAAAAATACTTGCAACACCGGCTGACAACAAAGTGACTTTATACGCTGCCACGATTTGAGGGTGGGTTATCACCGCCCAATATTGTGCCCAACTCATTTCAGATAACTGCACAACCAGCGCACTCATAGGTAGTAATAAGATCAAACAAGTATAAAAAAGCGTACTACCTAAACTAAGCCCAAATCCGGGTAATACTCGCTTGCTGGCTGTGGCAAACATTATTGGCGTCCTTCTAATAATAATTTATCTAGCGTGCCATCTGTAGCAAAATGCGTTTTCATCACTTGGTTCCAATCACCAAACACATCTTCAATGGTAAATAATGAAGTCGCTGGAAATTGATCTGCTTTTTTGGCCATCACCGCTTTATCATTTACGCGATAGTTAAATTGTGTGATGATCTCCTGCGCTCTCGGGCTATATAAATAATTTAAGTAAGCTTTGGCGAGGTTTTCTGTTTTATTGCGTTGCACATTTTTATCAATCCATGCCACAGGAAACTCCGCTAAAATATCTACAGGAGGGACAATAACTTGATAATCATCTTCACCATATTGCTGGCGAATATTATTTACTTCAGACTCAAAACTAATTAAAACATCACCAAGTCCACGTTCAATAAATGAGGTCGTTGCCCCCCGTCCCCCGGTATCAAATACCGCAACATTTTTAAGTAACTTTGTCATAGCATCACGGGTTTGCGCTTCATTTCCATAAGCTTTTTCAAACGCTCCCCATGCGGCTAAATAGGTATAACGACCGTTACCTGATGTTTTTGGGTTAGGGAAAACCACTTTGACATCTTCACGGGTCAAATCTTGCCAAGAAGTGATATTTTTAGGATTTCCTTTACGAACCAAATAGGCCATGGTGGAATAATAAGGTGAGCTATTATTAGGTAGACGTTGTTGCCAATCAGCAGGAATAAGCTTGCCTTTATCATGCAAAATTTGTACATCCGTCACCTGGTTATAAGTGACAACATCCGCAGGTAAACCTTGTAATATGGCTAATGCTTGCTTAGAAGAGCCAGCATGCGACTGTTTGATAGTGACTTTGTCATCAGGATGTTGAGCATCCCATTGAGTTTTAAAATCACTATTAAGCTGTGTAAATAACTCGCGAGCAATATCGTAAGAGCTATTAAGTAATTGAGCTGCATTTGCATAACTACTCGCAACCAAAGACAATGCAACGGTTGCCTGTAATGCAAAAGTTCGGATTGTTTTGTTCTTCATTATAGTACCCATCAGCGTAAGTCTTATTCTAATGGTTACTCTATCGGCTTTATTTATAACAGTGTAGTTAGCTTTTGTTATTTGATATAACTAATAGCTATTATAAATGGATAAAGAGTGAGATTGCCCAAATAAATAAGCATCATAATGATTTAACTGAAAATAATTCAACATTGAGATATCGAGAAACGACCTCGTCAAAATAAAAACGCCAGCATAGTAAATGATACTGGCGTGGCAAAATAGCAGTGTAACGCTAAGACTTACAGAGCGGCTAATACTTCATAAGAAGGAGCGAAATAGTAGCTACCTGTCACAGGTTTACTCATACGCAGTAAATCATCGTATTTACCATCAACTTCACCAAACATACTGAGTAATTGCTGTTCAATATTATATAAACGGCCACAGTAAGCTAAGAAATAGAGGCCATGTTTACCACTAGCAGTTCCATAAGGTAAGCTATGACGCAAAATCGCTAACTCTTCACCATTTTCTTCAATAGCAACACGGGATACATGAGAGGTAATATTGCGTTCTGATTCATCCAACTCAATGCTCTCTTTTTTAGTACGACCAATCATTTTTTCTTGATCTGATTCACTAAAACGCGCCCATTTTTTTAGGTTATGCTCATAGCGTTGAACTAAAACATAGCTACCACCAGCATCAATACCTTCATTAATTAAAGCAACACCATAGCGCTCGTCACCAACAGGATTTTCTGAACCGTCAATAAAACCACTAAGATCACGCTCTTCAATCCAGCGGAAACCGTGGATCTCTTCTTCTATTTGGAGCACGTTACCAAAAGCAGCTATTGCAGCTTGCGCTAATGAGAAATTCACATCATGACGCATGGATTGGATATGGATAAGTATATCGCGCTGAGTCGCAGGAGCTAACCCTTTACCTAATGGACGAAATGGCTTTAACTCTGGCGCACTATTATTATCTGATAATTTTTTCCAAAGATCTGAACCAAAAGCTACTACGGCACCTAATGAAGCATCAGGATACTGTTTTTGTAATTCGCTAAGGGATTGCATAAATTGTTGGCAGCCTTGACGTAGTTGATCAATTTCCCCCACCACCATTGCTTCAATAAATAGACCGAATTTACTATGTGCGACTAAAATACCGCTTTGTGCATGAGACATATTGCTTCCCTAATAAATAATAAAAAACATATAAATTAATGTGGTTTATTATATCCAACATTTATTTTTAGGCTTTGCTATTTAACAAATTTTTGTTAGCAGAAAAGGTAAATATAAAATTATTTTATTAATAACACTTAAAAATAACCTATTTTTGCCAAACAATTTGTGTTACCTGCCAATTTGCTAATGTTTCATCGGGTGGCATTAGACCATCAGGGCCATCCCATTGCCCAGCAAAAACATAGCTCACTGATTTTGCTTGTTCTGATTGGCATTGAATGGTTTTTTGTTTATCGACTTTCGGCCCGTTACTGCACATACCAAATGCTTTTTTATAAATATCTTTAAATGGTGTACCTATTGTCGTTCCCCACGCTGTTTTCGCATTAGGATCAGATACCGTGATTTTATCTACTGTGCCCTTTTCTTGGCCATAAAAAGCCACTTGTACTTTTTCATCTTCAAGTGCTTGCACAATAACTATAATATTGCCTTGTTGCATTTCCATTCCTTGTCGGTAATGGAAACGGCTACCCAACTCTTTTTCGAGCGCTTGCTCTGTCACTGCCGTTGAAGCGGTGATATTACCTAATCCATTTGCAGAAACCGTTAACGTCTCATTTGAGAACCAATTCATTGGATTAAGTGCAGAAAAAGACATTCCCCCCATGGATGAACAGCCACTTAATAGCAAGACACTTGTGCTTAAACACAAGGGTAACCAAAATTTAGGCATTATAAATACTCCATTTCACTTTTTCGTTATAAATTCAATTGATGCTAAGGCAACAAGTTTTTACTCGCGTTAAACTAAAATAACTGAATACTTCAGACTAGTTACGACCATAACTCAGCCAAGTTTGTTCCCTTAAATCGACAATATCAGATTTTATCCAGTAAATAAGCAAGGTTAAGTTCTTTTTTATCGAGGCAACATCATGATAGGAAAGAAAGTACAAAAAAAGAAAATCCTCTCTATTAACCGATTAAAATTATCTTAACCGTCAATAAAAGAGGATTTAGCGAAGAATTAAAGATCGAAGTCCTGAACGATAATTAGGCGTTTAGTGTAAGCCGTATTCTCTTGATTTTGATCTTCATAGAGAAGCTTTTCAAACATACAAATAGTGGCATCGTTCTCTTCGGGGATCATTAAAGTAATTTGTGGACACCCTTTTGCAATGAGTTTTTTCTCTAGCCGAGAGATTAGTGCATTGGCAATTCCTCTACCGCGAAACTCAGGATGAACGCCCAAATAGTAAAGCGAGCCACGATGACCATCATAGCCTCCCATTACACTACCGACTATTTCGCCAGCAACCTCTGCGATTAAAAAGAGATCGGGGGAGTGGTTAATCTTTCGTTCAATATCAATTTCAGGATCATTTTCTGGTGAGATCAAGTCGCAACGTTCCCAAAGTGTAATGATTGCCTCAAAATCATCTTGACGGAATACACGTATTTCCATTGTTTTGCCTGTTATCTTTCACAAGTTACTAAATTTATTATCCCTTGTTTACTTTATCAATCAACTTCAAAATGAGAGCATAGGTCATATCGCGTTCCATTTTTAATAAATATGATAAAAACTGTAGGTTATTATGAGTTTACCTGATATTCATCGTGTGCAATCATTTTTTTTGTCGTTGCAAGATAGTATTTGCCATGCTATTGAAAATATAGACCAAAAAGCAACCTTTCAGCAAGATAATTGGCAAAGAGAAGCTGGCGGTGGTGGTCGTACTCGAGTGCTCACCCAAGGTGCTATTTTTGAACAAGCGGGTGTTAATTTTTCCCATGTTTATGGAGATGCCTTACCTGCATCAGCCACGGCTCATCGCCCTGAATTAAGCGGTCGTCGTTTTCAAGCAATGGGCGTTTCATTAGTTATTCACCCTCTTAATCCCTATATTCCTACTTCACATGCAAATGTTCGTTTTTTCATTGCTGAAAAAGAGGGAGAAGCTCCTGTATGGTGGTTTGGTGGAGGCTTTGACTTAACGCCTTATTATGGATTTGAAGAAGATGTTATCCATTGGCATAAAGTGGCTAAATCTGTGTGTGATCCCTTTAGCCAAAATTATTATGCTCGATATAAAAAATGGTGTGATGACTATTTTTATTTAAAACATCGTAACGAACCGCGTGGTGTTGGTGGTCTATTTTTTGATGACTTAAATACTCCTGATTTCGATCACTGTTTTGAATTTGTACAACATGTCGGGCAAGGCTACCTGGATGCCTACTTGCCGATTGTCGAAAAACGCAAATCTATACCCTGGGGAGAGCGTGAACGCCAATTCCAACTTTATCGCCGTGGCCGTTATGTCGAGTTTAATTTGGTTTGGGATAGAGGCACGCTATTTGGTTTACAAAGTGGCGGACGTACTGAATCCATTTTAATGTCAATGCCACCATTAGTGCGCTTTGCATATGATTATCGCCCTGAACCTAATACTCCCGAAGCTAAGCTGTATACTGATTTTTTAATTCACAAAGAGTGGGTATAGCAGTTACTGACGCATTAAAACTAAAGCCATTTATTTATTATAATTGGCTTTAGTTTGGTAAAAATTACTGCTTTATTAATTAGTCATTAAATAAAAAGGCGAGTAATCCAGTCACTTTATTTTTATTTTCCCACCCCTCTCCTCTCATACAAATATCAAAATACTGTTTACGCTCTGATTCATTGGCATCATAACGAGAATAGGAATAATAATTTGAATTAGGAATAGTAACTTCTTTACCATCTACTGTTATCGTTGAAGAAGAAGGATAGCTATAATTTGGCGTTGAACTCAAATAATGCTCAGGGTAGCGTTGTTTTGCTTCTTGCATGCATAGATTTTTAGCGATATCTAAAGGTGTGGGATTTTTCATATTTACTTGCCATTTTTCTGGCGTAGCACAGCCAGAAAGTAAAAAAATAGCAAAACCCATAGTTATTTTTTTCAAAGTAAAAAACTCATTAATACGAATAGTAATCAGTTACAATTTAACTGTTTTTTGAAAAAAATACTTAATTTTTGCTTAAATTGTTTCGGTTTCTTTTATGAAAGTATGAAGAATTCATCAATAATCAATAAAAAAACTGAGTCCAGTGAAACGAACTCAGTTTTTATTCTACATTTAACTGGCTATTTAATTTATTTTGATTTCTTTAAATGAGCCATTAAACGCTTACGTTTACGTATTTGCGAAGCTGTTAATTTATTTTTCTTATCCGCATAAGGGTTTTCCCCTTCTTTAAATTGAATACGGATAGGAGTTCCCATCACTTGTAGTGTGCGACGGAAATAATTCATTAAATAGCGTTTATAGCTATCAGGTAAATCAGACACTTGGTTACCATGAATAACCACGACAGGTGGATTATATCCCCCAGCATGGGCATATTTCATTTTTACACGGCGTCCACGAATAAGAGGGGGTTGGTGATCATCCTCTGCCATCTTCATTATGCGCGTCAACATTGATGTACCAACACGACGTGTCGCGCAAGTATAGGCTTCTTGAATCGACTCAAACAGATTACCAACACCACTACCATGTAATGCCGAGATAAAATGAACGCGGGCAAAATCAACAAAACCTAATTTGAGATCAAGCATATCTTTAACTTGTTCGCGATCTTCTTGGGTCATACCATCCCATTTATTGACAGCAATAACTAAAGAGCGTCCAGAATTAAGAATATAACCTAATAAAGAGAGATCTTGATCCGAAATACCCTCACGAGCATCAATAACAAGTAGTGCAACATTACAATCTTCAATCGCTTGTAATGTTTTGATCACTGAGAATTTTTCTACCGTTTCTTTTACTTTTCCGCGTTTACGAACGCCAGCGGTATCAATAAGGATATACTCCTTACCATCACGCTCCATCGGTATGTAAATACTATCACGGGTAGTGCCTGGCATATCGTAAACTACAACACGCTCTTCACCTAACATACGGTTAGTCAGAGTTGATTTACCTACATTAGGGCGGCCTACAATAGCTAATTTAACAGGAAGTGTTGTCGGATCGAAATCATCCTCTTCTTCCTCTTCTTCTTGCTCTTTCTGCTCTGCTTCTAAAGCAGCCCAATAAGCGGCATTCTCTTCTTCTTCTGTTAATTCTTTCTCTTCTTCGACGACTTTACCCACAATAGGTAACAACGCTTGCTCAATCAGTTGAGAAACACCACGACCATGTGAAGCAGCAATAGGGAATATTTCCCCTAATCCTAAAGAGTAGAAATCAGCCAAAGCGGTATCAATATCGATACCATCTGTTTTATTCGCCACTAAATAGGTTTTTTTCTCAACACCACGCAAGTGTTTAGCAATACCTTGGTCGGCTGGCATTAATCCTGCTCGCGCATCGACTAAAAATAGCACAATATCGGCTTCTTGAATGGCTTGCAGTGATTGTGATGCCATACGGGTTTCTACACCCTCTTCTGCACCATCAATACCACCAGTATCAATGATAATAAATTCTTCACCGTCTAATTCTGCACGACCATATTTACGGTCACGGGTAAGTCCAGGAAAATCCGCAACTAATGCGTCTCTTGTGCGTGTTAGTCGGTTAAATAATGTGGATTTTCCCACATTAGGGCGCCCTACTAAGGCAATAACGGGTATCATTTTTTGATGCCTCATAAAAATACAATCATAAATCTGATGGTATTTTACATGTAAATACTAAAAAGACGAAACGGCTCCTTTAAAGGAGCCGTAAAATAATTATATTTGTCAGTGCTTAATTACCGACGATATAGATAAAGTTTACCGTCACGTGCTTGGATCATCAGTTTATCTTGAACAGCCTGTGGACGGCTTAATAAACCTGAGCTATTTACTTTATTTTGAGCAATAAATTTGCCTGTACTGGTATCAATCCAATGGAGATAGCCTTCTGCATCTCCCACCACTAAATAACCATCAACGATAGCCGGGGCGGTTAAATTACGGTGCAGTAGATCTTCTTGTGTCCATAATGTCACACCATCAGATTTGCGCACAGCTAAAACTCGGTCATTTTGGTCAACAAGGTATAGATTGTCACCCAAAAGTACCATGTCATTAACTGAACCTAAATCACGTTTCCAGATGATCTGCCCTGAACGCATATCTAGACTGACTAAATTACCGTTGTAAGCCATGGCATAAACAGTATTTTCATCAATAATTGGCGTAATATCGACATCATTTAAGCGGCTGATCTCAGTAGAGCCTTTCACTTGTGAAATATTTTGCTGCCAAACTAATTGCCCTTGAGATAACACTACCGCACTAACACGGCCATTATCAGCGCCCACAATCGCTGCACCATAAGCAACAGCTGGTGCTGATTCACCACGTACGGATAATGATGGTGTATCTAAGTTGACCGTCCATGATACTTCACCTGTCAGCAAATCAAGCCCTTGCAACATACCGTTACTGGTATGAATAAGCACTAAACCATCACTAACAACAGGTTTGGAAATCGCTTCTCCGGCAACATCTGTTTCCCAATCAATAGAACCATCATCTGTATTTAAAGCATACACTTTTGCTTTTTCTGTACCGACAAAAACACGAGTACCAGAGACGGTTAAACCACCGGAAAGTAATGCTGATTCATTAGAGGAGAAGAAACCTTTTTTAGTTGAGAGATCTTGAGACCAAATCTCTTTACCCGTTTCTAATTCTAATGCTTTAACTACCCCATGGCGATCAGCGACATACACAACTGAACCATCCCATGCTGGTGACAAGTGGGAATAGTATTTTCCAATACCATTGCCAACCGATTTGTCCCACACCACATAAGGGGTAAATTGGCTCTGCACCTCAGGCAATGGAGACATTGTCACATTATCCTGCTCACTAGAACACCCAGCTAATAATGCTGATGCTAGTAGACCGATCAGGAGAGTTTTACGCAGTTGCATGTCTGAAGATCCCTTTAATTGGATAAATTATTGAGTTTAAGTTCAACCAATGAGCGAATAGCGCCTGCATTTTCATCATTCAATGCATTACGATAAGCGGCGGCTGCACCTGCGTTATCGCCTTTTTTCGCTAATACATCACCACGGATATAATTTTTCATTCCATCCCATGCTTTACTTTTCACTTGCTCTAATGAAATTAACGCAGCATCAGTTTTATCTAATGCCAGTTGCACACGAGCTAAGCGAAGGTTAAGCATATCTGCAAATGCTTCATTCTTTACCATAGATATTGCTTTAGTCAGGTGAGTTTCACCTTTGGCTAAATCGTTGGCATCAATCGCTAATTGAGCTAACTCTAAAGAGGCTAAAGCACCATAAATATCGTTAGTTTCAGAAACAAATTTTTCGGCTAATGCGATATTTTCAGGCGTTGGTTTAGTTAATGCTTCATTTATTGTTGCAAATTCACCCGCACTCTCTTGTAGACGGTTGGCTTGATGTGATTGCCAATATTTCCAACCCCAAATTCCACCCACGCCAATGACAATAGCGAGAATGATCGTTAAACCATAATTTTTTAAAAACTGTTTAATTGCATCAACTTGTTCGTTTTCGGTGCTATAAACTTCCACAAGTCTCTCCTTAACCTAATAACAGCGTCAATTGTTGGGCCAGTTCGCTACGCGATACAATGGTCTGTTCACCTGAACGTAAATCTTTCACGGCTACTGTGCCAGCGTTAATTTCATCTTCACCTAAAATTAACGCGATTTTAGCACCATGTTTATCAGCACGTCCTAATTGCTTTTTAAAATTGCCTTTACCGTGATTGGTCATTAAGCGCAATGTAGGTAATTGATCACGGATTTCTTCTGCCAGCATTAATGCTGCACTTTGGCTATTATCACCAAAAGACGCAAGGTAAACATCAGCGACATGAGTATCAGCAACAAACTCAGGATTAACCGCTTGAACTAATAAGATCATGCGCTCCATCCCCATGGCAAAACCGACCGCAGGCGTTGGGTGTCCACCTAATTGTTTCACTAATCCATCATAGCGACCACCCGCACATACCGTTCCTTGTGAACCTAATGCACTGGTTACCCATTCAAAAACAGTACGGTTATAATAATCTAAGCCTCGGACTAAACGCTGATTAACACGATAAGTAATACCTACAGCATCAAGTAATGCACATAAACCATCAAAGTGTTCTCTTGATTCGTCATCAAGATAATCGAAAAGTTCAGGCGCATCATTCAATAAAGTCTGAATTTCAGGATTTTTAGAGTCTAAAACACGTAATGGGTTAGAATACATACGACGTTTGCAATCTTCATCTAATTGATCAACGTGTTGCTCTAAAAATGCGACTAATGCTTCACGGTATTTTGCCCGCGCTTCGAGTGAACCAATAGAGTTCAGTTCTAAAGTCACGTGCTCTGCAATACCTAAAGCCTTCCACCAGCGTGCCGTTAACATAATCAGTTCAGCATCAATATCAGGCCCTTGTAGGCCAAATACTTCTGCACCTAATTGGTGAAATTGGCGATAACGACCTTTTTGAGGGCGTTCATAACGGAACATTGGCCCTAAATACCATAAGCGTTGCTCTTGGTTATAAAGTAAACCATGTTCAATTCCTGCGCGGACACAACCTGCGGTATTTTCAGGACGTAAGGTTAAGCTTTGTGCGTCTTCACCTCGATCGGTAAAAGTATACATTTCTTTTTCAACAACATCGGTCACTTCACCAATTGCTCGCTGAAATAGAGGGGTATGCTCTACGATAGGTGTTCTAATTTCACTAAAACCATAACCGGCTAAAATTTGTTTTAGCGTATTTTCGATTTTCTGCCATACCCGCGTATCAGCAGGTAGGTAGTCATTCATACCACGAATGGCTTGGATTTTTTGTGCCACTTTTTTTCTCTAATAGTTATTAATTGATCAATAAACTGATTATAGAAGCGAAAACAATCAGTATTCAATGTGAAATCAATAGTAATACAGGCTCATTAGTTAATGAGCCTGTTAATTGCGTGTTATTTATCCAATTGATTTATATTAATTCGGAGGTTGCCGTCAAGCATTGCCGCTTTTGTACGGATTTTCGCCTCTAATAAATCAATCATATTACTATTATCAAGACGCTCTTTTTGTCTTACACCGTCTTCATAAAAACCACTGCGCGTTTTAGCTCCGGTTACACCTAGTGTAGAAACTTCGGCTTCACCAGGACCATTAACCACACAGCCAATAATAGAAACATCCATTGGTGTAATGATATCTTCAAGACGTTGTTCTAATTCATTAACTGTACCAATAACATCAAACTCTTGACGAGAGCATGTTGGGCAAGCAATAAAATTGATACCACGAGAGCGAATACGTAATGATTTTAAGATATCAAAGCCAACTTTTACTTCTTCAACCGGATCTGCGGCTAAAGAGATACGTAAAGTATCACCGATACCTTCTGATAGAAGGATCCCAAGGCCTATAGCTGATTTCACTGATCCGGCTCTTGCACCACCAGCTTCGGTGATCCCTAAATGTAAAGGCTGATCAATTTTTTTCGCTAATAAACGATAAGAATCAACAGCAAGGAAAACGTCAGAAGCTTTTACACTGACTTTAAACTGATCAAAGTTCAATTTATCTAAGATATCAACGTGGCGCATAGCCGATTCAACTAGCGCTTCAGGGGTTGGCTCACCATACTTTTCTTGAATATCTTTCTCTAGTGACCCCCCATTCACACCAATACGAATGGGAATATTGCGATCCCGGGCACAATCGACAACTTGACGAATACGCTCTTCATTACCAATATTACCAGGATTAATACGTAAACAATCGACACCATATTCAGCAACTTTAAGTGCAATACGATAATCAAAATGAATATCAGCGACCAAAGGTACTTTCACTTGTTGCTTAATTAGTTTGAATGCTTCAGCCGCATCCATAGTTGGTACAGAAACACGTACAATATCCACCCCAACACGTTCCAGAGACTTAATCTGGTTTACAGTCGCTTCAACGTCTGTTGTTCGTGTGTTCGTCATCGACTGTACCGCGATAGGAGCCCCATCGCCAATAGGTACATTACCAACATAAATTCGCGTCGATTTACGACGAATAATAGGTGATTCTTTATGCATTGATTAATTCTCCCATGCTTCCATGCTTCCATGCTTGCTCAAATGTATAGTCAGATTAAGCGCTCGGTACTGTTATTTTTGCTATTTTTCCAGTAAAACGGCTTAAGTCAACAGCTTCACCATTAAACTGTAAACGAGTAACAGAAGGTGCGCCTATTTTTAGTTTATAAGGTTGCTCACCATTAAATTCCAAACGGTCACCGGCTTTCTTAATACCATTAAATAAAACTTTATTTTGAGCATTACGAATTTCTAACCAGCATTCACCATCAAACATCAAGACCAGTTGATTTTCCACAATTGGTGCGGGTGTTGAATTGCCTTCAGCAGAATCAGCACGAGAAGTCGTTGATGTGGTTAATGGTGACACCGGTAATGGAACTGTTTTAACTTCTGCCTCAGGTGTGGCATCTGTTACTGATGGCTCGGCAACCTTATTAGCCTGATTATCTACTAATGGAGAAGCAGGCACTTGTACATTTTCACCCTCAGATGATGGGCTATTATTATCTAAGGTTGATAAAGGAGATTCTATCGTATTGGTGTTTTCTTGCGGACTATTTTGTCCTATGTCTTGCGAAGCCATAGAGACTAATTCTTGTTGATCGGCTTGATGACCCTGCCACCACCATAAACCGACTAAAGCTATCATTGCTATTACAATAACCCAAGTCAATTTCATCAACCAGCCTTCACGCTTTTTATGACGCTTACCCAATGAGTAATTTTGTGTTGTTGTGACTTTAACTTGTTTTATTGGGGCTTGTTGATCAATTAGACCTAGAATTGCGCTTTCAGGAACACCGACAAGTTTTGCATAAGAGCGCATATAACCACGTAAAAATGTCGGTGCAATACCAGAAGAGATAGTATCAGCTTCAATTTCACATACTGTTGTTAACTTCAAACAAAGTCGATCAGCAACAGTCTGCTGAGTTAGCCCCGCTTTTTCACGTGCCTGACGTAAAAGTTGACCCGCTGTTAATTTCACTTCTTCGGTTTTGTTTTCAGTATTCATTAGCAATCTAGGCACTGTGGCTATTGGATGTTTAACATTGATGAACACGAGAAAATACAGTTTTTAACGTCCTCATCGCGAATTTGGTGATTTTTGGTATTCAGCATGCTGACAAACCAAATAATCTGACGGTATATCCTCAATTAACACATTATTGTTGTTTAATAAATTTTGTTCACAAAGGAAATTACCATAAAACCTTAATACATTAACATTTACTGGCTTCGACTTCATCGCTAATTTGTAATAATCTAGCGCCTGAATAGGATTTCCCAATAACTGGGATGTTAATGCCATTCCTAAATTTGCTTCAGGATGCTCAGGCATCACTGACAGCACTTTTTGAAAATGATATTGGGCTATCTGATATTGTTGCTCAGCCAGATAAGCGTCCCCTAATTGAAGACGAAGAGGCACTGCAACATGTTTTTTATTTGCTGTTGATTGGCAGCCTATTGTCAATAACACCAAGCAGATAGCAACAACCTTTGATGACATCCTTATCATCGTTATCTTCCTTAAATTAATTCATTCTTGCAACTCTCTACTTTGTTTTAAAACCACAGCACAAAGCGAGAGTTATCCACCTCTATCAGACTGCTTTTACTGAAATTGGTTCACCTTGCAGACGTTTTTTCAGAGTACGCTTAGTTCGGTCAATCACATCACCAGCAAGTTGACCACAGGCAGCGTCAATATCATCACCACGAGTTTTACGTACAATAGTGGTGAAACCATATTCCATTAACACTTTAGAGAAACGATCAATGCGACTATTAGAACTACGTCCATAAGGTGCGCCTGGGAACGGGTTCCATGGAATTAAGTTGATTTTACAAGGTGTATCTTTTAAGCACTCTGCTAATTGATGTGCTTGTTCAGTGCTGTCATTAATATGATCAAGCATGACATACTCAACAGTAACTCGACCTTGGTTTGCATTAGATTTAGCAATATAACGACGCACGCCATCAAGAAACATTTCAATATTATATTTCTTGTTAATAGGAACAATTTCATCACGAATATCATCTGTTGGTGCATGCAATGAAATCGCTAAAGCAACATCAACCGCATCAGCTAATTTATCTAATGCAGGTACGACACCGGATGTAGACACGGTGACTCGACGTTTAGATAAACCAAAGCCAAAGTCATCCATCATAATTTCAAGAGCAGGAATAACATTGTTAAGGTTAAGTAATGGTTCACCCATTCCCATCATAACAACATTAGTGATTGGACGACGGCCTGTCTCTTTTAAAGCACCAATAATTTTAGCAGCACGCCACACTTGGCCAATAATTTCAGAAACTTTAAGGTTACGGTTAAAACCTTGTTGTGCCGTTGAACAGAATTTACACTCTAACGCGCAACCCACTTGTGACGAAACACATAACGTCGCACGATCATCTTCAGGAATATAGACTGTTTCAACTTGTTGAGAGCCTACTTTAATCGCCCACTTAATAGTGCCATCCGCAGAGCGTTGTTCTTCAGATACTTCAGGTGCCTTGATTTCGGCAATCTCTTTTAACTTCGCACGCAGCACTTTATTGATATCTGTCATCTGATCAAAATCATCATAGCAATAATGGTATATCCATTTCATGATTTGATCAGCGCGGAAAGGCTTTTCGCCCATAGAGACAAAAAGCTCACGCATCTGTTTACGATTTAAATCTAACAGATTGATTTTTGTTTTTTGATTCACAGTATTTTCTTTAGAAACAGCGACAGAAGCGCTTGGCGCTGGAGTGGTAGATTGGGTCATGACATTGCCTCGTTGTTACACTATGCGGCCTACGTTAATAAAATCTATTAACGGGATACTTATTAATTAATAAAAAGACGCCCCATTAAAGATTAACAGGGCGTCGCATTGTACATTTTTTCGTATACAGATGCTAATAAATTAGCGTGGGCAAATTTCGTTTTCAGTAAAGAAATAAGCAATTTCACGCGCAGCTGAAGCTTCTGAATCTGAACCATGCACTGCATTTTCTGTAAAGCTATCCGCGTAATCAGCACGTAAAGTACCCGCTAAAGCGTTATCAGGATTAGTTGCACCCATTAAGTCACGATGACGTTGGATAGCATTTTCGCCTTCTAATACTTGTACCATGATAGGGCCAGAAGTCATAAACTCAACTAAACCATCAAAGAAAGGACGGCCTTTATGCTCTTCATAAAAACCTTCTGCTTGTTCACGAGTTAAATGCAACATTTTGGCTGCTACGATGCTGAAACCCGCACTTTCAAAGCGGTTATAGATTGCACCAATAACATTTTTTTTCACTGCGTTTGGTTTGATAATAGAAAAAGTGCGCTGAATAGCCATGTATTACCTCAAAATATTGTATTAATAACAACTTATGTTGCCTGTTTTTATCGCAGATCATGGAAAAACAGCTCAAAACCGTATCCCCTGCAAAAATAAGGGATTGATTATAGGGGGATAACAATAAATTGCACAGATGAAATCCCGCTTTTTTTTAAAAAACTGTGGCAAAAAAGTTATAATTTATCGATTTAATCACATTTTTTACCTTCATTTGATTAAACTCTGCACTTATTTAACGAAAACTAAAATTCACCATATCCGTTTGACCGCTAAGATCAAGCACCGAAAGTTGGTATTTGCCACGTTTTTCTAATAAATAAGAGAACGTTGCCCCATTTTCAGTTTTACCGATTTGTTCACCATTTAAAAACCACCACTGCATACCACTTCCCCCTTGTGTAGAAACCGTTATTTCAAGCTGAGTTTCACCAGGCAATGGACGCAATAAATCCCCTTTTCTTATCCCAGAGATATACAAGGGGATCATATCTTCTTTAATCGGTGGACATGTTAATGAAATTGGTGGTAATCGTTTTGCTCTACGCTCTTTTTCAGGCAACCAAGCATCTAATGCTATCGGCCATAAAGCAATATCCTTTAATTGAGCACCAGGACAATTAGGCCCTGTACGTTTTCCTTCTTTATCTATCCATACTTTTTCATTGATGCCTAAAATGCCCTCTTGGCTTTCATTCAATAGTGTTGGGGGAATAGTATTATCAAGGATCCAGCTTCGTCGGCTGACTCGACAGTTACTATCTTCTTTAGGCAAAGCTTTTCCCGTTGGCCAACAAATAGCTGCGGCTGAGACACTATTTGGCCTAGGATCAACAGGAGGCCGCTGTTTATTTTGATAAAAATAACTCGTCAATAAATTATTAACTTGATTCATTATCGGTACAGCGGTTGCAAATCCAAACTGCCCCGCAACAGGTGTGCCATCAGGTCTCCCCACCCAAACACCAATGGTATAACGCGCATTAACGCCTATCGACCATGCATCACGATAACCATAACTTGTGCCTGTTTTCCAAGCCAAAGGAACAACCGCTGAAATAGCACTATCAGGACGAGGCCGTGCCTCTCCCGCTAAAATTCGCCGAATGATCCACGCAGCACCGGGTGACATTAACATACGTTCATTGATGGTTTGCTCTGGCGTAAAACGTAACGGCGCTGTTTTTCCATGCCTTGCAAGCGCACTAAAAGTCGCCACTAATTGATCCATTCGTGTTGCTGTTCCTCCTAAAATAAGCGCTAAATTAGGTTCAGAGCCATAAGGAAAACGCATTTCAAGGTGATTATGTCGCAACTTAGCTGCAAATTTTTTTGCGCCATAAGCTTCTATTAATTGAACGGCAGGTAAATTTAATGAACGACTAAGGGCTTCACTGGCACTCACGGCACCGTTAAATCCAGTATCAAAATTACCAGGACGGTAATCTTCAAAACGGCGCGGAACATCTTGTAATAGTGATTCTGCATGGATCAATCCTTCATCCAAAGCAAGACCATAAATAAAAGGCTTTAAGGTTGATCCCGGCGAACGCCATGCACTTATCATATCAACATGCCCAAAGCGTTGATTATCATTAAAGTCCGCCGATCCAACATAGCCTTTAACACTCATATCCGTGTGATCGACCACAAGTATTGCCAGAGAAGTTTTATCGGCTAGCTGATATTTCCACTGTTTGGCTAGCTCTTCTAGTTGTCGCTGAAGATTAATATCAATCGTGGTTGTGATCACCGGCGCTTTTTGCTCGTTATACATACGCCGAGCCAATAACGGCGCGAGTTGTGGCGTTTGTCTTGGTGCAAGTAGCACTTGCTCTTGCTTTATTTCAGCCACTTTCTCTTTGGGCCAAATTTGATATTCCGCTAATCTATCTAATACTTTATCCCGTGCAGCTTGAGCACGCTCTGGATACCGGTCTGGCCTTAAACGACTGGGTGCTTGAGGTAATACCGCCATTAATGTTGCTTCACCTGCTGATAAATCAGCGGGAGATTTACCTAAATAGGCCCAACTTGCAGCGCCAATCCCTTCTAAAGTGCCACCAAAAGGTGCACGGTTAAGATAAATTTCTAAAATCTCATCTTTCGAGTAATACCATTCAAGCTGTAATGTCCGCCATAATTGTTTTAATTTTCCCCCTAAAGTCCGTGAGTGGGGGTCAATCAAACGCGCAACTTGCATTGAAAGCGTACTGCCTCCAGAAACAATTTTTCCCGAGCTTAAGTCTTGCCATGCGGCACGTAAAATAGCTATAGGATTAACACCGGGGTGCTGATAAAACCAGCGATCTTCATAAGCTATCAACGCCTGCAAATATTCAGGGGAAACATCAGAAAGGGTAACGTGATAACGCCATATTCCTTCTTTATCAGCAAAACGCCAAAGTGGTGTTCCATCTTCAGCCGTTACTATGGTGGCGATTTGAGGCTCGGGATCTGGCAGTGGCCAGATCTTATCTGCTATCCATAGCAATAATGGTGTTACTAATAGAAAAATAACGCTCGCGGCGATTAACCGCTTATATCCTAGTTTCATTCAATCACTCAAAGGAAAAAGCCCTTTCCGAAGAAAGGGCTGTCTAGCTTAAGGCACAACATCAATTTTATTTTTTGTTGCCCCTACGGCACGCCAATAAGGCACATACATTGACTCAACTTGCGGAGGCGGTACTTGATAACTCCCCGGAGTTACCGCTCTTGCTAAGTAAAGTAATGTCGTAGGACGATATTTATCAACCGCTATTGCGGCAACAAAACGATCATCACGATATTCAAGATGTTTAATATTGGCTTGTCCCATATCATCAATAAACTCCTGCAAATCAGCAGCGCTATCGCTTAAGCTTGCGCTACTTGATGCTAAGTTTTGATTTTCAATTTCAAGCCCCGCTGGTAATAGATCAACCACTAAGGCATCAGGTACATCTCTATTAGCTGAAACCTCTAATTTTACCACCAGCATTTCACCACTTTGTAAGCGATTAGGATCGACTCGATTGCCTTTTAGATCGTAATAACTACGATTGATCTTCAATACATTGCTATAAGGCGCTGGGGCAACTTTTGGATATCCGACAACATTCATTCGAGAGTAAATGGTTGTACCACCTTGGTTGTTTAGTTCTAAACCTTCTTGCAATTGTGTTGCTGTCAATGCTTCATTAACTGCGCGATCACTACTCATTGCTGGCACTTGACGATTAATGGTTACTTCCCAAGGCTTCTCTGCCATATCAATAAAGAAACGACCAGCAAGGTATAGTGAGTTACTCTCCTGTGTAGAGAACCATTCACGCCCTGTTAAGTTATCAGATAATGTAATAACACTGGCATCACGAGTTTGAGTTTCCAAATTGTTTTCACTGAGTAGCGCAATAATCAACGCTTGGTCACGAATAGTACTGCCGTAATCACCTAAACCGTAATTATATTTACGTGGCATGGTGACACCTTCAGCAATTAGGCTTTCAGCACGAGAGTTATCTCCCATCAATTTCAAAGCAACACCTAACTGCACAAGCGCTAAACCACTACCCGCTTGATTACGTTCTAGATATAAACGGCGCAATTCTCCCAAAGGGGCTTTTTGCTGATTAGCCAGAACTAAAGCCGCATATGCTCTTGCTGAGAATCGAGCCGCATCTTGGTTAACCACATACTCTTCATTAACAATATTTTTATCTTGTAAATAACGTAGTAGACGATCATTTGCCCGTTTTAATGCCTCAGTAGGAACTTCATAACCTTGTTGAGACGCTCTAAATAAGAAATCTGTTGCATACGCCGTTAACCAAAACTCTTCACGCCCACCTTGAGCCCACAAGGCAAATCCTCCTTCGGATTTTTGCATTGTTAAGATATGAGCAATCCCTTTTTCTATGGCTTCTTTTCTTTGCATATCTGTTTGTGTTTTGATCCCCAATTGTTTCAACTCTTTCTCTGTTGAATACAAGGATGGATATAATCCACTAACAGTTTGCTCAAGACATCCATAAGGATATGCAAATAACTCTCTAACATAACGCGCTACCTGTAACGGAGGGCGGCTAGTAAGTAATAATTCCCCCTCAAGCGTTGAGCGATTAAATTGATTTAATGCTTCGTTTGGTAGGCGCCAAGACTCACCATCTGCTAATGTATTGGCGTAATGTATTGTCTCAGCAGGATACGCAGGGCGTACACCTATTTTCCAAGTATTTTGATAAGGTTTTATCTCTTCATTAGGTACTTTAATACCATAAATAGACAGGGAAAATTCTCCTTGGCCAAATCCATGTTTTGCCGTAATAGGGATTTGAACTTGAGTTCGTTCACCTTTCGATAATGAAACAGTTTTACTGTCGACACCCGCTAAATCAACTAATCCTGATGCCGTATAATTTAACGTAATAGATTGTGGTGCATCCGTTAAGTTAGTTAAATCTAATGACAGTAACGCATCATCTCCCCCAGCCATAAAGCGTGGTAATGAGAGTTGAGTAACTAATGGCGCGGCAACAACAACTTTACCTTCTTGGCTACCAAATTTATCCGCAGTCCATGCTTGAGCCATAAGGCGGACTTCACCATTAAACTCAGGTATAGGTAAAGAAACCTCACCTTCACCTTGTGCATTTAATTTTACAGGTGTTGCTTGTTGAGCAATGATTTGCACATCTGTTAATGGTTTTTTACCACCACGAGATAATGCACTTTCTTCGCTTCCATCACCACCAAAACGTAGGTTGGCTAAACGCCCTTCTCCTTCAATTAACTGACCATAAACATCGTATTGATCAACGCTATAACGCTTACGACCAAAGAAAGCTTCGTACGGATCAGGCGTTTTATAGTCGGTAATATTTAAGACACCTGTATCAACTGCAGACACTAATACATTGATGTTTTCCGGCAATGGCTGGCCTGCAACGGGCTTAGCTTTAATCCGAATTTTTAGATCTTGATTTGGACGAATTTTTTCAGGTGCATCCAGTGCAATATCTATACGGCGATTGTTATCTTGTAGTGGTAAATGCAAAATACCTACTGCACGTTTTACCGTCGCTTGTTTGGATGTATCCCCCGGTCTTACCACCACCGAAGTCAAATATAAATCGTGTCTTGCCCACTCTTTATTAATAGGTACTTCAACATCAAGCCCTTTTTCAGGTACATCAATCTCTTGCCACCATAGTGGCCCATCACTCGATTCTAATAACACATAACCTTTGCCAGGATGAGGGGCTGCAATATTGAGTTTGACTTTTTCACCCGGTAAGTAACTCTCTTTATCTAATTTTAATTTAACTTGATCAGGTCTTACTGCCCCGGTTCCGCCTGTATTATCCATCCAAGAATAGCCCGCCCAAAAACGTAAGCTACTGACAAGTTCTGTTTTAGGATCGACCACTTCTATACGATAAGAGCCCCATTCAACAGGGAAAGCCACTTTTGCGGTACCATCTTTAGCTATTTTGATAGTCTGCTCATCCATTTGCAGATCTTTTTGATTGTAGCCAGACTCCCAACCATTTGAATTAGACCAACGCCAATAATAATCATAACGTTCGTAAATAAATCTTACTTTTAGGTCATCTGCAGGTAATTTTTTACCCTCTTGATCGGTATAAACGATTTCAAACTCCGCCATTGAGTTTTCATCAACACTATAGCCTGATTTATATTTATCATTACGGTAGTCATACACCTCTTTTTTAGCAAAAACAGGGCGAATTCCCGCAAGATGTGTCGCTGGCCATACCGCTTGTTGATAACGGCGAGTAACAGGACGCCCTCCGGCTTCAAGTAAGCTTGCTTGTAAGATAATATTAATCGGTGATTTCACTTCAGCATAACGGTCTTTATCAACCGTTAATGCCCCTTCACCATCCGTATCAAGAGTAAGTTCAAATTCATCTAATAAACGACTTAAATTTTCATCTTTTACGGCACCAAATTCATAACCCGGCAGTTGACTGACTGCTTCTCGCGAAGCTTTTAAGAATACCTGCCCTTGCAAGCGATTATCTGCTGCCGGTGCACCATAAAGATAACGACCTTTAATATCAAAATAAGCATTATTACCACTGAGTAAAATGCCTTTTTTACCGGTGATCTCTAATGCCATACGCTCAGGCATAAAATCTTCAACTTGGAATTGGTAGAAGCGTGGAGTGCCATCGCCTAAATCAAAACGTAATTTCCGAATACCTGTACTCTCATTTTCAGGGATCATCAGTTTCAACTGATAAAAACCATTTTCAGGTTGCCAAACAAAACTACGGGAAACCTGACCATCCGTTTTTAATAAGTCAACTTTAACAGGTTGCTCTTTAATCGGGTTTCCATCACCATCTCGCAATAAACCATTAACGATTAAGGTTTCGCCGGGGCGGTACAGATCGCGTGGACCAAAGACAAAAAATTGTTTGCTATAACCTTGTGGCCCGCCGATATCAAATTCGGATAAATCAAGGGCTGGTTTACGCAAATCAATCATACTGGTTTGCCCATTACGAATAGCGAGTAATAAACGTGCTTTATCACTCTTTTCTAATGTGGCATGCCCTTGATTATCAGTTTTTGTTTTAGATATTAAATTACCTTTTTCATCTAAAAGACGAATTTCAATATTGTCTAATGCTGTGCCATTTTTCAGGGATTGAGTAAAAATATCTAGCGTATTAAGGTAGCTATGTACTGATAAACCGATATCACTAAAAGTAAATACCGTTGCCGGCATGGTATAGGAGTATTTACCTGCCTGCTGCATTACGGCGATATAGACACCCTCTTTTTTTAGGGCTTCAATAGATTTGAGTGGTAATAAGACATTTTCACGGGTGTTTTTTTCTGTATCAAGTTCAAAGCGCCCGCTATACACCAAATCCGCTTGTGACAGAAAATCGTCTGATTCCCAATAGTTAATATTAGAGCGACTTTCCCATTGAGTTAAAAATTGTGTTAACCGATCATCTTTAACTCGAAAAAAGTTAACATCGACTTGTTCGACATTTAATGCGCTAATTGGCAAACCTTCCGTTGCTTCTAACGGTAATAATGAGCCTTTACTGGTAAAGCCGACCGATGGAAAAATCTCTTCTGTAGTAAATTTTTGGCTAAATGGCTCTACTAATTTACGTTCGTTAATTCCTTTAATTTGAGCATCAATAGTCAGGTTTAACTCTGTTGAAGGTGGCAAATGGCGGAACCGTAACTCCATCAGATTATCAGATAGCTCCCAAGCCCCCTCTAATTTACCTTTTTTAGTATCAACAAGACGGATAACATCATCAAATTTCTGATCAGGATCGAGTGGTACTGAAAAAGTCACTACCATCGTACTTGCGCCATCGCGTTGTAATTCAGAGGCATCTAGTACAGTCACCTCTTTACCTGCATAACGACGAGCAAGTTCATTGCGCACTTCTTGGCTAGTTAATGCAGTTTGATTATTCGTTTTGGTTGTAACTGCGGTTTTATCACCAAGCTGTGTCGTCGTTTGTTGCGATGTGCTTTTTTGTTCCGCAACTTGTGTTGGTTGTGAGTTATCACTCGCCGAAGATTGCTCATCTTCTGTTTTGTTATCATCACAGCCTGTTAAAGCTAATGCTGAAGCCAGTACCACTGCAAGTGTACACCAACGGTACCCTCTTTTTTCCGTGTACTGTCTAAATTGATCTCGATTCATATCCATTTCCTTTAATTCAACCCCTGAATTATATGATGTTTTATGCAGGCTATAATAATATACAACGTATTAAGTAAATTAATTATCTAATACTACAGCCTTATTTAGGCTTTACTAATTATTTGTTTGTGCGTTTTTAAGCAAAGTAATAGTAAAACAAAGAGTTACATATAAATGCAAACCATTTGCTATTTTAATCATTTTCTTATTATAGGGTAAAAAAAAGCGATATCTGATGAGATATCGCCTAAACTGCAAAAAATTAGGTTAGGTATTCAAATTAACGATTGGAATACCCTTACGAAGAAAGCCCCCTAATTTGCGTTGATAAAAAGGGGTTACATGGTGAGTCATAAAATGACTTACACCTTGCTCATCTTTATTCACAAAACAGAAATCCAGAGATTGTCCTTCTTCTAGATGCTCAAAAGCGGCTTCAGCAGCTTGTGGGAGTATCTGAGCAATAATATTTTCTTCTCCAGTGATTTCTAGCCCAATCAAATAAAATGACTCATCATCACCTTGCTCCAAAGCATTAACAATAAATGCACGACGAATAGGCTTATGTTGACCAAAAAATTCGCTCAATGCTTGTGTTAATTTTTCAGGCTGTGGCTCAAGCACACTCAGTTGTAGAGAAGAACCTTCAACAGCAACAATTTCTTGTACTTCAAATTGTTCAGATACATCCATTACAAACTCCAAATCACATAATGTTTATTATTTTGCTTTTGTTAATAATAAATTAGCGATAGAACGAACACCATATCCTGTTGCCCCAGCAGCCCATTGCTCTACAGATGATTTTCTGTAAGTTGCTGAACAGTCGATATGTACCCAGCCTTTTTTATAATCTTTCACAAAGTGAGAAAGGAAAGCGGCTGCTGTACTTGCGCCTGCGGTATGTGAAGGTGCGGCAATATTATTGAGATCAGCAAAACTTGATGGTAACTGGCTACGATGGAAATCAGCTAATGGTAAGCGCCAGAACAGTTCATTTTCTTGATCTGCACTTGCTAATAATTCATTCGCTAATTTATCATCAAAACTTAATACAGAGTGATAATCATTACCTACGGCCACTTTAGCTGCACCAGTCAATGTTGCCGCATCGATAATCAATTCAGGGGCAAAGTTGCTAGCATCAATTAAACCATCTGCTAAAACTAAACGACCTTCTGCATCCGTATTCATGATTTCAACGGATTTACCATTACGATAACGGATAATGTCTCCTAACTTAAAGGCATTACCGCTAACCATATTATCAGCAATACAGAGCAATAGTTTTACGCGTTTATTTAAACCTCGTGTAATAGCTAAAGCCAAAGCACCTGCTAAGGTTGCAGCACCGCCCATATCCGCTTTCATAGAATTCATGGAAGAAGAAGGTTTGATGCTATATCCGCCTGAATCAAAGGTGATCCCTTTACCAACAAGACAGGCAAAGATAGGGGCTTCAGCATCTTTAGTTGGATTAAAATCTAATGCTAAATAGACGGGATCACGTGAAGAGCCTCGACCTACGGTATAAATTCCCGCATAGTTCTGATCTCTCAGATCAGCCCCTTTGGTGATTTTATAGCTGATATCTTCTTTATCTAAACCACAGAACAGATCAACAGTACGCTGAGCCAGTTGTTCAGGCCCTAACTCTTCTGCTGGGGTATTTATTGTGTCACGCACCCAATCAACAATGCGGATACGCGACTCTAATTCTTTTTTGTCCGCTTCACTTAATTGTGGCCATTCGATTGAACGTGCGCCTTTAGGTGCTCTAAAACCTAACCAAAACGCCCAACTACGTTCTAAATCCCAGCCGTCACCAACTAGAGCAACATTACGAATACCTTGACCATCAATTTTGCGCCCACCACGCTGAATGGCCCCTAAGCGGTTTTCTTCCGTTAAGTGAACGGTCATGCCAGTTTCGTTAGTGCTAATTAGTGCTTTTTCTCCCCAACATGCTGCTGCAGGTTCATTAGACAGCATGATAGGCATAATTTGTTTATTCATTTATTATCTCACTTATTATTACTGATGGCAGTTAACCTATTCAGACTACCAGATATTTACCTTTTAGCGTGATCAATTTACTGCAAAAAATCAGTCACGACTATTCTCATTAAAGCCTTTTAGCTAATTGCATGTTACTTTACGAGCAATATCCCATAAACAAACGCTGGTTACTCAGTCTTTTGGGGTATTTATTCCTCTTTTAAAGTTAAATCATACTGAGCAATAAAAACAAAAAGACTGGCAATTAACCAGTCTTTCGCATTAATCATTTACTCGATTATTCAAATTCATCAAGCCAAACTAATAAAATTGCTTCAAGAATTTTTTCATTCGATTTTTGTGGATCATCATCAAAATCGTCTAATTGGCAAATCCACTGATGCATATCGGTAAAACGAACGGTTTTTGGATCTGTATCGGGGTAGAGATCATAAAGCGCTTCCCCTATTTCACGTGTATCACTCCATTTCATTTTAAACTCCTAAAATCAGTGTTCTCTCGCATGGTTGATAGAATATTTAGGTATTTCAACGACTAAATCTTCATCAGTTACCTTCGCTTGGCAACTTAAACGACTTTCTGGCTCTAATCCCCACGCTTTATCTAACATATCGTCTTCCAGTTCTGAACTCTCATCAAGAGAGTCAAAACCTTCACGAACGATACAGTGACAAGTGGTACACGCACACGACATTTCACACGCATGTTCAATCTCAATGCCATTACGTAATGCAACATCAAGAATAGACTCACCTTCAGTGGCATCAACAACAGCACCTTCCGGGCAAAGTGTGCTATGGGGTAAAAATACAATTTTAGGCATAGTTATATCTCATCCACAGAATGACCTGCCAACGCTTGACGAATGGAAGTATCCATACGACGCGCAGCAAATTCCTGAGTTTGCTTATCCAGTTGTTTAATGGCGTTTTCAATGGCAACAGGATCTGTTCCCTCAACGCTTTCTATTAAAGTATCTACAACATTATCGATAGCCGTTTTCTCATCTTCCGTTAAGAGATGAGCATCTTCTTGTAATGCTGCGGTTAAACTTTCTAACACGCGAGCGGCTTCGACTTTTTGCTCGGCAAGACGACGAGCTTGTAAATCTTCTTTGGCATTTTCCATTGAAGATTGGATCATATTAGCGATTTCTGTATCACTAAGACCATAAGAAGGTTTTACCTGTACTGAGGCTTCAACACCAGTGGATTTTTCCATCGCACTAACGCTTAATAAACCATCAGCATCCACTTGGAAGGTAACACGTATATGTGCTCCCCCCGCCGCCATTGGTGGAATACCCCGCAAAGTAAAACGGGCTAATGAGCGACAATCACTCACCATTTCACGTTCACCCTGTACCACATGAACACTCATGGCAGTTTGACCATCTTTAAAAGTGGTAAATTCTTGTGCTCTCGCAACAGGGATAGTGGTATTTCGTGGGATCACTTTTTCAACCAGCCCGCCCATGGTTTCTAAACCTAATGAAAGCGGAATAACATCCAACAAGAGCATTTCGCTATCAGGTTTATTACCTACCAGAATATCTGCTTGAATAGAGGCACCAATAGCAACAACTTTATCAGGGTCAATCGAAGTTAATGGTTCACGTTTAAAATAATCGCCTACCATTTGGCGCACCAGAGGCACGCGAGTTGATCCGCCCACCATAACCACTTCGAGCACTTCATCCACGTCAACATCAGCATCTTTTAATGCTCGACGAACGGATAACAACGTACGTTTAACTAAAGGTTGAATTAATGATTCAAATTCAGCGCGGGTAATTTCCCCTTTCCAACCATTGATATTGATATCAGCCACATCATTATCACTTAAAGCGATTTTAGTTTCTGAGGCAATATCAAGTAATTGACGTTGTAAAATAACATCATTTTGATAGCCAAATCCCGCACGCTCTCTGATCCAGTCGGCTAACATCATATCAAAGTCATCACCGCCTAACGCAGTATCACCACCAGTTGCTAAGACTTCAAACACCCCTTTAGTTAAACGTAAGACAGAGATATCAAAAGTTCCGCCCCCTAAGTCGTAAACGACAATAGTGCCTTCTTTTCCGGAATCTAATCCATAAGCAATCGCGGCAGCAGTAGGTTCATTTAATAAACGTAATACATGTAAACCTGCACGACGTGCTGCTTCTTTAGTGCCTTGACGCTGTGCATCATCAAAATAAGCAGGTACAGTGACAACCACACCATCAAGTTCACCACCTAATGATTGTATTGCACGCTCTGCTAAGGCTTTTAAAATATCCGCAGAAACTTGAATAGGATCGACAATGCCAGCAGGTGTTTTAATTAATGGCAGTCCACTATCATTGTCATGAAAATGGTAAGGGAGGTTAGGATAACGACTGGTTATATCATTTAGCGAGCGCCCCAGCATTCGTTTTATTGAGCTGATGGTATTGGCGGGATCTTTTTCAGCTTCTTGTTTCGCCTGCCAGCCAACATTAATATTATCAACTTGATACTGCACAACAGATGGCAATAAATAGCGACCTTCACTATCAGAAAGCGCTTCGGCTTGCCCACTACGTACAGTGGCAACAAGTGAGTGTGTTGTTCCTAAGTCAATACCCGCAGCTAATCGACGCTGATGTGGCGCAGGTGTTTGTCCTGGCTCGCTAATTTGTAATAATGACATAACAATTTTCCTTAAAAACCATCAAACAAGCGTTCTTCAAGATGCTCGACTTGCTCTTTTAATTTCGCGAGAAAACGTAATTTTCTCACATTGTCTGCGGCAATGTCCCAAGTCTGACTGTCCAGTGTTTTCACCATTTCATCATAGCGTACAGTGTACATTTTCTCTAAGCGCGCAGAAAAATCAGCCAGTAAATTTTCAGCATCAGTACTATGCTCTATATCATCCAGCTCTTCACGAAGCGTAAGCTGCTCCATAAGAAAAGCCGTATCGTGCATCGTTTGTTGCTCATTAGCAATATCGATGCCCTGTAAAGAGAGCATATATTCAGCTCTTGAAAGTGGATTTTTTAAGGTTTGATAAGCCTGATTGATAGTCGAAGCAAACGAAATTGCTTGTACTTGCTCTTTGTCAGATTTACCCGCAAAACGATCGGGGTGATATTGACGTTGCATCTCTTGATAACGAGAAGCAAGCTGTTGTTTATCAATATCAAAACGATTAGGCATGCCTAATAGGGTGAAATAGTCCATACTTCTGCTCTTGGATTAATTGATATTAATACCATGTATAAATATTGATTACACGGTAAAGCTTTCTCCACAACCACATTCGTTAGCCACGTTTGGGTTGTTAAACTTAAAGCCCTCGTTTAATCCTTCTTTAACGAAATCAAGCTCTGTTCCATCTAAATAGACCATGCTTTTACCGTCAATAATAACTTTCACACCTTTATCTTCAAAAACGGTATCTTCGTCATTGATGACATCAGCAAACTCAAGAACATAAGCCATCCCAGAACAGCCTGATGTTCTTACGCCTAAACGCAAACCTTCGCCTTTGCCACGATTAGCAAGAAAAGAGCGAACACGGTTAGCAGCGGCTTCTGTAAGGGAAATTGACATGGCACACCTCACTCATAAAGAACGAAAGCGGACACTGAAACATAACCTTCAGCATCCGCCAATATTTTATTTTTTTATTATAACAGGCAATTATTTGCCTTGGCGTTTGCTTTTATAGTCTGCAATCGCGGCTTTTATTGCATCTTCAGCCAGAATTGAACAGTGAATTTTCACTGGTGGTAATTCTAACTCTTCAGCAATTGCGGTATTTTTAATCGCTTCTGCTTCATCTAAGGTTTTACCTTTCATCCATTCGGTAACCAAAGAGCTTGATGCAATCGCTGAGCCACAACCATAAGTTTTAAAACGTGCATCTTCAATTACACCGTTATCATCAACTTTGATTTGTAGCTTCATGACGTCACCACAAGCTGGTGCGCCTACCATACCGCTCCCCACTGTAGGGTCGTTGTTATCAAATGAACCCACATTACGAGGATTTTCATAATGATCAATTACTTTATCGCTATAAGCCATGATTTAACTCCTGAAAACGTCTGATTAATGGTGAGACCATTCGATACTGTTGATATCAACGCCTTGTTTATGCATTTCCCAAAGTGGAGAAAGATCACGTAAGCGACCAATTGCACTGTGAATTTGTTCAATTGCATAATCGATTTCTTCTTCAGTGGTGAAACGACCTAAAGAGAAACGAATAGAACTATGTGCTAATTCATCGGTTAATCCTAAAGCACGTAGTACATAAGAAGGCTCTAAACTTGCTGATGTACAGGCTGAACCTGAAGATACAGCAAGATCTTTCAGTGCCATCATTAATGATTCACCTTCAACATAGTTGAAGCTGACATTAAGAATATTTGGCGCTGTATGTTCTAAAGAACCATTGATATACACTTCTTCAATATCTTTGATGCCATTCCATAAACGTAAACGTAATTCATTTAAACGTTTAGTTTCATCAGCCATTTCTTCTTTCAATATACGGTAAGCTTCACCCATACCCACAATTTGGTGAACGGCTAATGTACCTGAACGCATACCACGCTCATGCCCACCACCATGCATTTGTGCCTCTAAGCGAATGCGTGGTTTACGGCGAACATAAAGCGCACCAATACCCATAGGTCCGTAAACTTTATGTGCAGAAAGAGAAAGTAAATCGACTTTTAATTTGGAGAGATCGATTGGTAATTTACCGACGCTTTGCGTTGCGTCAACGTGGTAAATAATGCCTTTGCTACGGCATAACTCACCAATAGCAGCAATATCTTGCACCACACCAATTTCATTATTCACGTGCATGATAGAAACTAAAATAGTGTCATCACGCATAGCGGCTTCGAGTTCTTTCAAATCAATTAAGCCATCGCTTTTTGGTGCTAAGTAGGTCACTTCAAAACCTTCACGCTCAAGCTGACGACAAGTATCTAAAATCGCTTTATGCTCAGTTTTTGATGTGATGATGTGCTTACCTTTTTTCTGATAAAAGTTTGCAACACCTTTTAGTGCCAAGTTATCTGCTTCAGTTGCCCCTGAGGTGAAAACAATTTCACGAGGATCAGCACCAATAAGATCAGCAATCTGATTACGAGCGATATCGATCGCTTCTTCAGCTTGCCATCCAAAACGGTGCGAACGAGAGGCTGGGTTACCAAAAATGCCGTCAATAGTCAGGCATTGCATCATTTTTTCAGCAACTCGAGGATCAACGGGTGTGGTTGCTGAATAATCTAGATAAATGGGTAATTTCATTGCTCACTAACTCCAAAGACGACAGATCTTCTTTAATAATTTTGTTTTGTTTGCCTAGAGATCGCCGTTAAACTCGCATATTAACAATGGTTTCTTGTAAACGACCATTGATAGCATGACGTTTTTCATTGTCTTGACGATCAGCGACATCCATAACCTCTTCGTTATTAACTAACTCTTCAAGGCTAATGCTGCTAAGGAAACTGGTAATACGATCACTTAAATCACGCCACAAAGTATGAGTCAGGCAACGATCGCCACCTTGACATCCTTCTTTATTACCCTGACAACGGGTAGCATCAACAGATTCATCAACTGCTGAAATGACTTGAGCAACAAAAATTTGCCCCGCTTCACGACCGAGTAAATAACCACCACCCGGGCCACGCACACTTGCGACTAATTCATTTTTACGTAAACGTGAAAAAAGCTGCTCAAGGTAAGAAAGGGAAATCCCTTGACGCTCAGAAATATCAGCGAGGGGGACAGGGCCTTGCTGCGAATGCAATGCAACATCAAGCATAGCAGTAACTGCATAACGCCCTTTTGATGTCAGTCTCATAACAAATACTCCGTGGTGAACAATAGTCAAATTGTGTCATTCCTGAGTAATTTAGTCAACTATTTATCTGAGTGTTTTAGTCAGGTATTAAGCTCAGCAACAATGACGCATGTTAATCAACTTAATCCTTTATTTCTTAGCCCATTTTTCAACGGATGTTAAAATACCACGTAAGATATGAAGCTCTTGTGTTTCTGGACGTGCGCGCGTAAACAAGCGGCGTAAACGACTCATCACTTGTCCTGGATGTTTAGGACGAATAAAACCAGACTCATTAAGTACCTGCTCTAAGTGAACATAAAAGCGTTCAATATCTTCAGCGGGTGGATAATCAATCTCTGATGAAGCATTTTCCTCTTGTTTTTCCTGTTGAGCAAGTGCAGCCATGCGAATTTCATAACAAACAAGTTGCACCGCCATCGCTAAGTTTAAAGAGCCATATTCAGGGTTGGTAGGAATATAGAGGTGGTAATCACATTTTTGTAATTCTTCATTAGTTAAGCCTGTGCGTTCACGGCCAAAGATCACCGCAACGGGCTTATTTGCTGCCTCTTTTACGCAACGTTCACCACATTCACGAGGTGCTAGCATTGGCCAAGAGAGCGTACGATTACGCGCACTTGTTCCAATCACTAACCCACAGCCTTCAATGGCATCATCAATAGTCTCAACAATATGGGCATTGCCAATAACATCGCTTGCCCCTGCTGATAAGGCTATAGAGTGAGAGTCGGGTTTTTCTTTAGGATTAACAAAATAAAGATTCGTTAATCCCATGGTTTTCATAGCACGAGCTGTCGAGCCCATATTGCCTGTATGTGAAGTTTCGACAAGGATAATGCGAATATTTTCTAACATTGATTTCTAACTAATTGTTTTATGATCCATCTATTTTATCACAAATGTAGCCAAAAACGCGAACGCCTGTTATACTTCGCCTCGTTTTTTATCCCCGTTCTTTAACATCTTGTGGAAGATAACCATGCATCCGATGCTGAATATTGCCATACGTGCTGCACGTAAGGCTGGTAATTTAATCGCCAAAAATTACGAAAATCCTGAATCTGTAGAAACGAGCCAGAAAGGTAGCAATGATTTTGTCACTAATGTTGATCGCGAAGCGGAACAGGCAATCATTGAAATCATTCGTAAATCTTATCCAAAACACACCATTATTACGGAAGAAAGTGGCGAGTTACTCGGTGAAGATCACGATATCCAATGGGTTATAGATCCACTTGATGGCACCACTAACTTTATTAAACGCCTACCACATTTTTCTGTTTCTATCGCTGTACGTATCAAAGGTCGCACAGAAGTTGCTGTGGTTTATGATCCTATGCGTAACGAACTTTTCTCAGCTGTTCGTGGTCAAGGTGCACAATTAAATGGTTACCGCCTCCGTGGCTCTAATGCACGTGATTTAGATGGTGCTGTTTTAGCAACTGGTTTCCCATTCAAAGCAAAACAACATTCAGCAGCTTATATGAATATGCTGACTAAACTGTTTGTACCATGCGCTGATTTTCGTCGCACAGGTTCAGCAGCATTAGATTTAGCTTATGTTGCCGCGGGTCGTGTGGATGGCTTCTTTGAAATTGGTTTAAAACCTTGGGATTTCTTAGCAGGTGAACTTATTGCTCGTGAAGCGGGTGCAATTGTATCTGACTTTACTGGTAATCACGGCTATCTACAAACTGGTAATATTGTTGCGGGTAATCCTCGAGTTGTCCGAGCATTATTGGCAGAAATTCGTAGCGAATTAACTGATGCTTTAAAACGTTAATTGATACGAATAACAAAAAAATATAAAAAAACTATCTTATAAAATGATCCCCAGTAGTTGGACAGCCAATTACTGGGGGTCTTTTTTATTGCCTATGCGTTTTCAATTAAAAGGGCATTTACTGAAAGTTGGCTAATTTCTTGTGCAATCTTATCTAATAGTTGTGATGTTATCTCTTGCTTATTAACACGTAATAGAAAAGCTTTTCTTGCAATGACAAACCCTAATATCTGACCAATAAGAGCATGAGCACGAATAGTGATTGTTACTTCATCACTCTTTGTATCCATTAATCCAACTAAGCGAGAAAGGCGAAGATGAAAAGGCTCAATCAGATTACTATAAATAAGATCGTAATTTTCCGTCGGTTCTAACTGTTCACGTAGAATCAACTGACTGTAATAATGGCGTTTTGGTGATAATAATGCACGAGTTAAACCTGTGACTAGTAATAGAACTAATTCAGCCACTTTTTCATTTTTATAAGGTCGGTTTTCTTTCAATAAAAACTGAAGCTTATTATCAAATTGGTCAAACTGAATTTCAGAGGCTAATTCTGTAGCAATATATCGGATCACTGCTGTATAAACCCCTAATTTTCCGCCAAAGTGGTAAGGTATTGCTGATTGATTAACACCAGCATCTTGCGCAAGTTGTCGCGTTCTCAATCCACTGATCCCATGTAGTGCAAAAAGCCTAATACCTTCTTGCACTAATTTCTCTTGAGTTTGTTCTGTACTTACTGCAGTTTTACTGGTGTTTTTCATTATAATCAACTAGTTACTATTAGGACTATATATCTGCCCGCATTAATTGTGTTGAGTTAGAATTTAACTCAATCCCTTTGCTTTTGCCAACCACAACAGTGCCACCTAAATTACATAAGTGGTGGCCGAAGCCACAATTAGGCTCAAAAGCAAATGTCATACCTTCTTGTAATACCAATTCTCTCCCTGGATTAGGTAATCGCTCAATTTGTTTATAACGATGAGCAAGAGGTAATGATTCAATACCTGGCGCTGTGCCAAAGCCGATTGGACCATAAGGATTAATACTGTGAATAAGTGGATGAACATGCCATCCCCCTGATTCTAATAGTGGTTTTTCCATTAAATCAACTACTTCACCAAAGGTTATCCCTGCTTTTAAATGTTCAACGCCAATTTCATAGCATTCACGTGCAACTAATGCTGCTTTTTCTAAGTTTTCGTGAATTTTACCTACAGCAACCGCCGCTTGATGTTGCGTTTCATACATTCCATATAAAGCAAAAATCTCTGATAATATAATATCACCCATTTGAATTTCACGAGGTGCTTGTGAGCGATATTGCCAAACAGGAGGCCCCCAACCGATATACTCAGATCCTGATCCCATTAAAATTTCAGCGGTAAATCCACCCCTTGATAAACAAGTGGCAGTAATTGCGGCCGCAAGCTCCGCCTCTGTTGCACCAGGCCTTGCAGTCACTCGCATTGCCTCGCTCATTGCTTCACCAATGGCGGCAGCATATCTTACATGAGCGAGCTCTTCTTCACTTTTAACTGATGCCCGTCTAAAGAAATCACGATACACACTGCTAAATTTTGCATAAGGAAATGCTTCCTTAATACCATTTAGAGTATTAAATGGCATTGCACCATCAAAATAAAATGGGGGATAAGGTTCTAAGCCAATAATACCAATATGTGCATTTTGTTGTACTCCCATCTCTTTTAGAAAATGAGCAATACTACGCCCTGTTTTTCCTACAACAAGATTATCTTCATCAATCCACTGCAAATCACCACGTAGTTTTGCCTGCATATGATCAGCTATCATCATTGGTGCAAAAGTAACTATCAATGGTTTCTTATCTTCATGAAAAATAACAACCGATCCTAATCTGTCATTTGTAAAATAGTGGTCAATACAAAACGGTGCAGGTGCTGCCGATTCTCTATCACCATAAATAATCAATGTATCTAATTGGTTATCTCTCATAATGTCTCTAGCTAACTGCCAGCGTCGGTCTCTTTCTTGTAAAGAAAAACTAGCTGGGATCACTGATTTACTTTTCATAGTAATACCTTCTTCTATTCATTCATTTGAATGAATTAAATTTAGCTTTAATATTTAAAATGATCAATCGTTTGGTTGATCAAAAAATGCGCTTTAAAAAATAAAAAGAAAAAAACCTGTAATATCAAAAGGTATTACAGGCTTAGACATTTATGAAAAATAGGAAATAAAAGGATTAAGTATTTTGCGGTTGTACTTTCGGTCTAATAAACATTGCAGGAATAGTTAATGCCGCCATCAACCAGAAAATGAGGTATTCTTGGTTAGGGAGTTTTTCATATAACCATCCCGATACAATCGTCATAATAGCGATACTTCCCCCCATTGCTAGAGCAGAATAAACCGCTTGTAAACGAATAATTTCATGCTCTTGACGTGCAGTAATAAAACGCATTGCCGCTAAATGGCATACGGTAAATGTGCCACTATGCAAAATTTGTACAATAATAAGCGCCGGTAATGCTGTAAAACTGCCCATCATCCCCCAGCGCAATAGCCCTGCAAATGCTGAAAGTAATAATAAGTTTCGAGCACTCCAACGGCGGAATAAACGACGGCTAAACATAAAGACAACCACTTCAGCAACTACGCCTAAGGACCAAAGATAACCAATCGTTGCTGTATCATAGCCTGCTTTTTCCCAATAAAGTGCGCTAAAACCGTAATAAGCAGCATGAGCACCTTGTAGTAAAGAAACACATAATAGAAAACGCCAGACTGGGCCATCTGAAATCAGTTTCATAAATGAAACATGATGGTGTTCCGTTTTTTTGACCTTACCTTGGGGCATGATTTTCGGACGTAACATTGAGGTAAGGAATAATGCAAGAGTGCTGGCAATCAATCCATAAAGAATAATCGGGTGTCCAAAAGCATCAATCAATATCCCCAATAATGAGGAACTAATAATAAATGCAATAGATCCCCAAACCCGAATTTTGCCATAATCTAAAGGAAATTGTTTTTGCCATGTTCCCGCAAGTGAATCTCCCAAAGGCACCATGGGTGCAAAAAAAACGTTAAATCCGGTCATTACCAAAAAGAGCCAAGCCCAATGAGTGCCCAACATAAATGCAACGGTAAATAGGAGAGATAAAAAAGCAAAAAGTCGCAATGCAGTAATGAGCTTTGATGGATCTTTTACAGCCGGCGTTAAAATCAAGCTTCCTACAAAACGAGCGGTTAAGCCCACCCCAAGTAGTAAGCCTATCATCGCAGGATCAACCCCCTCGCCCTTTAACCAGATAGACCAAAAAGGCAAGAAAATACCATATGAGAAAAAATACGTAAAATAATCTAAGGCAAGCCACAGTGTTGATGGAATAACCATCCAACCCCCCATTTTTAACATGCAAAAAAACCCGCCAAGAACATGTTCTCGAAGCGGGCTTGTATAACGGGTTTTATTATATCGTTACAAACTTATGCGTAAACTGGAAATTTAGCGCAGATATCCAAGACTTTTTGTTTCACTTTTTCAATGTTCGCTTCATCATTGATATTATCAAGGACATCACACATCCAACCGGCTAAATCTTTTGCTTCCGCTTCTTTAAAACCACGACGTGTAATCGCTGGAGAACCAATACGAATACCAGATGTAACAAATGGACTGCGAGGATCATTTGGCACACTATTTTTGTTCACAGTGATATTAGCACGACCCAGTGCAGCATCAGCATCTTTACCTGTAATATCTTTATCAACTAAGTCTAATAAAAACAGGTGGTTCTCTGTGCCACCAGATACTACTTTATAACCGCGCGCTAAGAAAACGTCTACCATTGCTTTCGCATTTTTTGCAACTTGTTGCTGGTAAACTTTAAACTCAGGTTCCATTGCTTCTTTTAATGCAACGGCTTTACCCGCGATCACATGCATTAAAGGACCACCTTGAGAGCCAGGGAATACGGCAGAGTTTAATTTCTTATAAAACTCTTCATCGCCACCCTTAGCAAGGATAAGACCACCACGAGGACCCGCTAATGTTTTGTGTGTTGTTGTAGTCACAACGTGAGCATGTGGTACTGGGTTTGGATAGACACCCGCTGCAATCATACCTGCAACGTGAGCCATATCGACAAATAAGTAAGCCCCTACGCTATCTGCGATTTCACGCATTTTAGCCCAATCAACCAAACCTGAATAAGCTGAAAAACCACCAATGATCATTTTTGGTTTATGCTTTTTAGCTTGCTCAGCGATATCTTGGTAATCAATTTTACCGGCTTCATCAATACCATAAGGAACGATATTGTAGAGTTTACCAGAGAAGTTAACCGGAGAGCCGTGAGTTAAGTGACCACCTTGGGCCAAATTCATCCCTAATACTGTATCACCCGGTTTAAGTAATGCCATATACACAGCCGCATTCGCTTGTGATCCAGAGTGAGGTTGTACGTTTGCATAATCAGCACCAAATAGTGCTTTGGCACGATCAATAGCTAATTGTTCAACAACATCAACGTATTCACAACCGCCGTAGTAGCGTTTACCTGGATAACCTTCTGCATATTTGTTGGTCAGCTGAGATCCCTGCGCCTGCATAACACGAGGACTAGTATAGTTTTCAGAAGCAATTAATTCGATGTGCTCTTCTTGACGAGTCACTTCACCTTCCATTGCATTCCATAATTCCGGATCGTAATCAGCAATATTCATTTCACGTTTTAACATTCACATCTCCTGACTCAGCTAACTTCACTAAAGGCGAACTCCCTTACGGGAGTAAGAATGACATACAGTGTAAACTCTTTTTCCTCATTGAGATAGTCCCAAAAGAAAAAATACGCAATCGTTTGCTAAGCCACTATAACACAGTTCTATTACTTTTTGATAACCTCATTTTATCTGCTGTTTTTGTTCTTTTTGAGGCACATCTCGCTAATTTATGTAAACCCTCAACATCATTCTCTAAGATTTCCCCATTTTCCTAAAAAAAATAAAAACTCAGATTTACAAATAAAGCAAAAAGATATAAGTTGTATTAAAAATACATGTTATAAAAATCATATTAAACTGAATATTTTTCAGGAGCAATTATGTTAGATGCACAAACTATCGCGACAATTAAATCCACTATTCCTCTTATTGCTAAAACAGGCCCCGCGTTAACGGCACATTTTTACGACAGAATGTTCTCTCGCCATCCTGAGTTAAAAGATATTTTTACCATGAGCCACCAAAACAGTGGCGCACAACGTGAAGCGTTATTTAATGCGATATGTGCTTATGCAACGCACCTTGAGGATTTACCTGCTATTTTGCCGGCGGTAGAAAAAATTGCACAAAAACATGCCAGTTTGAATATTCTTCCTGAACATTATCCTATTGTTGGAGAAAACTTATTAGCCACCATTGATGAAATGTTTAACCCGGGCAAAGAAGTGCTTGATGCTTGGGGAGCCGCTTACCAAGTTTTGGCTGATGTCTTTATTAATCGGGAAGAGCAAATTTATCAACAAAAAGAACAAGCTTCTGGAGGCTGGCGAGGATTACGTCACTTTAAAGTTAAGCATAAAGTAAAACAAAGTGAGGTTATTACCAGCTTTGAATTAGAGCCTGAAGATGGACAAGCTGTTACACCTTACCGTGCAGGCCAATATTTAAGTATTTATATTCGTGATGAGAAACTTGCAAATCAAGAAATTCGTCAATATTCCTTAACGCAATCGGCAAACAATAAAACCTATCGTATTGCGGTGAAACGTGAAGACAAGGGAATTTTATCTAATTTTCTTCATGACCATATCCAAGAAGGAGACATCTTACAAGTTGCCGCACCAGGGGGCGATTTTTATTTAGATATATCATCAACAACGCCTGTCACATTAATTTCAGCAGGTGTAGGCTTAACTCCTATGTTAGCGATGTTGCACACCCTCTCTTCTCACCAAGCACAAGTCAATTGGTTACATGCAGCAGAGCATGGTGGCGTACATGCTTTTAAGGAAGAAATCGCACAAGCAGGAAAGCAAATTAAACAATATCAACAAGCAGTATGGTATCGTCTCCCTCGTACTGAAGACATTATCAATAAAGACTATCAATTTGAAGGGTTGATGGATTTAACCAAGATACATGAATGGCTATCAATACCTAATATGCAGTTCTATTTCTGTGGTCCATTACCTTTTATGCAATCTGTCGCTAAACAACTTATTACTCTCGGTATTGAAAGCGATAAACTTCATTATGAGTGCTTTGGCCCTCATACTGTTATTAGCCAATAACAGCCAGAATAGGTAAGAGAATAAATTAAATAATAAGGGAAAAGCGCTGATTATTTTACTATTCAGCGCTTTTTATATTGGAAACAACTAACTATTTAATAAGTAACTTTTATTGATGTCGGTATAACATGATATTTAGACGAATAGCGATACCAAATAACACTAATTAAACAGAGTGTATAGCCGAACAACTCGCTACCTTCTTCCACCATATTTTTTACTGTGCGGTTATAGTCTTCACCTAACAATTTCTCCCACAAAATCCCCATACCAAATAAGCGAGAGAACAGTAAAACACTGAGTAAACCCGCCATAAGCATTCCTTGACTAGAATGCGTTATAAAATGGGTTAAGCCATATAATGTTTTTTTCCCTTCTCTGATAGCGATCGCTATACAGACAAATGTTACCGTTAATGCAAACCAAACCCATGAACCATGTGCTAATTGGTCAAAAACACCATCTAACTCACGAATTAAGATACACAAGAAAAAGCCCATAATCAGTGTGTATCCCCCTCTCATTTCTGGCTGTTTATAAGCAGGTATAAAGAAAAGAAGACATATTATAGCCACAATAAGTTCTTGCCCCAGTTCGGTTGCTGAGGTTTCAGAAATACCATTATTCAGCACCAAAATATCGAGGAAAATAAACCCTGTTGTTATTGCCACAATCATGGCGGAAAACAAAAATAAAGCAAAACGCTTTAATAAATAGCTAAGCACGATATTACCCATAGAATAATAAATATTTAAGTTGATGATAATAACTGTCTACAAAAGTTATTGAATAACATTTTGTGCCTTAAAAGGTGAGAATTTTAGTAAAATAAATTGTTTATTATCATCAATAGACTTGTATAAGATATAAATAGCACAATAGGTGAAACATAAAAAAACATTTTATGAACAAAGAAAGGTAATTATTAATATTACTTATTTAATGAGTATAATTATCAGCAATACAAATCATTTATTATCACTTATAAATTTATAAAAGATAATCAGTAAATAAATAAACTTATTGAGATAATATAAAAAAGAATTAATTAATAAAGATAAAAAAACCTGATAATTAAACTAATAATCATCAGGTTTCATAAACAACGCTTATTTATTTTTTAAATAGCTTCTTCGTCTTGCTCTCCAGTACGAATACGGATAACTCGATTCACATCAAAAACAAAAATTTTACCGTCGCCAATCTTCCCCGTTTGAGCGGTAGTCATTATAGTATCGACACAAGTTTCAGCTATTTCATCAGCAACAACGATCTCAATTTTTACTTTAGGTAAAAAATCGACCATATACTCTGCACCACGATAAAGTTCGGTATGCCCTTTCTGACGACCAAAGCCTTTTACCTCTGTTACCGTCATACCCGTGATACCAACTTCGGCTAGTGCTTCTCTTACATCATCTAATTTAAACGGCTTAATTATCGCTTCAATTTTTTTCATCGGATTATCCTGCTATTACCAGTTATGGCGACCAAAACCGCTTGTGATCGGATAGCGACGATCTTTACCAAAATTACGACTGGTAATACGCGGTCCTACCGGTGCTTGACGACGCTTATATTCATTAATATCGACTAATTTTACCACTTTACGAACAATGGCTTCATCAAATCCAGCCGCAACCAAGTCAGAAACAGATTTATCTTGCTCAACATAGCCTTCAAGAAGGGCATCTAAAATATCATAAGGTGGCAGATTATCTTGATCTGTTTGTCCTGGTGCTAATTCTGCTGAAGGAGGCCTATCAATCACACGTTGTGGAATAGCGGGTGAAAGAGTATTACGATATTTAGCCAGTTCAAACACCAGTGTTTTAGGAACATCTTTTAAAACATCAAAGCCCCCCGCCATATCACCATATAAGGTCGAGTAGCCTACGGCAGATTCACTTTTATTACTCGTGGTGAGCACTAACCGACGACGTTTATTGGACATCGCCATTAAAATAATCGCACGACAACGCGCTTGTAGATTTTCTTCTGTGGTATCGACAGCGCTACCTTTAAACATAGGCGAAAGTTGATCCATAAAAGCATCAAACATCGGCTCAATAGAGACAGTATCAAACTCAACACCTAATAAATCAGCTTGCTCTTTCGCATCGTGAATACTCATTTCTGAGGTATAGCGAAATGGCATCATTACCGCTTGAACGCTCTCTTTACCTAACGCATCAACGGCAATTGCAACTGTTAAGCCTGAGTCGATGCCCCCTGATAATCCTAATATAGCGCCTTTAAAACCATTTTTTGTCACATAATCACGCGTTGCCAGCACTAGTGCTTGATAAACTTGCGCTAAAGGAGAAAGCTCTGGTGCCGCATCTTGCATCGGTACGATAGTTAACTCATCAAACTCCACCACAGCCACTTGCTCATCAAAAGCCGCTAAACGATGGGTGATTGTTCCTCGTTCATCAAAGACTTTAGAACATCCATCAAAAACCAATTCATCCTGACCACCAATTTGGTTGAGATATACCACAGGCAGATGCGTTCTTTGGCAATGTTCTTTAATTAATTGGGTACGAATATGCGGCTTTTCACGACTATAAGGTGAAGCATTAATAGAAAGAACCAGATCAGCACCCGCTTGTTTTAGTGCATCAATAGGCTCGTTGATCCAAATATCTTCACAAATTAATAATCCTAAATGATAGCCTTTAAAAGGCACAACACAACGTTCATTTCCTTGTTGGAAATAACGTTTTTCATCAAATACACCATAATTAGGTAGCTGTTGTTTGAAGTAACGCGCCTGTAACTCACCTTGATAGAAAAATGACAGTGCATTATAAATAGTGCCGTTTTGCCACCAAGGATGCCCAACCACAATGGCCGTTTTCTTACTTGCTTGTTCTAAACGAACCAGTTGCTCTTCACAACGTTGTTGGAAATCAGGGCGAAATAGTAGATCTTCAGGAGAGTAACCGCATAACGCAAGCTCAGAAAACAAAACCAGATCGGCATCTTCTTGCGCTTTTACAGTGGCTAACATGCGTTCACAGTTGCCTTCAATATCGCCAACAACCCAGTTTAACTGAGCAAGTGCGAGTTTTAATTTACGACTCATAAAAATTAGTCTCTCCAGCTATCTTTGCTATCTAAAGAAAGCAAGTTTAAAAAAATTTTTGTTATCTACAAAGATCATTCTTTGAAATCATTGGCATCAAGTCCATGACGTGACAACAATTTATAAAATTCTGTTCGATTTCGCCCTGCCATCCTTGCAGCCTGAGTGACATTGCCCTTTGTCATCTGCAATAACTTCCTTAAATAGGTCATCTCAAAATGGCCCCGTGCTTCAGCAAAAGTAGGTAATGCGGTATTTTCCCCTTGCAATGCTTGTGTGACAAGGGCTTCGCTAATCACAGGTGCGGTCGTTAAAGCGACACATTGCTCGATGACGTTAACTAACTGACGCACATTTCCCGGCCAACTTGCTGTCATTAGACATTTCATCGCATCCGTTGAGAAGCTACGCACAAAAGGTTTATGCCGTTTTGCTGATTCGCGCAATAAATGGTTAGCAAGAACAGGGATATCCTCGGCTCTTTCGCTCAACGTGGGGATACGTAAATTCACCACATTTAAACGATAGTATAAATCTTCTCGAAATTCATTACGCTCCATCGCTTTTGGCAAGTCACGATGGGTTGCAGAAAGAATACGCACATCAATATCAATATCACGATTACTGCCTAATGGCCGCACTTTACGCTCTTGTAATACACGCAGTAATTTCACTTGCAATGCCATTGGCATATCACCAATTTCATCCAGAAATAGAGTGCCCCCTTCTGCCGCTTGGAAAAGTCCTTCACGACTACTTACCGCGCCAGTAAAAGCACCTTTAGCATGTCCAAATAGTTCAGATTCTAATAATTGTTCAGGTAAAGCACCGCAGTTAATAGCAATAAAGGGTTTTTTAGCTCGTGGGCTGGCGCGGTGGATTGCTTGAGCAAGGACTTCTTTACCTGTACCGCTTTGCCCATTAATCAGTACGCTAACATCGGATTGTGCAACTAACTTGGCTTGCTCTAATAAGCGTAACATTTGGGGGCTACGGGTCACGATATCTTTTGACCACTCTTCATCAGATACCGTCGTCACTAATTCTAATGCTTCATCGATAGCTTTATAAAGCGCATCTCTATCAACAGGTTTAGTCAAGAAACTAAACACCCCCTGTTGAGTTGCCGCGACAGCATCAGGAATGGAGCCATGTGCAGTTAAAATAATCACAGGCATACCGGGTTGTTGGCGCTGTATTTCTGCAAATAGCGCCATACCATCCATTTCATCCATACGTAAATCGCTGATCACCAGATCGATTTTTTCTTTTAATAATAGTTTAAGTGCTTCTTGCCCACTTTCAGCGGTAACGATATGAAACCCTTCACTTGTTAATCGCATACCCAGTAGCTTTAATAATCCCGGATCATCATCGACAAGTAAAAGATTCGCTGATTTATGGCCAGCCATGCACATTCTCCTTATTTAGATCCTGTTTCAGTAGGTTTAACCGTTGCGCTATTCTCTTTTTCTGTCGAGGTATTTTTCGCATCAGGTTTTACTTGTTCTGCTTTTGGTGGTTCAGGTTTAACTGCTGATACCGAAGGTTGTGAAACCTCATTATTTTCTTTGGTTATCGATTGCTCACTTGCCGTTGACGTATTAGATTGCTCCGCTGTCGGTTTATCAGCTGGTTTTTCTGTATTACTCGCATCTGAAGATTGAACATCAGACAGCGCTTCTTCTTGAGAAATAGCATCCACAGAAGCCCCTTGTTTTCGGCTCGATAATTGACGTTCAATTTGTGTGAGGCTTTCGAGTTTTTTACGTGTGGTATTTAACTCATGCTCTAATGCATTATTTTGTTTTTTCAGTAAATCCATTTTATTTTCCGTTTCTGTAACAAAACGGCGATTACGATTTTTCTCATCAGCGAGAGCAAGCGTAAGCGTTTGATTCTCAATCCAAGTAGATAATAGAACACGCATAGAGCTTGGAAATTGCAATTGATAGCTTTCTAATAAAACCAGCTGAGCACGACGTTCAGCAACCGTCATTCCCGCTCGCTCTAATAAAATACTTTTATAAAAGGCGCCATCCCATCCGGCAACGATAACACTACTGGCTTGACGTTGTGCTTCTGTAGACATAATACGCTGTGTGCACTCAATGGTACGTAACCAAAATAGCGGATTATTGAGCCCTTCATGATAAAAAGCAGCTAAAGTTTTACATTCTGCCCAACGATAATCGATAGTTTTTTGTTTAACAACGGGGGTTTCAGGCTCAATATTAGCAGTTTCGGTCAGCGATTTTTGTGCACATCCAGCAAGAAACATAGGCAACATTATCCAACACAGATACTGTTTCCAGTGTGAAGCGATCCTCTTAATTGATGCAGGGGCCATAGATAATTGCTCATTAGCCAGTGTCTTTCGCTTTAATTTTTTATACTGATGAAAAGACACCTGTTTTTGTGACCTGATATGCATTATTTATTCTCAGAAAGTAGCGGTAGTTCAATACGAAAACAGACATCAGCATAGTCAGAATGAACAATATTTAACTCGCCATCCATTCTTTTGATACAGTCATGAGCAATACTTAACCCCAAACCACTCCCTTTGACAGCCCCTTTACGTAATAGAGAACCTTGAAAAAAGGGCTCAAAAATCATTTTTTGTTCTGATTCAGGGATCGGAGTGCCTTTATTGGCTATATCAATAACTATTTTCTGTTCAATTTGATAACTAGAGATCCAGATATTACCCGATTCAGCGCCATAGTGCACCGCATTCGAGTAGAGATTATCAATAACTCTTGATAATAACGTCGTTTCTGCTCGACATTTTTTCAGATCAAGTGAAATTATCGTCTTAATGCCTTTCGCTCGGGCGGGTAAACTATGCGCTAACACCACATCATTCACTAATGTGGTTAAATCAACTTCCTCAATTTGCTGAGGTACTTCGGAAAGTTTACGATTATAATCAAGTAATTGCTCAATTAATAATTGAAGTTGTTTACTACTATTATCAAGAATAGCTACGACTTCTTTTTGATCTAAGGTTAAAGGCCCTGCTACTTCATCCGCTAATAATTCTGTTCCTTCGCGCATACTGGCTAACGGTGTTTTTAACTCATGAGAAATATGACGTAAAAACTCATGGCGTTGCGATTCTAGCCATGCAAGACGTTCACTTAACCAAATAATACGTTGAGCTAAAGAGCGTAATTCACGTGGCCCCTGAAACGAATTCAAGTTATTATTTAATGTACGCCCTTCCCCCAATCGGTTAATCATTTTTTCTATACCTTTAACCGGACCGATGATCATACGGGTAAATAAGGCAATTAAAATCAGGCTAAAAACAAAAACAATTAAACTTTGCCAACCAAAATAACGCCCTTTTTCAGCAATAGCCATTTGTAGTTGCTCGCCACGACTAAAAATAATCTCTTTAGTTAACACGACAATGCGGTTATTGGCATAAGAAAATTGCTCTAATGCCTGTTGCATTTGAGAAGTGGGTTCACTATTTTTGCATTGAATTGATTTGAGCGTTTTCAAAGAAGTATTCAAGGCCTGTGCTTCTTTAGACTCAGAAAGAGGGATGATGGTCTGCTGCAAGGTAGAGAACATTTTGCTGTATTGTTGATAACGCTGTTGATACATTTCTTCATCAGTTTTATCACGCAATACACAATATCGTCGATAATTTCCTTCCATTTCAATAGCTAAATTACGCATCACCTCGCTACGCTCGGTATCCGCTAACGCATTTTTATTGGTAATAGCGGCTTGGTTACTAAGCTGATCCAAACTTTGATAAGCCTGATAGGCAAGGACGAGAAGCGGTAACAGCACCATCCAAAATGCCATGATAACCAATTGTCTTAAAGATCGGGGGAAAATACGCCACTTTTTCAATGAAATCATCTCAACACCTATTAGAGTAATGCGATGCTACATGACTTAATAACAAGAAAAAAGTCCGACATTGAAATTCAGATAGGAAAACGAACACAAGCGAGAACACGCAACAGGCTCTAGAAATGGGAGAGCGGAATATCTTACTGAGATATTCCGCTCGTCAATATTCATCTCTTTTCTCTCTAAAAGAGAATGAAGGTGGTGCCTCACTCCACGTGTCGCCCTGTGTTTGATAAGGCCCGAAGGCGAGTATCATGATGTTGGACGGTAGGCACCTTACTCTGGCGTCATTCTTGGCTTATGTGGTATGTTCCCACCCATATTGTGGACCGACATAAAAAGTTGAATGAGCAACTGATTAATATAATGCACAAGGCGTGCCAACTTTTCAATTAAAATCATAAATCATTAATTTTAAACGAAAAAGTATTTTTATCTTACTAAAATAAAAAACAGCCCCAATTTTTGATAGCGAAAAAATCAACAAGCTGTCTCCATTTCCAGACACCGTTAATTAAAAAATATTAAATTATTAAAATTCAACAAGTTAAATGTCACCTTTTGGCGACAATGAAAAAATGATGTGTCGTCGATTTTATACATTGATAATTTTTTCCTTTTATATCAACAAAATAAAGCCCCTCTAACTTGAGGGGCTTTGGGTTATAACACTGACTCTTTTTTATTACATCATTAGTCAAATTGCTTTCTGGCATTACGGAATAAGCGCATCCAAGGGCTATCTTCTCCCCAATTTTCTGGATGCCAAGAATGGCTCACTGTTCTAAAAACGCGCTCAGGGTGAGGCATCATGATTGTTGAGCGGCCATCTGTTGTGGTAACAGCGGTGATCCCTTTTACTGATCCATTAGGGTTTAATGGGTATTGCTCTGTTGGTTGACCATAGTGATCAACAAAACGCAATCCTACTAAATTTTGTGCTTCTAACTGCGCTAATTGTGCAGCGTCACGAAATTCAGCAAAACCTTCACCATGGGATACCGCAATTGGCATCTGTGAACCCGCCATACCTTGTAATAATAGCGACGGGCTATCAGTTACTTTTACTAAGCTAAAGCGGGCTTCAAAACGCTCTGAGCGATTGCGTACAAAGCGCGGCCATAAATCTGCCCCCGGAATAAGCTCGGCCAACGTTGACATCATTTGGCAACCATTACAAACCCCAAGTGATAACGTATCTTGACGTGCAAAGAATTGGGCAAACTCATCACGTAAACGATGATTAAATAAAATAGATTTAGCCCATCCCTCACCCGCACCGAGTACATCACCATAAGAGAAACCACCACAAGCAACCAATACATCAAAATCACTTAATGAGCGTTGTGCCGTATGTAAATCGCTCATATGAACATCAATAGCATCAAATCCAGCGCGATCAAAAGCTGCTGCCATTTCCACATGAGAGTTAACACCTTGCTCTCTTAATACCGCAATACGAGGACGACTGCCTGTAGCAATATAAGGCGCCGCAATATCCTCTGCGGGATCAAAGGTTAAGTGAACATTTAATCCCGGATCGTGACTATCTTGTTTGGCACGATGTTCTTCATCTGCACATTCAGGATTATCACGTAAACGTTGCATTTGCCATGTCGTTTCAGCCCACCAGACACGTAATGTACTACGTTTTTCGTGGTAAACTTCCGTTTCACGGCTTTGAATAATAATGTCATCACTTGGTGTTGCTTGCCCTAAGTAATGTAAACAATCCGCTAAACCATGTTCAGTAAACAGTGTTTCAACGCTTTCTTGATGCTCCCCTTTAATTTGGAACACCGCACCTAGCTCTTCATTAAATAGACCGGCTAAAATATCTTCGTCATAAGCACTGATATCAACATTAAGGCCACAATGTCCCGCAAACGCCATTTCGGCCAAAGTCACAAATAAGCCACCATCAGAGCGGTCATGATAAGCCAGTAATTTACCGTCGCTCACCAATTGTTGAATGACATTAAAAAACTGTTTTAACTGCTCTACATCACGTAAATCAGCCGCTTTTTGTCCTAGCTGACGATAAACCTGAGCTAATGCTGTTGCCCCTAATGCATTATGACCATTACCTAAATCGATTAGATATAAACGGTTTCCTTCTTGGGTAGAAAGCTCAGGGGTGACAGTTTTACGTACATCTTCAACACGGGAAAATGCGGTGATAACTAAAGAGAGAGGGGAAATAACTTCTTTCGTTTTTCCTTGTTCATCTTGCCAACGCGTTTTCATGGACATTGAGTCCTTACCCACCGGAATAGTAATACCTAATTGTGGGCATAGCTCTTCACCAATGGCTTTTACTGCATCATATAATCCCGCATCTTCACCAGGGTGACCCGCCGCAGCCATCCAGTTTGCGGAAAGTTTTATACGATTAAGTGACTGTACATCGCAACCCGCCATATTGGTTAAGGCTTCACCTACCGCCATTCGCGCTGATGCGGCAAAATCTAATAGTGCAATAGGGGCTCTTTCCCCTATTGACATCGCCTCACCGTAATAACTATCTAATGTGGCCGTTGTTACCGCACAGTTAGCCACCGGAATTTGCCAAGGTCCAACCATTTGGTCACGCGCAACCATTCCCGTAACACTACGATCACCAATAGTAATTAAGAACGTCTTCTCAGCAACGGCGGGTAAATGAAGTACGCGATAAACCGCTTCTTTTAAATCGATATCTTTACGATCGAGATATTCACCTGCTGTTTGATGTGATGTGACATCACGCAACATTTTCGGCGCTTTACCTAACAAGATATCTAAAGGCATATCTATTGGTTTATTATCAAAGTGTGTATCATTTAACACTAATTCACGCTCTTGTGTTGCCTCGCCAATGACCGCATAAGGGGCTCTTTCTCGTTGGCATAGCGCATCAAATAGTGGCATTTTTTCTGGGGATACAGCTAATACATAACGCTCTTGCGACTCATTACACCAGATCTCTAGAGGACTCATACCCGGTTCATCATTTAAAACGTTACGTAACTCAAAATGACCTCCACGCCCGCCATCATTGACAAGCTCAGGCATGGCATTAGAAAGCCCCCCCGCTCCGACATCATGAATAAATAAAATCGGGTTATCATCACCTAATTGCCAACAGCGATCGATAACCTCTTGGCAACGACGCTCCATTTCTGGGTTATCTCGTTGCACAGAGGCAAAATCTAAATCAGCATCTGACTGGCCGGAAGTCATAGAAGAAGCCGCACCACCTCCTAGGCCGATATTCATCGATGGACCACCAAGTACAATTAACTTAGCCCCCACGGAGATCTCACCTTTTTGCACGTGATCTTCGCGAATATTACCAATACCACCAGCCAACATAATAGGTTTATGGTAGCCTCGAATTTCAACACCATTATGACTATTAACCTGCTCTTCATAGGTTCTGAAATAACCTAATAAGGCGGGGCGACCAAATTCATTATTAAATGCGGCTCCACCTAAAGGGCCTTCTGTCATAATGTCCAGTGCACTGACAATACGTTCTGGTCTGCCAAAATCTTCTTCCCAAGGTTGTTCAAACCCCGGAATACGTAAGTTAGAAACGGAAAAACCGACTAAACCCGCTTTAGGTTTTGCCCCACGGCCTGTCGCCCCTTCATCACGAATTTCGCCGCCAGAGCCAGTTGCTGCACCAGGCCACGGGGAAATTGCCGTTGGGTGATTGTGCGTTTCCACTTTCATTAAGATATGGACAGGCTCTTGATGATAACGGTAATGCCCTTTTTCCGTATCGGGATAAAAACGCCCAGCAACGGAGCCTTCCATTACTGCGGCATTATCTTTATAAGCCGACAAGACATAATCAGGAGTTTGCTCAAAAGTATTTTTAATCATTTTAAATAATGATTTGTCTTGCGCTTTACCGTCGATTATCCAATCTGCATTAAAAATTTTATGACGGCAATGCTCTGAGTTTGCTTGAGCGAACATATAAAGTTCTACATCAGTTGGATTACGTTGCAAACGTTTAAAAGCATCTACTAGATAATCAACTTCATCATCAGCTAGCGCTAACCCCATTTCAATATTGGCAGCAACTAGCGCATCTTTACCGTGAGCAAGAACATCAATTGTTTTTAATGGGGTGGGTGTCTGTTCAGCAAATAGCGCATTAACTTGTTGATAATCGGTAAAAATTGTTTCCATCATACGATCATAAATAAAACCGTATAACAACTGCCACTGTGCTTCGGCCATCGTATCGCTATCTATATAATAAGCAATACCACGTTCAATTCTAACCACTTGTGCTAAACCACAATTATGGGCAATATCTGTCGCTTTAGTCGACCATGGCGAAATGGTTCCCGGTCGTGGTACAACAATACGCATCTCTCCAACAAGCTCATGCTCTGTTAATGAAGGGCCATAGTGCAGTAACTTGCTTAATTTAGCTTGTTCATCTTCAGATAGCTGTCCATCCACTTTTACAAAATGGATAAACTCCGCATAAATACCACGGACAGGAAGTTGGTTTTCCTGACATAAAGTTAATAGTTTATTAATACGAAAAGCGGATAAAGCGGGGGAGCCACGCAGGATTTCCATAATATTGAGTTCTCTCTTTTAGCAGCTAGCCTGATCAATCATTCAGGGGAAACGCGCCTAGTATAATAGAATAACTGCTCAGACGAAACCGTTTGCGTGAACAAAATAACAGCATTTAACTTAGCGTGTTTTCATCATTAATTGGTGTAATCAAGTTGCGTCTTAGCAAAATGTTGAGCAAAATGGTCGATTACTGGAAATTTATCCATGTTTAAATGACTACTTTACACACAATAAAAAACAACGTTAACGAGAACCAACCTATTGAACAATATAAGGATTAACTATTTCGTTATCGTTATCATAGCGCTATTTTCAGCCGCGATTATTGCACTGAATATTACTTGGCCTGACAGGCAAAAAGCGCAGATAAATAAGATTTTATCTCGTGGTGAGCTTAGAGTGAGTACTATCCCTTCACCACTGATAACGATAAATGATAAAAAGGACCCCGTAGGTTTCGATTATGAATTAGTGAAACGCTTTGCTGATTATCTTGGCGTGAAACTTGTCGTTAATATGCGGACGAATATCAACCAACTCTTTGATGATCTGGAGAATAATAAAGCAGACTTTATTGCCGCTGGATTAATTTATAATAAAGAAAGGCTAGATACGACACGAAGTGGGCCAGCCTATTTCTCAGTTTCTCAACAACTGATCTATCGTAAAGGCACATTGAGGCCTCGTCGTTTTGATGAGCTTAATGGGCGCCTTGTCGTCGCAGCCGGTTCAGCTCATGCCAGCTTATTAAAAACATTAAAAGAAATGCAATATCCTGAACTCGAATGGGAAGAGTCAGAAACTAAAACGACTTCACAGCTACTTGAAGAGTTATCTGAAGGTAAAATAACTTATGTACTGGCCGATTCAATCAGTGTCGCGGTACAACAACGCATTCACCCTAATGTTGCTGTCGCTTTTGAGGTGACGGAAAGTCGTCCATTAACGTGGTATTTACCAAATCAAGATGATAATAGTCTGTATGCAGCCATGTTGGATTACTTCAATCAACTTTCCCAAGACGATGTGCTCGCAAGACTAGAAGAGAAGTATTTTGGTCATGTTGGTTCATTTGACTACGTTGATACACTCTCTTTTATTACCGCCATTGACTCAATATTACCTAATTATCAACCTCTGTTTGAAAAATATGCCGAGACTTTTGATTGGCGTTTATTAGCAGCAATGGCTTGGCAAGAATCACATTGGGATCCCCATGCCACGTCACCGACAGGTGTAAGAGGCTTAATGATGCTAACACGTCCAACTGCATCAAGTATGGGTATAACAGATAGGTTAGATCCCGAAGAAAGTATCAAAGGAGGTGCACAATATTTAAAACATCTTCTTTCTCGCCTACCAGATACTATCCCTGATGATGAAAAAATCTGGTTTGCACTTGCCGCTTATAACATGGGATATGGTCATATGTTAGATGCAAGAAAGCTAACCGAACAGCAAGGCGCCAATCCTAATAGCTGGTTAGATGTAAAAGCGCGGTTACCTTTGCTCAGCCAAAAGAAATACTATTTAGATCTTCCCTATGGTTATGCGAGAGGACATGAAGCTTATCGTTATGTTGAAAATATTCGTCGCTATCAACTCAGTTTAGAGGGATACCTACAAGCAAAAGAGAGTAAAAATAAGATCCTATCGAAAGACGAAAAAGACGATTCAGCCAATACTGCTTTATTACCGCCTCGCTCCGTAGGAACCCCCTCTTCATCTTAGTTGTCAATTATATAGCCTCTTTTTAGGGGCTTACTACCCTCGTTTTTTATTCATCTAACCACAATTTTAGCAGCATAATCCTCTCTATACCGTGCCATAACTTGGTATCCTCCCCCTCTTGAAGGACGGGTTTTACTGCGAACTTGATAAAAAATGTTACTATTTTAATACTTTTTTTATTAAAAATAGTTAAATTACTCATGTTAAAAAAAATAACAAATTAATCTAAAACCACTCACAGAATGAGTAATTTGACTTAAAAACAACCAATAAGGCTATTTTTAGTACATTGGAATAGGTTATATATAAGAAAATATTAATATAAATACTTAATCATTATCTCACTATTTACTATTCATTTTGTTATTAATTTCTTACAAAAATCTTATTTATCTATGAAAATTAACTTTATAGTTACAAATAAAGCTTATAAATAACTGAAAAATATACTTTATTATATTTTATTATTAGTTTTATTAATTTTTTTAAAGTTATGTTAATAACAGCATAGTTTATAACGTTAATATAATGTTAATCATCATATCTATTAAATTTCTCTGCCATATAAACTTTTTTACCCGTATTAGGAGTAATAAAGAGAATATTTCTATATAAAAAACTATTAAAAAGGAATTTATAGATTAAAATATGAAAATTGCACAAACTAACAAAATCTTATATCACTGATAGTATTTTTACTGATATCATATAAACCAGTCATTATCCGACTTGATGAAAAATGTAATGTACATCAATTTTTACATTTGGACATCAATACTATTTTTATTTTTAGTCAATAATAATACGTACTACCTTCAAGGGATCATCTATAATGAAACTGAGTAAAATTGCTTTGGCTGCGGCTTTAGTATTTGGTATTAATTCTGTTGCTACAGCTGAAAATGAAACGCCTGCACCAAAAGTAAGTTCAACTAAAGGCGAAATTCAATTAAAAGGTGAAATTGTTAATTCAGCATGTGGATTAGCAGCATCTTCAAGCCCTGTAATTGTTGATTTCAGTGAAATTCCAACTTCTGCATTAGCAAATCAGCAAAAAGCAGGAAATATCAAAAAAGATATTGAATTACAAGACTGTGATACAACTGTAGCGAAAACTGCCACAGTTAGCTATACACCAAGTGTTGTTAACGCTGTAAATAAAGATTTAGCCTCTTTTGTTTCTGGTAACGCATCTGGCGCAGGTATTGGCTTAATGGATGCGGGTAGTAAAGCAGTTAAATGGAATACTGCAACTACACCAGTACAATTAATTAACGGTGTATCTAAAATCCCATTCGTTGCTTATGTTCAAGCTGAATCAGCTGACGCTAAAGTAACGCCAGGTGAATTCCAAGCCGTTATCAACTTCCAAGTTGATTATCAGTAATCATATTGATTTAAATATCTAAATTAATAAATAAGTAATTACTGCGAAAACGCAGAGGATTTCCTCTGCGTTAAATTCAATAAAACACTTCAATTTAATAAAAATGAAAAGTAATTAAATAAATATTTATTATTTAATTACTTTTTATTTAATATAATAATTAGGCGTTTATTCATGTTAATTCCTTATTCACCCCACACAATATGGAAGACCATTTGTGCGACTTTGCTATTAAGCTTGGCGTTTTTCTCACAAGCAGAGCAGGACGATTCTGTGGAATTTAACATTCATATGCTAGACGCGGAAGATCGCGATAATGTCGACCTTTCACGTTTTTCTACCTCAAATTATATCATTCCGGGTATGTACTATTTAGATATTCGTCTAAATGGTCGCGACTTTCCTCGCCAAAATATTAATTATATTGAAGTAGCAGATAATCATTCCGTAGCTTGTATCGACCCTACTCTTTTAAAAAAGTTAACAATCAACCAAGAAAACCAAAAATATATCAAACAAATATCACCAGATTGTTTTGATATTAGCCAATTACCCGGTATCTCGATTAAAAATGATGGTGGTGTACTTGATATCACGTTACCGCGCTCATTAATGAAATATGAAGAATCTGATTGGACTCCTCCGGAGCTTTGGGATAGCGGAGTCTCTGGGCTTATTTTTGATTATACATTAACAGGAACGTCAACTCGCCCTAATAAAGGCAATAATAACAATACGTTAACTGGTTATGGTCAAGCGGGATTAAACTTGGGTGAATGGCGTTTAAGAGCTGAATATCAAGGCAATTATTCTTCTGAATATTCATCTAACAATCGTTTTGATTGGAACCAAATTTATGCCTATAAGCCATTACCAGATCTCGCCGCCAAACTAACGGTTGGGGAAACTTATTTAAACTCTCAAATTTTTGATAGTTTCCGTTTTACAGGAGCCAATTTACAAAGCGATGAGAGAATGTTACCCCCTTCTCTCCAAGGCTATGCACCTGAAATTCATGGCATCGCCAATACCAATGCAAAAGTGACGGTAACCCAAAATGGACGTTTAATTTATGAGACAACCGTACCTGCTGGCCCTTTCGTGATTAACCATCTACAAAATACCGTACAGGGTCAACTCGATGTTAGAGTTGAAGAGCAAAATGGTAAGATTAACGAATTTCAAGTGCAAACCGCTAATTTGCCTTATATGACTCGCCCAGGATCTGTGCGTTTTAATACCTCACTGGGACAGTCATCCGTGAACAACCATAAAATGCAAGGCCCTCTTTTCTATCAAGGGGATTTTTCATGGGGGATGAATAATACATGGTCTCTCTATGGTGGTGCTTTACTTACCGCTAAAGATTATAACGCATGGTCTTTAGGTATCGGCCATGATATGGGGCGTTTTGGTACCCTTTCTGGTGATATTACACAGTCTTATAGCAAAACCTATGATAATGAAAAAATCAATGGGATGTCTTTTAAACTAAACTATGCAAAAACTTTTGATGAGTACCACAGTACCATTACTTTTGCAGGTTATCGTTTCTCAGAAAAAACATTTCGCTCTTTTTCTCAGTATATTGATGAGCGTTATAACGGCATCAATAATAATGGCTATGAAAAAGAAATGTACACCATTACCGGTAATAAAACTTTTTGGGCAGATGATGCAGAGAAATCGACCACCCTCTATCTCTCTTATCGCCACCAAAATTATTGGGATAAAAATACTCAAGAGCAGTATGGTGTCACAGTAAGTCGCAATTTTTCCATTATGGGGATTGAGCAAATCAATACCAACTTGTCAGCATTTCGTACCCAATATAAAGGGAATACTGACGATACGCTCTCTTTTAATATTTCACTACCATTAGGAAGTGGTCGCAATATTGGTTATAACTTGCAAGATAATAATGGCAAAGTGACACAAATGGCCTCTTATGCTGATAATCGCGATTATAATAATTTATGGCGCATAAGAGCAGGCTTAAGTTCAGATAAGAAAGCCAATACCGATGGTTATTATCAACATCCAGTATGCAGAAATCAATGCCAATGCAAGCTATCAACAAGATAATTACTTAGCCGTGGGCGCAACGATAAAAGGCGGTTTTACTGCTACTCGTTATGGCGCTGCATTACACAGTAGCAGTATGACCTCTAGCACCTCAAGAATAATGGTGGATACTGATGGTGTTGCAGGGGTGCCCTTTAATGGTCAAAGCACGACTACGAACCGCTTCGGCATTGGTGTACTAACCGACTTAACAAGTTATAACAATGTTGATGCACGTATTGACGTCGATAAGATGGATCAAGATATTGAAACACGTAAAGCCATTGCTTCAACAACCTTAACAGAAGGTGCCATTGGTTATTACCAATTTCCGGTTCGTCAAGGTGAACGCTTAATGGCTGTCTTACAGACAACTGATAATAAATACCCTCCTTTTGGTGCAGAAGTCACCAATCAAAAAGGGGAAAGTATTGGTATGGTGATGGAAGAAGGCCTTGTTTATATTGCGGGTGTTAACCTTAATGAATCATTAAATGTAATTTGGAACGGTAAAACACAATGTTCAATTACCATTCCCGCGGAAATAACAGATCCCTTAAAACATCAATCGCTCGTTTGTCAGGATCGTTAACAAATAAAATTAATAATGAGAGATAATTAACATGAACTCATTCAGCACACTAAAAACACTATTTTGTGGCTCTTTGCTGGCACTGAGTCTAGTGAATACAACACAAGCGGGTGTTTCACTGGATAGAACTCGTATTGTATTAACGGGTAATGAAAACTCAGCCAGTGTTAATTTAAAAAATACCAGCCCTGATATTCCTTTTTTAGCGCAATCTTGGGTTGAAAATGAAAATGGGCAGAAGATCTCTTCACCCTTAGTGGCACTTCCACCGTTACAACGCCTTGATGGTGCTCAAAAAGGCGTAGTTCGCATTACAAAAACAGCTGAAGTTGGGCTATTACCTCAAGATAGAGAATCACTGTTTTATTTAAATGTGCGTGAAATTCCACCCGCACCAAAACAAGCCAACGTATTACAGATGGCGATGCAGTCACGCATTAAATTATTCTATCGCCCTAGTGCCATAGTACCTGAAAAACCGGGAATGGTTTGGCAAGATCAACTGGTGTTTAAAAAACAAGGTAATAAATTTATTGTTAATAATCCAACCCCTTATTACATCACCATTATCTCACTTTCTAATAAATTAAATGGTGAGGATAGCGATAAATTAACCACCTTCCCCGGATTAATGGTTGCGCCAAAAGCTTCACTGGATATACCAGTAAAAACCAGTAACGTTAATCAGTTTTATATGATGTATGTAAATGATTACGGTGGACACCCAGAGCTCAAATTTGTATGTCAGCAAGATAGCTGCAAAGTAGCCCCTAAAGATCAACAACCTAAATATTAATGAACTCGGATGCCGGTAGGAATAAAATGATCCTCAATAAAAAAAACATTCATTCCAAATCAGTAATGCTATTTTGTGCCGGCATTGTTTCTTTAATGCCGTTGCACGCAATTGCTTATTTACAAGGTGAAGTGAGAACCAATGGTGGCCCTAATATTTTCTATGCAGTATTAGATCACACCACCTTTCCTAATAACAAAGCGGGAGAATTAGCAACAGTAAACTTTTCGTTGCCTGATCGCTATGATGGGACAGTATATTGTCCTAACTCACGTATCTATGATCGTGCATTAACCTATTTTAAAGCAACGACTGATTTACCCCCTGTTGGTAATAACTTTTATCAATTAAATGAGTATGTTGATATCAAAATTAATTTTGAAATTTGGGGGCCTAATCCTTTACCCACAGTGCCCTTTTCTGACATACCTAATAATAGAAATAACCAACAAGGTTGCAGAGTACCCTCTTCACCTAAACCGCATATTTCCTCAGGAAGTAGCGGTCAACTCACTTTCCGTTTAAGAAAACCCATTATTAATGGTGTCAGTCTTAATGGGCAATCTCTTGCACAAATGTATGCCATGGTAAGTCACAGCGGTGCGCCAAAAACCTATGGCTCAGAGCCCATTTCTAAATTAGTGATCACCTCGGGGATCATTACCACTAAAGATAAATGTATCTTTAATAATGGTTCACCAATTACCTTTGACTTTGGTAATGTGGGAAATACCTCTGATTATCTCAATGGGCAAAACTACAAAATTACTCGCAACATCCCCATCAAATGCGAAGGGGGAAGTTTTACCGATCCTAATAGCAGAATAATGTTTAAAGTTCAGACTGGTAGCTCAGGTATTGCGAGTTTTGATTCTAATTACCTTGGTACAACAGGCTCTGTAGATAGAAGTAACTTAGGTATCGTATTAAGAGATAAGTCAGGTACGATTATCCCACCTAACCAATATTTTTCAGTTGGCAAACTCAATAATTTCAACGGAAATTGGGAAGTAAGTGCAGCCCCCATCGCCAAAGCGGGCAGTAAAATTACTGAAGGTGAGTTTTCAGCTCATGCGACACTCATTGCGGAGTTTATGTAATGAAAAACAGCATAATAAAGTCAGCTATAACTTGCTTGTTATTGCTCTCTCCGAACACTTTTGCTGCCACTGATATTATTGGTGGAGAGATGGAATTTAAAGGTGTTGTTGTTGCACATGGCTGTACGATTGTTGCGGGAGATGAAAATAAAGTTATTGATTTCAAACAAATATCTGCAAAAGATCTCTATTCACTACAAAAAAGCAACCCCGTTGCTTTTAGTATCAGTTTAGAAAATTGTAGCCAAGATATTTATAAAAGTGTCACTATCACATTAGATGGTCAAGCGCATTCAACAATGCCCAATCATATAGCCGTTACTGGGAGTGGCTCAGAAGATCCGAAAAGTATTGGTATCGCTTTTACCGACAAGGCACATAATATTATTGAATTAAAAAAACCAAGTGCTCCTCAACAGCTTAATAATAAACGGGTACAATTTGATTTTATGGCCTATGTTGAAGCAACATCATCAGCTATTCAAAATCAAACGATACTCACAGGACCATTTCAAGCACAAGCAACCTATACACTCAATTACCAATAACAATTAAGCCAAATAGATGCTATTTGGCTTTCTCTTGTATGATTAAGCCTTGAGTAATTAAACGTTGCTGTTGTTTCAGTTGTTTTTTCTCTGCCCTTCTCATCTTAAAAAACTGGCTCAAGAGTTGTGCGCACTCCTCACCTAAAACACCCGATGTTATTTCAACTTTATGGTTCATTCCGGGATGTTGCAAAATATCAATAAATGAGCCTGCGGCACCTGTTTTTAGATCAGATGCACCATAGACCACTCTTTTTACACGGCTATGCACAATTGCTCCAGCGCACATAACGCAAGGCTCTAACGTGATATATAATGTGGCGTCAAGTAGGCGATAATTCTGTAGATGTTTCCCACCTTTACGCAATGCCATAATTTCCGCATGTGCAGTAGGATCATTATCAATAATGGAGTGATTCCAACCTTTAGCAATGATTTTATTATCAGCGACTAACACGGCTCCTACAGGAATTTCACCGAGTTGTTGTGCTTTATATGCCTGCTCAATCGCTTTATGCATCCAATAAATATCATCTTTAATTTTATTCACAAGAACATCTCTTCATTATTATACAGCGCGGTATTGTAGCCTGTTTTAGATTGATAACTAAAGATATTAGCGTGTGAAATGTTGTAAAAGATATTCCCCTCTGCAACATCAATATATTTAGAATCTTTCACGTATATGATAATCTCACACTCTTTTGTATATAATTGTGTATTTATTTTGTGTGGCAGTGCTCTATTATTTGTAGTAACACTGTCAATTTGCAGTAAAAATACAACCAATAAACTAAAAGTAACATATAAGTGCAAGATATAAGTTACTGTAATTTAATAATTTATATATTAAGTGACTGATATGGCTTTACTAATTACGAAGAAATGCATCAACTGCGATATGTGTATCAATCATATTAAATGCATTGTAAATCAATAAATTAATATCTTGTGTTGCGATTTGCTTTTCTGTTGTTTTTACGTGTAACACAAAAATCCCCCTTCCAGTAACACAAAAATTTTCCATCTGTGCTTGATAAAAAATCATTTTACTGGTTATATATACAGTAAAGGTAAACAGCACACATGGAGATTACATTATGCCTCGTATTGAAATTCTCTTTGATAAAGAATCTAGCAACAAACCCTCTGAAAAAGTACGCGATGCCCTTCGTGAGAGAATCATTCAAAAAGTCGGAAACAAATACGGGTTTTTAAACGTCAGAGTGGCCTTAAGTTCATCAACATCACTAATAGTAAGCGGTACCAAAAATGATGATGATGCTAAAGAAATAAACCAAATCATTGAAGAAATTTGGCTCGATGATTCATGGGTTCCTGCATAAAAACACAGTTAAATAGGTGATACCATGATTAATCTTGAAATCAATAATGCGGAATATATTGCTCAGTTAGAAGAAGCTCGTTTATCTGCAGATAACCCTCGTGGCTATCTGTTTATGGACATTATCTTTTCTGATCCAAGGTTTGATAAGAATACGTTTGAAATGAAGAATGTTCGTAGGGAACCGATGAGGACGTATATGACGGAAGCTGTGGCAAGGGATTTGTTTGAGAAGTTGGAAAAGTATTTTTATGATAATATGATTACAAATTAATTTTATATATCGAAAATAAAAAAATGATACCTAAAAAAATACACTATGTTTGGATTGGTGATAAGCCTAAACCTAAATTTGTTCTAGAGTGCATTGATACTTGGAAGAAATATCTTCCTGACTATCAGCTCATAGAATGGAATAACGAAAGTATAAAAAAGATTAAAAACAATTATATGGAAGAAGCGATAAAAAATAAAAAATGGGCTTTTGCTTCTGATTACATAAGACTTTATGCGCTTTATCATGAAGGTGGGTTATACTTGGATACAGATGTTGAGGTTACCCAAAATTTAGATCAATTCTTAGTTTTAGACTTTTTTAGCTGTTATGAAAAAGGAGATAGCTTTTATCCTATAACATCAGCCGTTATGGGCTCCATACAACAATCTGCTTTAATTAAGGAATTACTAGATAAATATAATATTCACTTCGAAACTGCAGAAGGTTTAAACCTAGAAACCAATATAATCAAGATAACAAATTATTTCCAAGAAAAATTCGATTTAAATCCACCTTATGATGGTTCCCAAAAGACAACATTAATGGAAAATGTTGTAATCTTTCCATCCAATTATTTTTGTACTCCTGAGTTAGGAGCTGAAAATTTTGCAATACACCACTTTAATGGTTCTTGGTTACCGTCTTACTCAAGAAAAGATAAAATAAATATTTTAAATAAATTTATTTTTTCAAGATTCATTAAAGTAAGAGACGATGAGGATTTACCAATAGCCAAGAATGAAAAAATACTATTATCAATACCACTATCAAACAATAAAAAATATTTATTAATCTTAAAAAAATAAAAATCTGGCGTGATTAGAATTTATTTGAAATAAACATCACGCCAATAATATTACTAATTAATCTAATAGCATAATTTTATATAACCCACAATCCATGGATGTTACTGTGATTCGCTTACCTCCATTAGTGATTTTTAATCGACAAAAAGCCGTAGAACCACGATGGACTTCAACCTCTACATTATCCATAGTGGGGAAATACGTTAATGCATAAATTTCAACATTAATATTTGTTGCAATAAGCGCAAACTTTCCACGAATATTTTCAGGTAAGTCAATAACGCCTCCACTGCCAACAAATTTACTCCATATTAATCGTAACTTAGAATTACTACCTTTAGCTTGATAGCGTCCGTCACTTTCTGCTTTTGTATAGCTACTTCCAGCTGTTGCATAATTTCCCTTAGGCTGATATTTACCATCTGACTCTGATTTTGAATAACTGTAACCAGAAGCTTGATAACTGCCTTTGGGTTGGTATTTACCGTCAGACTCTGCCTTAGTATACGATGCGCCTACTAGCGCATAATTGCCAGCTGGTTGGTAATTTCCCTTACCTTGATAACGTCCGTCACTTTCCGCTTTTGTGTAGCTACTTCCAGCTGTTGCATAACTTCCTTTAGCTTGATATCGGCCATCCGACTCAGTCTTCGTATATGAAGCACCCACTAACGCATAATTACCTTTAGGCTGATAATTTCCCTTAGGTTGAAAAGCATCTGTAGAAGCTTTCTGGCTCATCACATGAACCGTTGACGTTCCCGTACTTTGAGTTACATTACCTTTATCAAATTTATTATTCAGTCCACTATTGAGCGCTGAGTTAGTCGCATAATCACCTGATGGCTGGTAACTCCCTTTCGCTTGATAACGTCCGTCACTTTCCGTTTTAGTGTAACTATCCCCTTTATTGGCATAGTTCCCTGCTGGCGCATAATTACCCTTTGGCTGATATTTGGTGTCGGTTTCTGCCTTTGAGTAACTATAACCAGATGGTGTGTAATTACCTAATGGTTGAAAACGTTTATCAGCCTCGGCTTTGTTATAAGCACCCACTTCATTCGCGGTGATATCAGCTTTTAACTCTGCCCAAGCATTACCGGCAACCGGCTCAATATTGTTATTCTCAACTTTAGACTGCCAGACTTTATTTTTATGATACACAATAGTGCGTATCGCATACGGCTTACCGGCTTCATCCCATTTTGGAAAACCAAATCGCTGAATTTCGCCAATCGCTTCCGTGATATCGTGAAATATCCCGTTCATTTTTTCACGTTCAATATCTTTCGCAGCAGGATCTGTGACTTGGTCACGCTCATAGTCGTAACCATAACCTTGTGTATAAGACACTGAGCCGTCTGGTTGGATTTCTACGGGTATAGAAGCCTTATCCCCTTGTGTTGCAAAGGGGGTTTTAAAAATAGTTGTCATAGGAATTATGCTCCGAAGTTACTGCCTAAGAAGTTTTTACGATGTTGACCAACACCAAAGGCTTTTTTGGTCACAATGCGATATTTGACGCCAACACCCGAAGGGCGTGGCATTAAGTCAAAGTTTTCGAGAAGAACCCGTAGACGTTCGTCAGGGTTAAAGTTAAAGACGTAATACATATAAGTCATATCTAGCGGATCAAGGACAAAAACTTTGCTGTCATCACGCCAAAAGAAACGTTTTAAAAATTCATTAATATTGGTGACCGTAGGACTTTGTGTCAGATTAAAATAGCGCATTCGTACTAACATGCGTTTTTGATCAACAGTCAGTGACAAGGTGTAATCCGCATTACGTCGGAAGTTAGATTTAAAATTGGCTTTCTTTTTGCCAAAACCAAACCCAACTTTATTTTTATCGCTCGGTGGAATATCAATACCTAAGGGTACATCCAGAATGCGTGACCAAATCGACAACCCAAAGTCATTCGCCGTATCGATATTAAACACATCTCGGTACCAGTTTTGCCAAAATGACACCATCGATTTTTCAAAATGAGAGGCTTTAAAACTGGCTAATTTCTTTAAATTCTCTGCATCTTCATACTGCCAGAGGATCGCTTTTAATAGGTCTGAATGAAACTCAAATTGTTGAACGTTCATACAATCACCACTTGCACAGCACCCCGTTGCAAGCGTGCGATTTGATTAATGGCAATCGGAATTAATGCAACATTCCACACTTTCCCATCCAGTGACAATTCAACTTTAGTCACGAACAGACGAGGCTCAACAGTATTCACTGCAGAGGCTATCTCAAAAGGTGATACTTCACGCCCAACAATCAAACCGTTATCGCCATCCAACTCTCCGCGCGTCCATTGTTCTATGGCACTGGGGATAATAGTTTGCGCATCAACGGCTGATTTTTTAACTGTCACTCGACAAAAAACGGTGATCTCTTTAGGGCGTGAAAATTTCACTTTATATTCTTGTCCACTCACTGGCTCTACAACACCGATTTCAATCTCGCCATTAAACGCCGAACCAATGGTTTTGGTTCTCAGCAATGATTTAGCAATTTCGTTACTATCGCCCCCTTCAACACAAACGTAAATGCTGTGAGGCAATAGAGAAATTCCATCAATAGTGAGCACCGCATCGGTGTAGTTCTCTCGAAAAGACAGTGAATTAACGCCCTCTAATTCATACAGTGAAGAGGTGATCGCTTCCGCGACACTGACGGTATTTTTAGCCAAAGTTTGTTTACGTCGTCGCCTTGCTTTGATATCAGATTCAGCATAACGGCCAACAACCGCATGAGTGGGATTATTGACTTTCTCCCAACCTAATACTGAGCTAGCCACAGAATTAAGTTGGCCGGCCCCGCATTCAACAGGACCATATTCAACCGCCCTCATATCCCCTGTTGCTTTGCCGGTATTATCAATAATCAAGGGTGAAACTGTTTCGAACATGGCACCGGCAACACTAGACGCTAATGAGCCTTTAGGAATAATGGTGCCAGGTACGCCACTAAATTCAACGCTGGAAAGATAAGAGTGAGTGGCATTAATGCGTTGGCCACCCATTAGCGCCCATATTGCATCAAGAAAAACACCACCCGCAATATCGGGATTGATTTGATTTGCTAACTCGGCATTGTTTCTCACCATTGCATCACGGTTTTCAACTTCCATCGTCGCTAATGCCCCTTGCGGTGTTTCAGGGGCAAGGTTAATCGATTGACCAAACACCGCACGAAACTCGCTTTCGACTTCATCACGTATTGTGGCCGTGTCGGGAAGAATAACGCCTTTATTATTGATATAACGATAATCAGCCATTCAGTGTAAACCCTCCGTATATCGTGCGAATTGTTGCTTGATACTTCAATTCACCGTTTTCCACTGTGGCGCTAAAATGCGTCACTTCAACCACCTCTTCAATTTCGCTCATACGTTGTCTAAATGCTGTTTCAAACATCGGGATATCAGCTTGGCGACCAAAGGTTGTTGGCCAGAACGGAATACCTTTATCTTTTTTATGTAACATTTCACCACGCACAGCCTTGGCAAAATGCTGACAAAGGTTTTTAACCGCATCGTCTTTTTCGCTGAATTGGAGGTTTCCATCAGGGCCGATAAAGAGATCATTATTTTTATCGATTGAAAATGTTCTCATAGAGGCGCTCCTGTATTTCCATGACCGGTTTCAACACCACTGTGTTGATGCGTAGAACCGATATCTTTTCCATTGTGTTTCATCGTGCCACCGTTAGAGTCACTATTACCATTTACAGCGTAATTACCATTTACCGTGACATTGCCAGTAAATATGGTTTCAGGGGCGTTGATTTCATACTTAGGGGTTTCTAGCACCACTTTATCGCTATGTAGCGAGAAACAGACTGAGCCATCCATTGATTGGATCACCAAAGCATCAATGTTTTTTCCATCAATGACCCAACCTTTGATGGTGTCAGGAAAAAACATCGCATCACTGAATGAATGGAGGCGTGCGGTATTAGGTTGATCCTCCAATCCTCCACGCTGGAATATCAGGCTAATGTCTCTGTCATTGGCTTTTATCCAACCGAAATCACCCGGTTTAATCGGTGCGCGAATAAAGAAACCGCCTCCCCCAAATCTAAAAACGGGAATATTGGCCAACGGTGCTCTCCCGACAGTTCCCCCTTCCGTTGTTACCATCATCACCAGTGGTTTGATAACAGCGCGATTGGTTTTATCGTCATAACTCACCACTGTTGCTGGGAGCATGTCCTCTGTATTCATCATCAAGTTACGAAATGCAGACGATAGCGCACCTGCCAGCGAACCATCACTGGCAATATCTGTATTGGGTTTATTCATGATTATGCTCGTTTACAGGTAGCCTGATAAAAGAAAGGATCATCATGTGAAGCAACATCGAATTTCAGTTGTTCAATGATGTAGTCACCATTAAGTGCGGAATTAAATTTACTCTCGAGTCGTAGCATCCCACCTAGTTCTGAGGCACCATTAATTAAGTAGGTGACAGATAATCCTTTTTCGGTGGCTTTAGGTATGCCCACCATGCCTGATTTCATGCTAAGAATACGCAAGCGCCCTTTTAAGGCTTGGTTATCATCTTTTACAAACAACGTATCGTCATCAATAAAGGCTTTGACGTTTCCCGCTTCCTGCAGTCGTTGTACTTGCTGTAACGCTGAACCGCAAAAATACCAATTGGCAATATTTTTATCGGTGGCTTGAAAGTCCAATCTAACCTTGCAATCCTTCGCCACCGATGATGCGATCTCGCTCATTTTCTGCATGGCACCACCACTGGAAGAAACAATATCACCTGAACTGGCATTATTAGTTTTGGCTTTAATGGTTAACGTAACATCAGGAGGCGAGGCAATTTCTGCACTGACAATATCACCGGTAAAGATACGAAATAATCCGGTATTGACGCGTCCTACTTCAAGGTAAAGACGGCGAGTTTGTTTGCTTTTATGATAAGGGCTAGTTTCAGTGAGAAGATAATCTCGAGTGTGGGCGTTCAATCCATCAATGCTAACTGTGCATTCATTTTGTAAAGGGTTTGCGTACTTGGTGCCGTTAGCTTTAATCCGCAATCCTTCATACCACTGCAGTCGTCCTGCAACTTCAATCCCCACCCGTATTCGTCGTAAGTCCATCATCACTCCAAATAATTAATGATTGGGTTCTATCAAATGATTCATACCAGGGCAGATCATCATTTTCTGTTATAAACGCTAAATTTGTACCATCAGTCAGGTAGCGATAAGGAATAATAGGGCCGTTTGCCACCGCACGCATGCCTACGGCGATAACCTCACTTTCTCGTTCAATATCGAGATACATCGCATGGCGACCGGCTTTTATTGTCAACGTCCAATTAACACCTTCCAAATTGACGGATAAGCGTTGGTTTGGAATAGCTTTTAAGGGTATGACTTTCATTAGAAGCTCCAATCCCCATCTGCGATACGTGTTGCGACCGAACCTTTTTTCTTAGTCTCAGTATCCGCGTCTTTTGTTTGCACATTTCCCCGATTTACCGTTGATGACTGCGTTGGCTTTTGAGTGGCTCGAGGCGGTAGTTCTCCGTATTCAGGCTCAACAGTGCGCCACTCAACAAACCGTAGCGACAGTTTTATCGCATCTATCATGTCGGGTATTTCATCATGATTAAAACCCGTTAATAACATCGGTTGATAGGTTTTTACTCGGGTTTGAATACCCACCAGTTTATGCTCGTCAAAAGCTTGTTGCATCGATGAGAAGATGTTTTTCATCTCCCCTGTTAATAGCAAATCTATACCAATTTCAACGGGGTTAATAATCACATGGTCACTGCGAGTTTCACCGCTTTCAACTTGAAATTGAGTGGCCTTATGCTCATCTCTAATATTGACTTGAATAGGACTCACACTATCAAATAGTGTAGAAAACGATTCTAAATCAAAGATTTTGACTTCTGTAAGCAATTTAACCTCCCAATCCACTAGAATGTTGTTGATTGACATTAGCTATTTCATCTTGTAGCGCATTGCTAAGTCCACTTGCGACACCTTGTGCATCGGTTGCTTGAGTTTCAACCTTAATTTCTCCAATACTTACGTTACTTTCATTCTTCACATTGGATTGATTGCTAATAGCTTGGCTGGTAATAGGATTCATTGCATCATGGCTTGCCATCATTAAACGTTTATTCGCCTCCTCAACATCCGCTATAATTTTTGATGCGTCTAGTCCATTGTCTAATTGCTTCTTGAGTTCAATAATTTCCTTATCAATTTCTGATGTATCTATTCCTGCACTTGCTACCTGATTACGTTTTGCCGATAAGGCGCTTAAATAATTACTCGCATCATCAGAGGTAATTTTAATTTCAGCTTCATCACCTCCAAAACCAAAAAACTCTTTGGCAGATTTCCAACCATTTTTAACCGCATTAAGTCCTGTATTTACCCAACCAATAATTTTTTCGACTTGCTCCCACATCCATTCAAACGCGCTCACAACGGCATCACTGACTGTATTAAATACACCTGCAAAGGATTTACCCCAACCTGCAATGACTGAAATACAACTCAGCAAATACTTAACATAAGCTTTTAAGCCTGATGCCATTAGATCCCAACCGGCAACAACAATATCTGCCACAACACCAACGATAGCTTTTAGATATTCAAAGAGCTTTTTGAATGTTTCCCACAATGCAAGAATAACGACTTTTAATCGCGGGTATTTTTCAAGAATACGACCTATCATTGAATCGTTGCCGTCGATAAAGTTCATGATATCGTCATAAACAATTGCAAAAGCTGCCGCTAATAGGGCAATAACAGCGATAATGGCAATAATAGGAAAAAGCGTAGTCCATGTGCTAATACTGGCCAACTTCATAGCATAGATATATTTCCCCAGCAAAATAGTTGCAACAGCAGTAAAGAAACCGACTACAAGGTGCTTGTTTTCCTTACAAAAAGTGACTAATTTTGTTAACCACTCTAATCCTTTAGATAAAGCGGGGATCACCATTTCTAAAAAACTATTCTTCAACAACCCTGATGATTGTTGAAATTTTGCCATAGCACTATTAAATTTAATTGAGCTTTCAATACTCTCCTTGCTAATGCCTGAATACTCTTTTTGAATACCCATTGTGCGCTCTAATTCTTTGCGCCCTTTCATCATTAATTCAATGGTTTTTTCGTCCGATACCCCCATGCCTTCCAGTGTTTTCTTTGCTTTATCAAAGCTCATGCCTTGAACTTTATCCGCGGTTTGAAGTACCTTTTCCATTGAGTCTTTCGTATTACCGAACGATTTCGCCATTGCGGATAAATCGGCTTGTGCAGACTCTCTAGAACCACCTAACTCAGCGATCGCACCAGAAAACGCATCAACGTCTGCAGTCGCAACGCCGATTTGTTTACCCAGCTTGTCCAGCGTTTCAATTTCTTGAGAACGAGAAACAGATTCAGCAAAAATAGTGCCAATACTCATCACAATACCGACAGCGCCAAGTGCTTTTTTCGCAAATCCTGCAACAGAACTTCCGGCCTCTTGATATTTAGAGCCGGTTTCTGAAAGTTCTTTTTGTAGATGCTCTTGGGCCTTAGCTTCGTCAATCGCTGTCTTTATACCTTTTGTCCGCATCGTTTCAATAAATTGCGTATAATCGGCATTTAATGCGGTAACAATGGCATCAATGACCTCTTTACCTTCACGGTTCTTTTTCTCTGCATCAGTGAGCGACACCAATTCATTATTGAGAAGGGATAACTCATCTTGCATCTGTTGATATTGGGCATTGAGCGTTTCAGATGAAACACGGCTTTCATTTACGCCTTGTGACAGTTCATCACGTTGGATATCAAGCAAGTTTATTGATGACTTTAGTTCATCAATTTTAGCGGTGACTGAGGCTATTTTTTCTTGTGTATCACCTGCCTCAACCTCGATATTTATCGCCTTCCCTGCTGATAACTGTTCAATACTGGCAATCACACTTTGAATAAAGTCATTCACCGATTGCGAATTGTCCGTCGCACTTTCTTTAATGCGATCTATCTCCGCAATCAGGTTATCGGCAACTCCGGATGTGTCACTATTAACATGAATATCGACTGAGTTTGATGATAACTCTGTCAATTGTGCGGATAGATTTTGAATAAATTGCGTAAACCCATCAGCTCCCATCGTTGCCGATTGTTGCGCCTTTTTCATCTCAGCGATAATGTCATCGGTCGATTTACTCACCCGATTAAACGCATCATCGGCTTGGCGGGTATCAAATTCGAATACTTGAACAAAGGTATCTAGCAAAGCCATAAGCTATCCTTTCGATGAAGCCAGCGCTTCGTTATAACGATTGGTAATGGCGATTTCCCATAAATCAAACGCCTCTTCTAAATCTATTGACGTTTTGAGTTCGGTGAGCGTGGCGAAACCGGCTGAGATGATGACGGCAAAGAAGCCATCAGCGTTTTTATAATCGACGGGAGTGAACCGGTGATTTTGTTGAGCAGGAATTGGAGGAAACCTTGGCTCCCGTCTTTGCCGAAAAAACTGGTGTTATACTTCAACATTTCCAGTTCTAGACGAATAAGGGCTTCACCATCGGGCACATGGTTATCAATTAATGTGCTGGTCTTCAGATAAATCTCTTGCCCCTCTTTTTCGACAGCAACATACGCCATCATCTTTAACATAGCTTCTTTGCTGACTTCATAGTCGCCAATTTTAGGCGCATTCGATAAAGGGTATTTTGCCAGAATTTCACGCCCAATCGTTGCCGGTAATCGGCTAATAATAAAAGTGTGCTCTTCACGATCAGCATCGGTGATCGTGATTTCTTTCGGTTTAATTAACATGATTAATATCCATAAAAAAGGCGGAATAACCGCCTAGAATTAACGTGCGCGAGTGCGATCGAAGTCTTGAAATACGAAGGTATACGCTTTGGATTTGTGTCGCCCTGCACTGGCAACAGAGCTACCACGACTACCATTGGTAATTTTCCCGTTACGTGCCGTGGTTGTTGAACCATCACCATACGAAGCGACCATGGTGATAATATCCCCTGCATGCCGTTGTCCACGTCGTGCGGTGTTCGATTCCAGTAAGATAGCGAGGTTTTCATCTTCTTCACTACCGGCTAACACGTTAATGGTGACCGTTTGAGGTGTTGGCGTTGACCATGTCACCAAATTACCGTTGATATCCATTCCTGTTTGCGCAATGTCCACGGCAGGCAAATCTAACGGATCGGCATCATCTGCGAAGGAGGTAATTTGAATACCGGCGGGAAAGGTTTTATGAGCTTGAATAACAATACTCAAGCCGGTTGCTGATACATCATGCATATTGTGTTCCTTACACTAAGTTGTGAGAGCCTTCGACTTTACGAACCCAATCGCCCTTACCGTAAATCAATACATATTTCATCACGTACTCGGGTAAATCAGAGGGCCCTGTGTTTTCGACAATTTGAGCGTTGTACCAATAACCTTTGTTTTGTACATCGTGCCACGCTAAATCATCACCAGAAGCGTCAGTCACTGCGATTTTTTGCACATCGGTTAAGTTTTTTCCCGCTAGGATCGTGCCGTTATTAATCGCCTTGGTCACCGCCCCCGCAATCACCATCATCGCCCGTGCTTCACCGTCTTTATTGGCGGGTACTCCGCGTGTGGCCATAAGTAAACTAAACCACTGTTGCGCGATGTAGGCTTTTAACCATTGCTCATTAGCATGGACACTCATATCTAATGGGTTAGCAACCCCACCACATAAAAAGCCACGTTGATAAAAACTGATATGCGAACCCGATACCGCCGTTTCTCCGTAATAGTTCACCCGTAGTTTATCTAAGCGATCCGCATCGATATCGATCGTGATTTGCGATGGGAACGTGACACCAAATTGACGATACATATAGTTTGTTGTCGCATTGGTTCGGTCATAATCCGTGGCGGACATAATGGCCATAGGTAACGCTTGAACAAAGAAGTTATCTGCTGTTTTTAGGTTTAAGCCCGTTGAAGCCGTACCCACCAGCGCCCCGCTAAAATCTTCTGCATTTTGATTGGTCACAGACAAGTGCAATTGATACTTCACGTTTTCACCTGCCACGTACTGCGCCAACTCTACGGCATGCTCTAATGAGAGTTCCGTTAAAAACGTTGCGCTACCAAAAGAGTCAGAAACAGCCTCAGAAGCAATAAAGGCTTGTAACGGAGTTTGCGCTGGATTACCGGCTGATGATGTGCCGTGGCTAATATTCATTGCATCAGCAAGTACCGATTGACGCACACTAATATCTGCACGCTCTTGTACGCCACCGCTAATGACAAAGGCACTATCCAGTGAATTAAATGTGACATAAGCGCTAGCAAATTGAGGCTCGCTTTCTGCATTTAATTTCGCTTGCACAGCTGTTGCAACATCCGCGTATGACGTACTTTCAGAGAGATCAATTCCAGTGATTGTTTTGGTCACCTTGCCGATAGTGATATTGAGTTCACCCTCATTAATCAGTTTTAAATCAGCTAAATCGCCTGTCTTTTCGCCAAACAAGGTAGGCGCTCGACCAACAGGCTCATAAGAAGCAATTTGCAGTTCTTTCGGCTTACTTGCTGGTGCTGGACTGACATAGCTGAAATACTGACGCGCAAAATGTGCCTCGGGGGAGTCAGTACCCAATAAGTCATCCACTTGGCCATTGGCAAATTCAAGCACTTTACCTGCAGGGATTTTAGGGTTAGTTGAAAAAACACGAGCCGTGAGCTTACGCATCGGTACAGCAGACGCGCCAATCACCGCACTCGCGATATCAACATAGCGAGTTTGTTTGATAGACATAACGTTCCTTAAATACGATAAATATCAGGATACAACGCACTCACGGCGTCTGTATCAGGATGAAGTGTGCGATTAAATGTCACATTGAAATCAAATGAGGGGTTTTGTTCGTAGTTGCCCTGGTCATTCAGAAAATAAGGTGTTCGAATACCGCTTGCCCGCTGAACGCCAATGCCTTGTTTGCGGAGAGCTTCAACAAAGGGCAATGAATTGGCGATCATTCTGACAATAGCGGTAATATCACTCGCTGAATAATGGCCTAACTGGGTAACGAAAGCCTGAACTTGGTACGTTTTTTCAGATAACTGGTCTTCTTGGTGATTGGCTTTATTGCCTTGAACGTTATATTTACGCCCTTGCCAGCCATAGCCGTTTTCATTAATGGGAAAGAACATCACCATATTATCTTCACGGCCTTGCTTAGTAGATTGAAAACCAGCTTTAACGGAGATATCAATACCGACCACTTTTAACTGCAACAAGAGCTGTTTTCGAATGGCGACATCAACTTCATAATCCGTCATAAGTACCCGCCTCGATACAGATCACCGATTTCCAACCGTCTTGTTCGTACCAGTCTGCATCACCCACCACATCATATTTTCGACCATTGAATACAAGGAAATCAGGAGATGTTCCTCGTTGCACAGCTTTAATATCATGAGAGGTATATAAGCGTCGGTACACTTGGCTCGTATCTAATCCCATGGATTGAACATCTTGGGTATCGACCGCTTGCCAACTGCCACGAACTTCTATCGGATCATAATAATAATTTTGGTCATTCCCTCGTTCATCGGGTGCCCGTTCTTTAAATCGAAACCAAAGCACCTTTTGCTGGGGAATATAACGTGAAGCAATACGATTTAAGTTACCAAACATTATTTATCCTCCACGACAAATGACACGGCTTGAAGCATTTGGCCGGTATCAACTAACGGCTTATCCGTGGCTTTACCTTTGCTATGGCGACGTGCTCTTGCTTTGACCGTTGACTCTTCCAGCGCTGGGGTGGTGACTGCTTTAATTGCCATTTTCACATCTCCCGCTACCGTCGCACCAATTTGTGTCAGCCCATTATCCAGCGTGATGTTTCCCTTAATAGAGGCTTTCACAGCACGAAAAATTAACTGACTATAATCCTGCTTTTTGTCATTCATGGTCGGACGGAAAAATGGGCGAGGAGGAATGCCACCAGCCGGATAGCCCAACTCTTGAATAGCTGCAACATAAGCAATAGGTGTTCCATCGGGATATTTTGCGTGTTCAAAAAAACCAACACTTAATCGCTTTTTAGCCAATTCATCGTAAACCGCTTTTAATTGCGCTAATTTAGTCATTAACGTAATCGCCCTCCTCGCGTAAATCGCCCACCTACACCACGAAATGCTGAACGTTCGCCACCACCACCCAAATATTGAGGGACGCTACAACGTTTGATCAGTGCAAGAAACTGCTGGCCAAAGGTGGTCATTTTAAACCAGTGCGACCAATCCGAACCGGCAGGCGGTGCCGTAAATGACACGCTCACTTTATCGATAGTCACACTCGTCACCACACCGGTAGGCGACTCATCATCAGCAATCATTTTTCTAAGTGTTAGCATGTGTGCAACAACGAGCATCCACAGCTCGTTAGTGCAAACACCCTTACAGGCAGAGAAATAGTTCAACGCAGATTGAGCAATGATATCTATTTCATCATCACCCACACCGTTAAACTGCGGATAGAGCACACGGAATGACGTTAAAGGAAATGTGCTCGTCTCCATGATCACTTACCTTTTTTGTTGGTTTTAGGAACGTCTAACTTTTCAGCTTCTAATGATTCTGGTGTGTCAGGAGCTGATTGGTCGCTCGCTTCCATATTGGTAGCAACTTTTTCGGGATCTTCTTTGCGTTCTTCAACGGTAATATACCCATTGTCACAATGAAGATTGAAAACGTGATTTTCTTTGAGCTGTTTGTATTGCTCGTCAGAAATTTCCGTCACACGACCACGTGGTGTGTACATGTGTTTGGTCATCACGTTCGCTTGACCGGCAATAAACACTTTCCCGTCTTTCACGGTATAGTTCTGGTCATTTGATAAGGTGCAATATGCGTAAAGAGGCATGGAGTGCTCTCCTATTGTTTAGATATAAAAAAAAGCCCTCAAATGAGGGCGCAAAAAGAGAAGTGGTTAGGTTAGATGCCTGTTAAACGCGTCACCGCCCACGGACGAGTCACAAACACACCCGCTGTTGCATTGGTTGCATCTTCCAGATAGCCCTTAACTCGATTCTCTGAGCCTAATAACTGGTATTTCACAGGCACCACCTGAAGGATCACCGCACTGGTTGCCGTTGAACCATCATCAATACTATCTGCGAACATATAGGCCACATCAGCCCCACCATTTGCGCCGACAAATTCAGGAGAGAAAACCAGACGCATATTTGGATAGTTTTCATTTATCCATTGTTTGACTGTTTCACCACGTGCCACCGGATTAGCCACATTCAGTGCAGAACGAAAGCCCAACGGCAATGTTAAGGTGATTGGCGTATCATCTTTGATAATACCGCCAGAACTCGTTTCAATGCGCGAGAACATATCGGTAATATCAGCAGTAATATCCGCAAATGTTCCACCTTTCCATTTACCCTTTGCTGTTTCATAGGCAGGCAAGTTAGGCTCATTCATCAAACCAAAGACGCGCGTTTCAGGGCTATTAAATCCGTAGTACCCCACGCGTTCACGACCTTGCTCTAATGATTCAGTCACTGAATTGCGCTTTTCCTCCATCGCAACAAAGCCTGCAGACGATTGGCGCGCTTCTTCTAATTTCCCCACTTGGAAACCTAATTCGAAACGGACAAGACCACGGCGCTCTTGGTCTTGCGCATAAGACGCTAATGGCACATTGGTATGATCACCATAAAGTTCGGCTTTACCGGTTGGTGTCGCCACATTCAGAATGATCTCTTCATCATGCCATTCGCCCGCATTGACGATACCCGTGATTTCATCTAACACACGCACACGCGTTGCGGTACGAATGACACCCGGTAAAACGTGTTGCAACATTTCGCGTTGAATTAAGCCCCCCTGCATTGCACCACCGCTGATCGCGGAGTCCATCGCAGAAAAACCACCAAAGCCGATTTGCGCTAATTCCCCGTATGTCCATTTCTGATCAGGGTTAATATTTAGTTGGCCATGTTTTTTGACATCACGACCAGACATGTGAAACTTAATTTTACTGACTGGCATTATTCACCTTCCTTTGGAGATGCTGGATATGGGATTTCTGTTAAACGAATAATGCCCAAGTGAGCACTTTCTGTTGACTCAAGGTGTCGGCTGATAAAACCAATGACACGATCACCGGCACTAATGGTGGCTTTCGAAGATAGCGAACCGTCTGCTTCATCAAAAACAACCGGTGCGTTGATTTTTCCTGCCACTTCTTTTAGTTCAACGAAAACCTCCCCCATTGTCAGGAATTCACCTTGCGTACCGTTACGAGCGAATGCTTCTTCGATACGATAGGCTTTAGGGTTAATCATGATCCCCGCAAATGCCCCTTTTCCCCCGACTTGAACAGACTCCACGGAATCATCTTTGTAGGTATAGGCGCGACCGAAAATATTCAGCTTTTCATCTGCTGAACTGAGAATGGCGGAAACAGCGCGAATAGGACCTGCATGACTAATTTCACCGACAACGCCAGAAATTAAGCCGTTTGCAACTGATTTAGGAATTGCCATTATTTAGCTCCCCATTTATCCATAATTGATTTATTGCTCACTGCAGAGTCCATTGTTGAGCTGAGCTTTTGGGAGTCAGGCACACGCCCTTGCATCCAAGCATCAAGAGCAATGGCTTCTGTGCCTTTACTGCATTGAATACCCAGTTTTTCAACACCGTACTCTGCAACTTGTTGTTGAGTCATGGCTGAGTGGTCAAACACACCAATAAATGGCGTTAATTTATGCGCTAACGAATCACGAGCACCGATTTGTTTGAGTAACTCCCCCGTATCCATTGCGGGTTTGGCTTTTTCTAATCGCTTAATTTTACGTTTTAGCGATGCCATTTCGTCCATGGCGGTTATGCTACGATTTAAGCGTTTTAAACGACGATGAAGTCCATCGGTAGTGGCTTGGTCAAGATGCTCTTTGGCTTCTTCAATCGCTTCGACAGCTTCTTCAATGGCGACTTCGGCTTTCTCGACTGCTTCAGGTTCGCCAGATTCAGCCTCTTCTGTGGCAATTTCGGCTTTTTCCACTGCTTCTTCTGCTTTCTGCTCTTCGTCAGGATCAGAATCAGTTGAAGGTTTTTTCTCTTCTTCTGGATCATTATCTGTTGCAGGTTGAGTACTGGTGATGACTTCCTTGATAATGGCTTTTAACGCTTCCAATTGCTCGGGCGTAAAGGCACCCTCATCAGTGGTTTGCTTCTCTTTGTTTTCTTCTTCGTTCATGCGAATAAGTTCCTTTGTGTCTATGGTAATAACGGAATGGTCTTGCACAGCAACATCAGCGCCAGTGCGCCCTTCATCAACTAACGCAAGATGGTTGGCTCTAATATGCCGTTGTATGGCGTCATAACGTTCACCGTTAAATTCGCCTGGTGTGAAATCGTAAACACAGCGATAACCCGGAGATAATTCAATTTTTCCTCCTTCAATTTGGTTAAGCGCTGAATTAGACAGGATTTTGATATTGCCTCTGAGGTAGGGATATTCAAAATAGACTCGCTCCCCGATGACCCCTTGTATCCCCTTTGTCTCCGCGGGTGTACCGTCTTTCCCTAACATTTCATGCTCATCAACAAAGGGCATTAATTTGAAAGAATTAATTGTCTCTGTGCTGGCCAGTTCTTCTTGTGGGCGATACACCTTGTAAATTTTTTCGGGTATCGGTGCGCCAATTTCAAACCCTAAATAATCAAAAACCCCAACTTTAGAGATGGGGTTATCTTTCACTTCTAGCCAGCCATTTAAATCATATTGTCGCTTTGTCATGTCTCCTCACCGAAATCTATTACTGGTGTCCAGAAGCACTTACAACCCGGCTCCTCACCCGGCAAACCTCTCCTTCCTGTTTTTTTGTTAATTATAGGAAGATTGTCTAAATCAAACTCCTTACCATCTAACTCAAGATGTAGCTCCCTAGGTTCTGCACTACCGTTTGAATGATGCCAAACTGCTTTACGAATACCCGCAGATTTCATACGTGCGTAATTACATGCAGTTGTAATCTTTCGTGTTTGGTCAACAGCAATAAAGTTTGCTCTACTTTCTGTAACGCTACCCGTATCCCTAATTTCCTCTAATAGCGTCTTTGCGCCCTCACCACCTTGGCTAATAGAACGTAATGCAACACTTTCAATACGTTGATGAAATTGCAGTGGAATAGATTTAATTAACGATACGTTTTCAGCTGTAGAGGCAATAATTTTATCTTTCAGGGCTTCGGGCATGGCTGTGGTTTTGATGGTGATCCCCCCTGACAACTGTTTGAGAGAATCATCTAAATTACGCTTTGCGCCTATATCGACTTGGGAAACAAATTTATCCGCAATCTCTGTGGATTTTTGTTTAAAAATCTTATCCCATTTGCGTTTTAGCCGGTTAAGCCAGATGCGTGTTTGACTGGCAAAACTGGCATCCATCGTAAAACCGTCAAAGTCGTCATTTAATTCGCTAAACACTTTTTCATAGTCTTTAATCATTGCATTAATGAGTCGTGACATGTCACCTTGATAACGACTAGCTGGGGCGACTGAATACTGCAGAGGTTTCCCCTTCATGACCGCTTGACGCGAAATTGCCCATTGCGCTCGCTTCGTTCGTACTCGTATTCGCCTCGACATAATCTGCCTCGTTCACTTCAATGCCGTAATAGCTGGACTCTTTATTGCTGGCCAGTTTTTTACGGATATCTAACCCATCTATCGCACCAGTCGAAGCCAGTGCCACATCGGTCTGCGCTTCTTTCAGTTCAATATCCGCACTCTCAACAGCCGTCGGGCTATCAAGTGGCGCCCATGTGATAGAGATTTCTGTCACAGGTAAACCATCACTACGCATTAACATGTCGTAATGGCGCTGCAATAGCTCTTCAAGGTCGTTTGATTGGATACTTTCAAGCTCTTCGCGGTAATTGGCTTCTTCGTATTCCCCCGTTGAGTTAAAGCCTTTCGGTGTAGTGCCTAATAGCTTTGTTGCCGGTACATTGGACGCCGATGCCACCAGCTGATATTGCGTCATAATCGTGGCATCTAAATCCGCTAATGAGGTGTCGAACTGTTGAACTGTGTCACCACTGCCCGTCATTTGCACACCGTAGTTATCGCGCATCTCCATAAAATAGAGCATGTTTTCATTGATAATGCTCTTATCTGCCGATTCAAGGTCTGCGATCCCCATCGTAAGTAAACGCTTAGTCATCGCCAGTTGTGGCGCTTCATTAGCGGTACGCTCTGAAGCATAGACACGCTCATAAATGCGCTCAGGAACAGAAACACCAAAGTAGTTGTACATTGGCTTAAGCACGTTAGGCACAGGAAACGGTACAAACTTAATAAAGTGAGACTTGTGATATTTACGCCCACCAATCACATAATAGGTCGGCTCGTAGAAATCCATGCTAGCAGGATCTTGAACATTGGCGTCCGTTAAATCAGGTGTTACCCATTGTGGATCAATCTGTTTAATCCCCTTGTACATGCCTTTGGTCACACCATCGATATTAAACGGGTTTTCATACCACTCTTTCGGGTTTGATGTCTCCACAACGAATAATGCTAAACGACCACCGTATACACGCCCAAAGTGAACCAGCTCTTTAAGCTGATGTGTAATGCGGTATTTTTTATCTCGTTTGCGGAGCTTTTTACTGATAGCGCGATCATCATCGTTATCACAATCAATATCGTAGCCTTGGCGAATTGCATCACGCGCGGGCATATTGCAGGCTTTATCCACCAGCCAGTGTTTAGCGATAACCGCACACATATTGTTGCCGATAAACATTTGTGAGGCATACCATGAGGCCTGTGACTCTGGCACACCATAAACCTGCTCACCTTTAAACGAGGGCACGTAGCTATCAATGCTATCCATCGCAACACCTGCAATTGTGGGTTGGGGTAAATTAATCCCATCAAAGCCCTGTTCTCGCGCCAGCGCAGGATATAAGTCAGTTGTGAATGCTGACCGTTTAACCGGTGCGAGTGGTTCTGTTTTTCGCCTCTTAAACGGCCACCACATAGAATTACCTCTTAGTTGTGAAGAAACTACCGCTTCTTTTCTCAGGAGATTTAAGAATGACTAAGCCATCAGCACAGTTTGGAGACTTAGCACCGTTAGGTTTTTTATCAACGACGATTTTACCTGCTGAGTTTTTTGTGTACGTTGGCTGGCAGAGTTCGGAAGTTAATCTCGATAAAGATGACATCTTTGAAGATAACGAAATAATCTCATCAGGATCATATTTCATACCATTAACCGCTCTATGGGTATTTAAAAACAATGTCCGCAAATGCCACCAAGATTGAGATTTAAAGTTTTGGAAAAAGTCCTTATTCGTAATATTTCTACCGCTGGCATCTTTCATTAAAACCTTATCCGGATTTAGTACACCAGAACTTCCTTTGTAAGCAGAAAAGGTAACAGGATTTAAACCAGCTAACTTCCGTTCTTCATTGACTTGTCTTGAATCACCACGACAACCGGCACCAATACCATCAGCATCATATAGAACCTCACTACAACCATAATCACTGGCTAAATTGATTGCCTTAACCACGGTTTGGTAGATATCAGCACCTTTCCCACTCCACTCTTCACAAGCATCTACCAATATTCCTTTACCTGATACAAAGGCATTTTTATCTATACCTTCGTCAGCTACGTCAAGAGCACCAAGGCGCTTACCTGTTGGTTCAATTCCCAACTTGATATGTGCGTCTATTGCAGACTGTATCCATGCAGAAGGAATAATCACCCCTTCAACGGATGCGTTGTAATCTATATCTATTTCTTGAGCGACTGTAACGGGATCTAAAACTTCAACCTGCTTGTCGTACCATGCTTGGTCTTTCCTTGGGTCTTCTCTCCAGTGGAATGTAAATACTGGTATTTTTCCGCTATGCCTACGGATAGCGAAGCTATTAGCATTTCCATTTGGCGTTGAAATATCTTGTCTGCAGTTAGTTGTGGCTGATAAAGAAGCGTCAATAAGAGATGGCCGTTCGAGGAAAGCGGACTCATCAACAATATAAAAACTTACGCGATCCCCTCGCCCAATACCATCACCACACTCACCCGATATGATTGAGTCAGTATGAGGAAATTTTATTCTCATGTGTGGTGCGTCTTTGTTTCTATTCCAACCAAAACGAAATTCAGCCGGCAGATAAGACATGAAGATACGGGCTTTCTCTAACAGTGATTTAGGTACCCCGATTTTATCGACATACTCTTCTTTACGACTACCTATGCCGACACTAATACCACGATTGAAATTACATACAGTGCAAGATAAGCCGACCGTTAGCCAACTCATACCCATATCACGCGTCTTTTCTGTAATACCAGGCTCTTGCCCTTTCCATCGTTCGATAAACCATTCAATCCATTCCTCTTGTCGAGGAAATAATAAAAATGGGATATATGACGGTAATCCTCTCTCAGGGTTTCGTGGGTCATACGTCATTCCCCAATCAATAATAAATTGAGCTGGATTATCTTTGTAATAAGCGTTGAGGGCTGGTATAGCTTCTGGATTTTGGCGAATTCGTGTTAATCGTTCCATTCGCCATTCAAACACCTGCGGGTAGTCAGGATTTTTAAAATCAAACGGGAATGGGATTGGCATAATGTGACGTTACCACCTTGAATATAAATTAAATTTAAAGCAAATTAGAAAGTTCAATTAAGGAGGAAATATGTCTACAACTGCAATATCTAGATTGGTTGATCTTACTAGAGACACAAATAATGATGTAAAAACTGCTGCTATTTATGCTCTAGGAGAATCTGGTTATAAAACCACTGCTACCATATCCAGATTGACCGATTTAACTAGAGACATCAACAATGATGTGAAAATTGCCGCAATAAAAGCTCTTGGTAGGATTCTAAGACCTGACACGGCTACCCACTAGCCACAAATATTTATAAAAATAGCTTTCATTTAACATAATAGTGCTTACACGCCCTACCGAAAATCAACTGAGTGTATTTTCTATGTGTAAGCGCTATTTATCTAAGTTATCTATTGAAATGGGTACAATTTAGAATGAATAAAACGTGCATAAAATAGGTGTGATTTTGCATAGCCTAATTTTTCAATGAAACCGCTATTTTTATCAATTTACCCCATAATTTGCTTATATGCGTCAGATGCTTCTTGAGGTGACAAGTTAGCTATCTCTGTTTTGATAGGTCCACCATCGGCACCCGTTAATTCCGTCTTGTTCTTCAGCATGCCTAAATGCTGTGCAACCATCTTAAGCGCTTCATCTTGATTACGAGTAATAACCTCAACACCAAACTTCCCTTCTTTCACGCCAGCAAATACTCGACGAGCTGGCCCTGTTAAATCACGCGTATCATGAAAGTACGCACGGCCAATACCGGCACCGTTACAACGAGGGCAATCAGGATTTGGATCTAATGTTTCATCGTAACCGTAGCCACCCACATCTTGTGGAGGCGGTTTATTGGCTGTAAGCGCTTTTTTAGTAGCATCTTCAAACTCTATTGAATCACGCCACTGGTAATTGAAACCAAAGCCCCAGCAATGACGGCAACATAATCGACGGTATTCAGTCAGTTCGTTAACGTCTGCCGTTGCAATATCCCACCATATTTTTAATACAGCATCTTGGGTTATCTCTGTTCTGCGTTCCCGTTCTGCTAATGCGTCAGTGATTGCTCGTGAAACCTTAGCATTTCTTAGCATACGAGTAGCATTGACATAAGCTGTATTTCCTTCGCCTTTATAACCGGCTCGCTTATATGCTCCTGTTCGATTTAAGTCGATAAGGTATTCACTAACAAATTTAATCTGTTGTTCAGTTAGCCCGTAATTGCGCAGACTAAACGTGTTTTCATCATCATGCGCATTACTGGATTCATTACTCTGCGCAGTGGGTATATCACTATTGCGCATTGGCTCTTTTGTGCTTTCTTTTTTCTGCGCAGTGCGCAATTTCTTGTGCGCAGTTTTTTGCGCATTCTGCGCACTGGATATTTTGATATATCGTCGTGCTGTTGCGTAGTTTAGTTCCTTTAGTTCGCACCACTCTTTAGGGGATATTCCTGTTATAGCATGTTCGGCGAGGAACTGTTGTTGTAGCATCCCCCAATCCGGTTTTGCCATTGTGTTTATCTCCTTAGCCTATTAGAAAACTCACCATAGTGGACTTTGTGATTCACAATCCTGAAAAAATTTAAAATATATGTAGAATTAGTTAATGTGAAAAATTAACAAATAGGGTATCTAATGATTAGCTTTTTAAAGAAAAGAGCGTTAAAAAAAAGAATAGAGAAACTTGATGCCACCATACTTAATAATATTGTTTCCATTGAGTCTATCTTCAAAGAGAAAATATTTTTCAATCGAGATATTGATGATATAAAGCTAAGAGCTATTGCCGTAGCTGGTGTATTACATGCATGCACCGAAATGCGTCAACTATATGCTAATGATGAATTGATTGGGAAAAGTTTATTTTATTCTTGTATGCGATTCGCTCCAGTTGAATATACTGATTTGATTATTGATTTGGCTGAAGAACTAAATCACCCTAAAAAAAATATAAATGAAAATTTTTGGCCTTGCTACTCTAGCAAAACAGACGACCAAGGAGACCTAGCTATTGTATATATGGCTCTAATAGATATAGCACCAGTCGTAGGCTCAAATATTATCAATAATTACTAATGTCACTAGTATTATCTTAGACATTCTGTATTTGTATAATCCCTTAAACCAAGGTATTGACTTTCGAGTGTTTCAATTTGTTCCACGAGATTGAGTATATTTTCTTCAGTGTCTCTCTCCACGGGGGTGGGTCTGCTAACATCCAAGCTGGAGGAGGTACTACTGTCGGACTTTGGACACTCGGCCTTGATGTACACCCGCTTAGTGCCATTGCGAATATCATCACGCAACCCATCAATTTCATTCTTTGCACTGGCTAATTCCTGAGTATATTTAATATCGAGTTGATTTAGTCGAGTGATACGAGCTTGGTAGTCTTTGTTGATTTCGACTTGTTGAGATAGTTGACTAGTTAATTCAGCATTTGAAGCTTTTAGCTTACCAATCCTGTTACCCTGCCACGTCATACCGACGCTCATCATCAAAATAACGCCCACGGACACTATCGTTTCGCCTAGATTCATAACAACAACCATGCATCTTCAAATACTTTTGGGCTGTAAGGCTGATAACCCAGCTCAACACCAACAATCGCTGTGCCCAATGCAATCATAACTTCTTTTTTGTTGACTGATACACAATCTTCCGTACTTACATTCAATTCTTTAGCGACTCGATGAATGTATCCCTCAGTATTATTTTCTTTGGGCGGAGCATAGCGATTGATGATTTCACGGATAGAACATAACCCGTATTTCTTTTCGTAGGTTCGCATCAATACATAGATTGCTCGTATACCATATTCAGGTGATACGAATTGGCAAAAGTCTTTATCGGTTTGCTGTGCAGATAGTCCTTGCCATTTTGAACCGTGTCGAATATTACCAGGGTTGTTGTTTCTTTCCCCGCGTGCTGGTCTAGTCATCTTTAACTCCAAACTTAGCCTTTACTATTTTGACCGCACCCTCAAAAAGTGCGTATAGTTTCTTTGTCCCTAAGAATCCAATTACAACACCACAGAATTCCGCCAATAATGCCCACGAACTAGCATCACCACTACGTGATAGCCACCAATCAATAAACCGAATAGTTCCAACACTAAGCAAGCCACACATAACAGCCTCACCTAAAGAACGCTTCCATTGAGAACCAGCCTGTCTTTCTCTGATGTATGCAATTGTTGTAGCAATAGTAAATCCACCTAAGAGTGGGAGGACCGATTGTAACCAGCGTAAAATCTGCTCCCATTCGAATTTTTCTGGCATACGTTTCATACCCACCTCCCCATAGGAGGAATTTAGTTAATAGAACGCCGACTCACAGCTCTTGTGTGAACGTGATAACGAGAGTAATTGTTCTGTGGTCGGCATATACGAAAAAAGACCGCCGAAGCGATCTTCAAAATGAGTTGTTCGGAATAACCGAACATGTTAACTATCCGAAAATTCCGGAGAGTTGAACTTGTAAGGATTACTTACAAGTTAGCGCTTTTATTTCTTGTTCTGTTTGCTCAAACCGCTCTTTCTCAAGCTCCACACCTAATACCTTTCGATTAAGTTTTAGTGCTGCTTTCAGTGTTGCACCCGACCCCATAAAAAAATCAGCAACCAGATCACCTTCGCGACTGCTTGAGCGAATAATGTGTTCCATCATTTCAGCTGGTTTTTCACAAGGATGTTTACCTGCGTAATATTGCACAGGTGGATACGTCCATACATCGGTGTAAGGAACATCAACTGTGACAGAAAAAGGACGACGTAATAATTGATATTGTTCAGCAAGCTCCTGGTACTCTCGACTAAGAGAAACCTGAACCTCTATCAAATCAGCATGATCACGATTTAAAGGATTACTACTAAACTTTTCACTTGCTACGCGATGAAACAGCTCCTGCAGTTTTTTGTAGTCAGACTCACTCGGTAGTTGCCATTGGCTGTAACTAAACCAGTGTGAAGCCATTTGTTTACCTGTGGCCTGTTTTATTTCTTTTGCTGTTATTCCTAACGATTCACGTGCAGATTTAAAATACTCAATTAAAGGCTTAAATACATTTTCTTTAAGCGCTTTGCATTGCTGAAGATAAGCACTACTTTTGCCCTTGTATGGACTTTGATAATGTTCAGCAAATAAAATTCTTTCAGTGCTTGGAAAGAAACTACGTAAATCAGCTTTACATGCCCTGCGCCAAGGTCCTGACGGTTTAGCCCATACAATGTGACTTAGAATATTAAATCTTTCACGAACGAGTAATTCTGTATCTGACGCTAGTTTCGAACCGCAAAAAATATAAAGGCTACCGTTAGGCTTTAATACTCGCCAAAATTCCGCAAGCATTTCATCAAGCCAAGATAAATATGATGTTACGTTTTCCCACTGATTATCCCAATTACAAGACTTCACCTGAAAGTAAGGCGGGTCAGTTGCGATTAAGTCAATACAATTATCGGGAAGTGTTTTTATATAGCTGAGTGAGTCATCATTGACTAAATTTACACTGTTTAAATTCACAGTATTTTTCATAGATCAGGAGAACCTTTTTTGATAAGCTCACTATGCTTTGTGCACATAAGCAGTGGGCTTTAGTTTGTCCGTGATCTACCAGAACGGGTGAATGACTGTAAAGGTGCTACCAACACTTTTACAGTCGCCCATTTTCACAGTATTAGATATTTTGAAATGTGTTTTCTTTGATGTTTTCTTTGATTAGCCCCGCCATCGCCAACTGAGTTAATATCAATTGACAACGTGGCTCAGTTAAATAAGTAAACTGTGCAACTTCGCCAACAGTTACCTCTTTCGTATGCGGAACAACTTCAAAAACAAGTCTTGCCTCTTCTGTCATATCACTATGTTTTAACATGATATTTTAATACCTTTGGTCAGTTATTGGTCGCGAACACACATGTAACTCTGAACAAAGTAAACAGCAAGTCTTATCTGTTTTAGATACAAAAAAACCCAGCGCTTAGGCTGGGTTAGTTGGTCACTGTATAAAAACGGCAACTTATACTTAAATAGTGGATCATTGGCTCAAAGAAGTCAACACGTTCTTGCTATTATTTTTACTTTTCCACTCTTTTTCTCGTTTTTTAAATGCATCTTTTAAATGTGGGTAAATTAAATATTCGGCTGAATTAATAATGTCCTCAATTTCTCTTCGGCATGTAGACATCGAGGGTTTTCTATATTCTACCGTTCTATTGCGCCTAATCATTTGTCGCGGTTTTGCTATATTGTGGTAATAACGAGCAATAGCGCGATCTGAACTACCGAAGGCATAACGCAGTAACAAGAGCGTAAACGCTATTCTGTCTATGTGATAAATTTTATCGACCACTTTAGCAATCAACATTCCGTCATCGTCATTACACATTTCTCGCTCAGGATAATCACGCCTTTCTACTGTCGCCATAAATTCAGCAATAATACTGCTTTGCCTTTTTTCTATCCTCCCTGAATATACCCATGCTCCAAATTTTGATAACCAAGGCTGGATCCATGCAACCTGATCATCATCAAGTTTTAACCCATCTGATATGCTCTTTATACTCGACATGCTCGTAACTCCATTACTTCTTGCTTAGTCTGTTCTAATAACTCAATCTCGCTACCATGAATTTCTTGCCATGATTTAGGTGATGCATGAAAGCCGGTTTCATAACACGCCCTATGATGTGGCGGACACAGTGGTAAAACATCTGTATGACTTGCTCGTTGTGCCATTCCCTGCCCTGTTCTAACATGATGTATTTCCGCTCTACTTGCCCCAAACCCCATATTGCGACAACAAATACAACCCAGTTCCGCTACATCTGATAGCCACTGTCTTTCTTCTTTGGTCTTTGATTTGATCATTGGTCTTGCCTCTACGTAAAACTTAATAATTGAGATACTGCATTTTCTACAGCTTTTTGAGTGGGGAATTGCTTACGAAGGATAAAATTCCAAAGCACATCGAGTGTGGCTTTGTAGAGTTCGCTAAATGCTAAGTCGTCCATATTTGCAAAACTGATTGATTTAGCGACACGACGTAAACTACCGTCAGGCATTTCAAACGTATCGTAATAACCAGCTTGCTCTACAACCCAATAGCGAAAAGCATCAAATGATTTTGTTGCTGAGATATTTTGCGCACGTTTTTGTGCGACTTCTTCTAGATAGATATCGGATGCTGATAAGAGCGCGTCAGCATTATCCGTGTAATACGAAAGGAATGTGATGTAACCACGCACAAGCTCCCTCTCCTCAGGTGAAATGGTACCGCCAACTGGTTCCCAATATTCATAGCCTAAGTTGAGTAATGCGAAGTATTTACGATGAAATCGAGGGTTACGAGCTTTCTTAAAATTAGCTGAAAGCACATCACCACACTTGATTTTTGAATGCAGAAAATCTCTCGTAACAGGGTTAGCCGGTACAAGAGTATCGTTAGACATTTTGATAAAGCTATGCTGTGCCATACTTAACTCTCAGTTGACACAGCAAATATTTAGGATTGGGTGTTCAGACCAATACTGTAATAATACAATAGGTTGAGTTAGATAACCAGTTTCAACTCTTTGTATCCACTAGTGACCCAACATTCGGAATCACCTGACATACAACATTGCTGAACAGGTAATATATCACCACAACGCTTACATTTACGTTTAGATAATTTCTCTACTTGCTTTTTATACTCAGCATCATCTTTCCGAATAAGCATCTGTAAATATTCAACAATGCCATACGGTTCTCGACCAGGCATGCGCAATACACAATTACGCTTTATCATTTCCAATTCTTGATTATCTACAAGTAATTCAATTTTAGTTACACCTAATTCTTTCTGCCGTTTACGTTGTTCCGCTTTACGTTCTGCTACTGTTTTTGCCATTGAGCTTACCTCAATAATTCATCCACAAACATTCAGTACGAATTTTGGTACCACGACCGGCAGAAATACGAGCCTCTTTGGTTACTTTTCTCCAGCCTGATAATTCATCATCATATAAATTCGAGTGATAGCCACTGATAATTACTTTTCCAGAAACAGACTTAATAATTTGCAGTAACTCATGATGTTGCCCATTAGTCATTTCAAAGTTGTAATAACGATTACCACTCACTCGTGTTTCAGGCATATATGGAGGATCTAAATAAAATAGAGTATCAGTGGCGTCATGTTTTTTAATCAGATCTAATGCCGGCTTATTTTCAATAATGACTCCCTGCAAACGCTGACAAACTGCAGATAAGTTTTCAGGATATTTAGCCCACAAATGTGAGTAGATTGAATATTCACGTTTACTATCAGACTGAAATCCCGAGTTACCGTTTAAACCAGAAGCAGAACCAAACCCCATGCAAGCGCGAACAACCATACGTCTAGCTCTCTCTAATGGATTATCAATAAACTCTTTAGCTAACATAAACTCGTCACGGGAATAAGCAGTAAGTAAGCAAGCCTCTTGTAACTTAATGTTTAATTCAGGATCTCTTAATACCTTGAATAGATTTACAACTTCACTATCTAGATCATTATATATTTCTGCATAGCTACGTTCTTTCTGCATTAAGACGCTAGCAACTCCACCAAAGGGCTCTACATAGCAACGATGCTCTGGAAAATAACTTAATATCCATTTTGCTAAACGAAATTTACCTCCGTGATAACGGATCACGGGGTGTTTAATTTGATGCTTACTCATGCTTTCATTACCTCACGCCAATAATTCAACCTATCTCTAAAAAACTCCCGATGTACCTCAGTCAACTTTTCAATTTCCACCAACACTCGCGTTCTATGTATTTTTTGATTTTTAAGCTGTCTAATTAATCGACTAGCTAATAAATCAAGTTGTTCTAACTCGCGATATTCTTCTGGCCACAAAGCTCGATTGTGAGGTAAATCATCAGGCAAATAAGAACGCCTAGACATAATTACCTCGTCGATTTTTGTGGTTTAACCTTAGGTTGATAAGGTGCTTTTGTTCTCGCTCTTGCTGATGCATGGAGGCGATCAATATGACACTGTGTATGGTCTAACCCATCGTCGGGTAATATAGGGTGATTATCACGAACGAGAGATTCGTGAGTAAGAGAGTCTTTAATTGTCATGGTCTTGCCTCTGTTTTAACTAAAATGCTTTTTCTGCGTAACGACGTCTTTTATCGTTTTGCTGTGATTGTTGTTGCATTTTGGACACTTCTGACGCTGTAATTTGGTCGGTAGGCAGATAGTGGCCATTCTTAAATTCTTGATAGACTGTGCCGGTTTCTCCGTGTCTAAATTTATCAATAATGATCTCGGCATAATTTTTCGCAGGGCTATTGGGGTTATATACGGCCTCCCTATAGGTAAATAAAATTAAGTCAGCGTCTTGCTCTAAGCTACCAGAATCGCGTAAATCAGCAGAAACAGGACGGCGTTGATTAATAGGTCTTTTATCAACATCACGAGATAGCTGGCTTAACGCAATAGTTGGCGTGTGTAACCTCTTTGCTAATCCTTTTAAAGATGCAGATATTTTCGCAATTGCTAAATCATTACGTTCTGCTTTAGGTTTTTTAATTAACCCTAAATAATCAACAAAAATTCCTTTCAAATTTGGATATTTACGTTTGTGGTTTTCACTGATTGCACATATTTGTTCAATAGTTAGATTACTCGCATCGATGATATGAATATCTCTATCCATTAAATGGCCTAGTGCTGAACTTAAACGCCCCCATCCTTCATCATCCAATCGCCCACGATGTCTCAATGTTGATATTGGTAGTTGAGCAGAACCTGCAACTAGACGCTCAGTAATTTGCTGATTGGACATTTCCATCGAGAAGAATAATGCACCGCCTCCATCTCTGGTCATTCCCTCAGTCATCGTTAGTGCAAGCTCTGTTTTTCCCATCCCAGGACGACCGCCAATAAAAACTAAGTCTGTTGGATTAAAGCCTCCAATTTTGTCATCTAAAGCTTCAATACCACTTTTTATCATCCCAACAGCATCTTCCCCTTTGTTTCTGCGTTCTAAAACATCTACATATCCTTCAAGTAGTGTATTTAAATGCACAGGAAGTAGGTTCTGATTACCAATTGTCAGCTGGCCAATTTGGGTTGCAAATTGATGAATAAATTCTTCAGCTTGTTCATGATTATTTGCAGTAGTAATATCATTTTGATACTTGGAAATTAATTGAATGACTTCTCTAACACGATAATAACTATAAACTTTTGAGGCATAGCCTTTTAAATTTGCTGTCCAAATAGGTGTTTTAGATAGCTCAAGTAAATTTGCTAAATCGCCTTTTTCACCTAGCGCATCAGCAATAAAAAAGGGATCTATTAAAGAACTTGCTAGCGCTTGTTTTTTAATTTCTTTGTAGACATTACGAAAATATCTAGAACTAAAGGCTTCTTCAGGTAATGTGGCTAATACCTCATATGCATCTTGACTAGCACCACCAGCTAACAAACCACTAATCACCGCATGTTCTAATTCTTTCTCATGCATGATGATTACCTCTACGATATGTTGGCCAGTTAAACGTTAATACTGTTCCCCCCTGTAATAATCTGTCCACGGCTCGTTCACCAAGCATTTCTTGTAGATCAACAACGGGCAAGTTGCTTATCAAAATTGTAGGTAGCAAATCTTCGTAGCGATCATTAATCACCTCAAACAAGATATTACGTTCAGAATCAGTGCCATACTGAACACCAATTTCATCAATAATTAACAAATCAGGTGTGCAATATTTTTCAAGTACATCAAGTTCACTGAATTCTGAATTTCCAGCCCATGTTCTTCGAAAAGCGCGAATGATACGTGAGGCTGTGGTAATGAATACCGTTTCTTGCAATTCTCCGGCAATCTGACGGGCGATTGATACTGCAAGGTGTGTTTTACCAGTTCCGGGTGTTCCACACAGTACAAGCCCCTCTCCTGCGTTTTTTCGGTCACCCCAAGTTTCAACGTACTGCTGACAAATTTTTAAATTATGTTTTGCTGTTGGCGTTGAGGCTACAAATGATTCAAATGTCGCATTAGCAAAGCGAGGTGGAATATTCACCGCAGTTAGTAAATTTTGTTCAGACATTTCCACCTCCCACAAACCAATGCGGATCTTGAGACTGGTAATCTTTTTCGCTAAACCCAGTGTGAGAATTTACTTTTTGAGTTTGTACTACGGATCTTTCAGGAAATAGCCCCTGCCAACCATTGGCAATTGAATTACAAATCACAGCGTTGGCATCGGTGCAAAGCGATAATTTTTTTGCTTGTTGCTTGCACATGGTTTCTGTCAGCGGTTTTTTAATTTCTTTCCTGAAGTTAATCCAATCCTGCCAAACCTCATCACTCACATTTGACGGTTTAGCCAATTTCGGATCGAATTTATTTTTCGATTTTTTCCCCTCGAGTAATTCTTGTGGATCATGTTTTGAATTTACTTGTGGATCATGTTTTGAATTTACTTGTGGATCGCCTCCAGATTCTGGAGGGTGAAAACCCCCTTGAACGCCAGATTCTGGAGGGTCAAACCGTATATTTTTATCGTTTTCTGTACGGTCAGAATCTGAACGGTCAGAATCTGGACGGTGAGAATTTGATAGTTTTTCACGCTGTTTTCTTAATTTTGCATTTTCTTCTAATGCAATTTTTTCTAATTTATCGACATTTAAAAAATATAAATTTGAAGCGTTTCGATTACCATTTCTACGCTGTTTTTTAACCAACCAACCATCATTTTCAAGTTCATTACATGCATTGCGAATTGTGCTAATTCCCGCACCAATTTGACGACTGATGGTTTCAACACTGGGATAAGCGATCCCTTCATCGCTCGAATAATCTGCTAGGCGTACCATGATCATTAACTTAGTACCCTTAACACCTGAAACAGCACATGCATCCCATACATAGCCAGTTAATTTATTGCTCACATTACACCCCCAGTGATTTAGCTATGGAGCGACATGCGCTTTGATACTGTGCAGGCGTTAAATTCTTCGACAGTAATTTTTGTTTTTGCTTCTCATACTGCTCCCAAACTAACAACGCAATAACACGTCTACTCTCAAAAATATCTTCAATTTCTGAAATATGTGCAGGTTTATCATTCAGCATAAACCCATTACGATATGTAATTTTTTCAGTTGATCTAATCATTGGTCTTGCCTCTTGAATTAATGCACGCTGGTCGGGCGTGATATCTCATTTAATGCACGTACTACATTGTTTATTTGGTGTGACATGTCACGACCCTCTAATAAGATTTCAGTCATAGCATCAGCAAAACGCTGAATGGCTACAGTTGCTAAATAGTTTTTGGTATCTCCGCGTACTCGAGCTAACCTCGAAGCCGGTAGAGCCATTTCAATCGCTGGCATTAACTCAGCAATTTTTCTTTGAGATGCGCGAGAATCACCACGTAACCAACGGAATATCTGTTGCCGGTTATTATTGATTGCTTTCCAGTCTGCCTTACCCGTTTGATCCTCAATGGCATGTAATCGACCATGTTCTTGATTAATCACTAATCGTAAGTAAGCTCGGCTAATCTCAATAGCAACATGTTCTTGCCCTTGTTCTACAGCCCAGTCCTCAATTTCAGCTCTGATAATGTTGATATCAAAATTCATCTATGCGTCTCCTGTCGCAAAATTGATTATTTAGAATCAGTTTTTTTAACGATGAACATATATAGTTAATGGAAATTAATTACTCCACCTTACTATATAGTTCAGGTCGATATTTCAACTTTCCATCAGTGATTCGAGAAAGCTTTAATGCGGCCTTTTCTGGAATAATATTTTTCCAATAATGTACCGCAGCATCAGAAATGTTAAGTTTTTCTGCTACAGATCTTTGTGAACCGAAGTATTTAATAACATCCTCTTTGACCATTTTGGGGACTCCTTTTTTTAAGTTTATTTAAGTATTCAATTAAAGGAAACTTAAGTCAAGAAGATTTAAGATAACTTAATTATGATAAAAACATCGATTGGTGAGCGCATTAGATTGCGCAGAAAAGAATTGGGACTAACTCAAAAAGCACTTTCAGCGAAGGTGGGAGTTTCCCATGTTGCGATTTCTCAATGGGAAAAGGAAGAAACTGAACCCACAGGTAATAATTTATTCTCTCTTGCTGATGCCTTAGGATGTACACCTGAATTTATACTCAAAGGAAAAGAAGAAAATTCAAGCAATATTGAGTCCCCGAGAATTCATCATTCAAAAGGTAAATACCCTCTTATCAGTAGAGTCATGGCTGGAGCTTGGACTGAAGCATTGGAACCATACGATAGATGTAATATTGATGAAATGTATGAAACAACCGTATCTTGCTCAAATGATTCCTTTTGGCTAGATGTTGTGGGGGACTCAATGACCTCATCATCTGGATTAAGCATCCCAGAAGGAATGATTATTCTCGTAGATCCAAATGTAGAACCAACAAATGGTAAACTTGTAGTCGCTAAATTAGAAAGTGAAAACGAAACCACATTTAAACAGTATATTATTGATGCTGGTCATCATTATTTAAAGCCATTAAACCCTCAATATAGAATGATATCAATCAATGGTAACTGTCGAATAGTTGGTGTTGTCGTAGATGCTAAAATAAAAAAACTACCATAAAACAATACGGTTAACTATTACATTGTATTGACTAAATGTTATCATACGGAGTACTAAAATGGCATTTCGATTTAAAAAAACAATAAAAATTGCAGGGGTAAAAGTTAATATAGGAAAAAATGGAATTAGTAGTATTTCTATAGGGAAAAAAGGGGCTAGCCTTAATATAGGAAAAAATGGAATTCATTCTAATTTAGGTATTCCTGGAACAGGTCTTTCATACAGAAGTAAATTAGCTGGCTCAACTAAAAAACAAAAGACTAGTAATAAACTAACAAAATCTGAACAACAACAGATTGATTTTGAATGTTTTATTAAAGACTCTAAAGATGATGTTCAATTAATGAAATTATGTTTTTTGAGTATCAATGGTGTTGATATTTACAGTGATGACGTTGCCATTGAAAATATATCCATTGATAATGAATTAATTAACAAGTTCAACACTCTTGAACTATCTTTTAATCGTGCTATTTCAGAGGTTGAATTTTCAGGCGATACAGGGCAAAGAGCAAAAAATAAAATTTCAAAATTTGTTTTCGAAATAAAAAGATGGCTTGATTCTAATCATCCCAATTGGGAGTCAGAAAAACATCAAATAGAGAAGATGATTGAGAAACGTATAACTGAGCAACAAGAAAAAGAAAAAGCAGAGAATCAAGCTATTAAAGAAAAACAATTTTTTACGATAAAATTTATATTTCTATTCATATTTACATTTTTCTTCCCTATGATTTTCTGCTGGTTTTCTCTACAAAAAAAATACCCCTTATGGTTTAAAGTAATTAGCTTTTCATGGGCTTTAATTATAACTTTTATGGTATTAAATAAAGAAAAATAACCACGCATGGCATAGGCCCTTAATATAAAGGGCTTTGATATCTCCCCCCCCCAAAAAATTCCCTTATATTACATTGTATTAACATGACTTATTAATACCATAATATATGTAGTATAAAAATCATGCATTCATAAACAGAAACCTAGTATTTTAAGATAACTTTAAATTTTATTGACAAAGTATTTAAGTTATCTTAAATTACAAGCAAGACAAACAACACAGCAAGTGTTTAGGTAAGTGTTCAGATTTAGTTTTGCTGTTATGTCGGAGGAGAACCACAGCTCTCATCGCGACCTGTCATGATTACCACGGCATAACAGCAGATTTTTTAGCAATACCAGGGAATTAAATTAGTTACCGACCAAAGCTACAAGGCAGACCTGACAGCTCGGAAAGACGGGCAACTTAATTTAAATGGGGGGTTATATGAAATTTGAAGAATTACCAGAAAGTGTACAACTTATTGCAACGACTGCATTGGCTGATATTTTAAAAAATAGTCATCCAACAAAAGAGTCTGCGATTGAATTTGCTAACTCAGTTAAGTCTGCTTTTATTGAATTGTATAACAAAAATGATATTAGCATTCAAGTTGGCGGTATTACCGAAAATTCAACAGAAACTATCGAAGATGTTCTGGCAAGCTTCCCATCTGATGAGTTAAGCGTATTTCACATTGTGAAAATGGTTAATGCTGTCAACTTGACAATTCGCAATGAGCTAGCCCCCTATGACAACGACCATACCGACACGAATGAAGCAGCAAGAACAATATTAAAAACAGCTCTTGCTGCATTAGATCGCCAACAATATTTAACAGGGCGGAAATATGGGCTCCGATAACAAGTTGGCATTCATCACCATTAATACCAGCAAAATGGAAGAGAAAATTAAAAAAATTATCTCGCTACTTCCGCCGGAATCGGTTGATAAGTTCCTGACTAAGCTTCTTAGCCTGACTGATGATGTCATGTTCAGTAATTACTCTGGAACAGTGCAGACAGGAGTGACCGACGAGATCGTCTATTTTATCGATTTTGACAATGGTTTCTACAGCAAAATCCTGTCCACAGCCCGGGCACTTAATGCGGATATTACTCATAATTCAGTTCCTTAAAAGCGTTGCGGTGACTGAATTATACACAGAATCCTTGCGTTGCGGAATGCAGGAGCCTCAACCGCCTGATGAGGATAAATAATCAGGCAACAAATTTTAGACGTAAAAAAACCCACCGAAGTGGGTTCCTTTACCCCGAATTGCCGACCAAAGCTATCGGGAGTTCTACTAGCGCGACCAAACGCTAGAAGAGGCAAGACCAATGATAAATCACTGATCACCGTTATTTTAAAGGAGTTGCTATGAAAGCACAACCTGAAAGCCTAACAGTCACACTCTATATTCATGCTCAAAAACAGTTCGATGGTTCTTACCAATATAACGCCTACGCATTTAAAGCCGATCCCAATGCTGGGCTAGGTTTTGTTATTGCTGAACACACTGTTGATGTTCCTTTTAAAGAGCCTACTCAAACTGATCTCATTCACGCTGAAATTGATTTTCTACGTAATGAGCAAGAAAAAATCCTAGCTGATGCCCAAGTAAAAACAAGTTTGTTAGAAGACCAGATCCAAATGCTTCTCTGTTTGGAAGGCAAACCAATAGCTAAAGAAGATGAAGAAATTCCTTACTGATGGTGAACATTATGGATGCAATTAATCTAGCAATTGATGCTGTATTAGATGCTGAACTATCTGTTATTGAACATGAAAATAACAGTGAGATAGTTTCTGGCACTCAACATATTTCTATCATTGGAGGTAAGAGACGAGTTGAATATTACCCTTCAACAGGTACGGCTTACTCTAATCCCATTGATGGGAAATATAAGCGTGTAATTATCAAAAAAGCGGGCATTAAGCGAGCTATTAAACTAGCAAAATCAGGAAATTAAGAGGCAAGACCAATGAAAACTTTTATCTGTGTATTTGAGCCTACGACCGAGGCTCGTACAAACAACGGTGCTGTACCGCTGGCCATAGCGTTAAACACCGCTAATGCAAAACTGGCAACAGCGACTGCAGTAGTAAAATTATCTGAAGCATATCCAGAAGCTATGGATAACTTTAACACCGATGATCCGTTAATTAGCGAACACCTTGACGGCTCTGTTTGCCCTACTTTAGATATATTTGATGAGAAATTTGCTGTTGAAAATGAGTTTGATGGAACTCAATGGAAACCTATTGAATATAAGAATTTCAAAAAACTAGGAACGAAGCCCAGAATTGCGTGTTTACTTTTATTTGGAAAGACTCAAATAACTAACAATGAGTTTTCAACTGCTCTGGAATATTTGGCAGGAAAAGAAGATCCCAAAATTCGTAATATCGCTACAGGCCTAGCTGAAATAACAAAACTTTCTTTGATGGATGCTGAGCAAACAATGGAAATAGCACAGGCTATCTATGAGTTTGCTAATGAAGATGTCACCGTTGAAGAAGCTAAATCATTAGGTGAAAGCTGGCTAACCGAAGAACCAGAACAACAACAAGAAGAAACATCTTCTATCAAACGTAACTATTCAACCATAGATACCGAAATTGCCTTAGCACTGTTAGATGACTTTGATCCTAATAATGTCCTCGCATCTCAAGTAAAAAAAGCCAAAGAACTGATAGATGACGACGACAAAGCATGGAAACGCTGGTCAATGGATTTACGCACAACAGCTGGCATCTTGGATATACCACGTGAAAAAATTTTCTCGTTAATAGCTGAAAGTAAAAAACAGCCTGAGTTATTAGATAATCCCAATGCGCGAAAAGAATTTATTGACCGTCATTTAGGTATTAACAAGCCTACTGGCAATGCTGAAAAAGAAGAAAGTATCACTTCTAACCAATTGGAGAATACCCCTTCGGTATCTAGCAAAAGTACCGTTGAAAAGGAAACTAAGCCTAAACGTTCACGTAAAAAGCAAGAAGTAGCCCCTAAAACAGAAAGTTCTCCGGTGGTTGAACAAACTGTAGAGCCTAAAGAACCCGAAACACCATCAGCACAACAAGATAATTTTGAGCAACGTGCCAGTGTTATTGATGAAGTTCTTAACGCGAGTGACGCTAATAACCTAAGTATTTGGAAACAAGTACAACGTACAGACCCGCGCTTTACTAAGCCATTAGAAGGCGTGGGATTTACAGGGACCAGTATAAACAGCACTTACATGTTTATGCGTGCAACTGAAATATTCGGTCCTATTGGGGAAGGTTGGGGATATGAAGTCCTTGAAGAAAAATTTATTGATGGAAAGCCTCTTTTAGAACCTGTCCTTGATGAGCGTAATAAACAAGTTGCAACCCGTTTTTTACGTGATGCTGATGGCTCGTTATTCTGCGAACAAAACCACTCAATTAAGATCCGTTTTTGGTACATCATCGAATGTGAAACCCGCGGTGAGTTTGAAAGTTATGGTGCGACACCATACCGCTATCAAACTAACTATGGCATTAAGGTTGACGGTGAAGCTATTAAAAAATCGCTGACTGATGCCATCAAAAAAGCCCTATCAATGCTTGGCTTTAGCTCTGATGTCTTTATGGGTATGCATGATAACCCTGAATATATAGTAAGCAATAAGCTTGAGTTTGAAATCAAAAATGCCAGTGAAAAAGCGGAAGATATCACACGTATTCGCAAAGAATTAGACGAGAAATTTACTAAACATACAGAAGTGATGCGTAGTGCTGTTACAGCAAATGAATTACGAGGTATTGCATCGACATTAACACGCGAAATTTCTGCACATATTAAATCAGCCAAAGAACGTCGTGACGAAGATTACGAGAAGTATTTGTCTGGCCGTTTACGTCGATTAAACCAAATCGAAAAAGAGTGTTTAGACAAACTGAAACAGAAAGAAGAGGCAATCTAATGACCAATACTACCGCTATCGCACTGGCGACCAATTATGAAAAATTACAGCAACTCGTTGAAACAGGAGAATTCACTGCTGAAGATATCGCAGATACATTGGCAGGTATCGAGGGCGAGTTAGGTGACAAATTGGATGCAATTATGCACCACGTTCGCAATATCGAAGGTCAAGCTAAAACACTTGATGAAGAATCTAAACGTTTATCTGATCGTAAAAAATCATTCGAAAACCAAGCTAAAAACCTAAAGGAATATGCTCTTAACTGCTTATTGGCTTCAGGATTAGATAAATTAAAAACAACAAAGAATACATTTACAGCACGAAAAGGTAGTGTTTCAGTAATTATTGATAATGAAGCACTACTACCAGATGAGTTGGTTGATGTTAAAACCATCACAGCGCCCGATAAAAAAGGAATCAAAGAAGCGCTTGAAAATGGTATTGAAATTCCCGGAGCACATCTTGAAGTTGGTGAACGTTCCTTAATGGTTCGTTAATTCATAATAGCGCCCTTTCTTGGGCGCATTATCAGGAGATAAACGTTATGGCCATGAAGTTAGAAGTTGTTATTACCCATGATGAAACAACAAATAAATGTAGTATCGAATGGTCTACGGCATCAACAAAAAATGTCACAGAGCAAGAACAGCAAGCACTTTCATCGATGCAAAAAGCGTTATTGCTACAACTGGGGCGCCCTATAAATACAGCTATTATTCATTAGTGTGACATGTCACAAAGAGGCAAGACCAATGCTAAGACACTCCCAACAAAAAGACCAAGCAGTAAAAATCACATTACCAGATGGATCATACGGTTTTGTTTCAACAGATAGACGTTGCCATGTTTCATACGATTTTCCTGCACACGTCAAAATTGAACTTCAGCCTACTCCCGCGGAGCAACAAAGGAGTGAACAATAATGTATGGTTTATTCCTTTTGGTATGTAGTTCGATGATTTGTCAGTTCGAACCCTATGGCTACATTTATCCTGATGAACAAAATTGTTTAATTGATAAGGAATTACTCGCGACCAAAGGGAAAATTGCAGAATGCTATCCAGTGGAGGGAATTATTCGGGTAAAAAGTTGATTAAGCATAATCAGTTTTTACTTTTCGTTGTTATTAGCATGGTGGTTTATTCAAGACCAATGGGTAACCACCATGAAATTATTAACACCTTGGGAACCAGGTTCTCAATTATTAACAGATTTTGATATTAAATTAGGCCGGCTTGCATCGAGTATAAAAAATAAATCTTGCACCGATATAGAAATAAAAAATGCTTGTCAGACTGCCGACTTGTTAATATCTAATATGATGAGGCAAGACCGAAATGAAAACAGACGTATGCGTAGAACGCAAAACAAAAAAAGAAACGACAAATATCCCAGATAACGTTAAAAACAAAGAGTATGAAGATGATGATATGTTAACTCCTGAAGAGGCTTGTATTGAACTAGGAGGAATTAGCACTAAAACATTATGCGATTGGAATAATAGACATCGTCACAGAAAAATACTCGCACCAATCAAATTTACCAATAAAGTTGTTCGATACGAGTACAAAAATATAAAAGCATTTATTGAAAAATGTAGAAGCACTTATTAACTAAGTTTACGACGTAATAGCGCTACTTGAGTCAAGATACTATTTTCATGTGCCTCAAATGCTTGACGCTTTAGCGCTATCTCTTCCTGCAGTATCTCATCAGAAAAGTCATAATGTTCAGCCATTGGATCTTCACTTTTATCAGAGTGATGTAAACATAGCATGCTAATTTCTTTAGTATCAGAACGTGAAAAGCCTTTTTGACGCATTTGTGCAATTATATTACTTTTAAAAAACTTACGGCACATAGTATTAAATGCTCCGGACTTTCCCTTCACCGTTCCCTCATGCACTACACCCTTCACCGCCCCTTCAGGGCTATATGTTTTAACTAGTTTATCCAATGAACGTTTAGAAAATGCTAATTGTGGATCTCTAGGTTGTAGGAAAACATATTCTTTATTGCAATTAACAGTGGAATTTTTCCAAGCTAATTGTTCCTCGAGTAAGCTTTTCATTGCCTTTGTAATTGGCACTCTAAACTCTTTTTGAGTTTTCATTGCACCACGCATACCAATTAAACCAGCTGGATAAGTTATTTCTAAGTTATCTAAATCAACATATTCCCACTTCAAATTGACAACATTGATTGGTCTAACTCCAGTGAGGATCATATATCTAACTGCATTTTTTTGATGCACAGAGGTGCTTGAAGCAACGTTCATCCATAAGGTGGCAATGGACTCAATATCAGTATATCGTTTCGTTGGCATGGGTTTCTGCACCCGTGACGACACATAATCATCAGGAATGCTCGACGCAATATTTCTTCCATTAGAATAAATGGGGGATGCATATTTCCAAAATCGGCGCATCTCAGCAAATAACTCTAATGCATGATTATTTGATTTTGTTTGTATCCAATTATCCAATATTTCTATTAATCGTGAGTATTTCACATCACTAAAAACTTCACGCGATCCGAACGTCAGCTTCAGTTGTTTTACTCTGCAACGATAAGTATAAAAACTATTTTCACTTAACTTTGAGCGTTCGACTTTCCCTGCTAAATCTTTTTCATAAAGATCTAATAGTTGATGAACAGATTCAGCTCTTAGCCCTTCTTCAGCTAATGCTTTCGCTTTCTCTCTTGCTATCGGTAATGATAGTTCTGGCCATTCCCCTAATTTCTGGCCTTTTATATCCATGTGTTTAGGATATTCCGCGTATATGGTAACCTTACCCGCCTTACTAAAATCAATACGCAAGTAGTGCTCTTTTTCATATTTAGAGCGACGTGGTTTATTGATATGCTTTAAAATGGTTTTGACAGCAGTAACACAGATTCTTATGTGTGTACTTGTGTAAGGTGGCTTACATGACTCCCAACGACTAAGAGCGTCTGTATATTCATCATTATCTGGTGTTTTTTGCTTTTGTGTTGCTATATTTGACATTGAAATACTCCGGTATTTCAACACATTAAATTTAAAGCTCACACATTAGGTATTTTAAGAGCAGTAAAAACAGTATGTGTTGCGGTTTTGTGTTACGAATTAGAGTTATTCAATGTAAATCATACTGTATAAAAACACAAGTAACAGACGATAGTAACTAATAGGTGCAAGATATAAGTTACTGATTATTAACTTAATTAAATGTAAATTATTGATATGTCTTTATTAATTACAAAACGCTGTATTAACTGCGATATGTGCGAACCCGAATGTCCTAACGATGCCATTTCAATGGGGAATGATATTTATGAAATCAATCCTGATCTTTGCACTGAATGTGTAGGACATTATGATAAACCGACTTGTCAGTCGGTATGCCCTATCACGAATACAATTATCATCGATCCTGCTCATACTGAATCGCAAGATGAATTATGGGAAAAGTTTGTACTGATCCACCACGCTGACAAAATCTAAGCAAACGCAATCGGGAATAAATTTAAGCGTTATTTTTCTAAAATAACGGTTGCACAGGCGTAACGTTGCTCATCAGCCAGTGTCACGTGAATAGCATTTATTCCCGCTTTTTGCGCCATCTCTTTTGCCACAGCTAAAAAGTGCAATGTTGGTTTACCTAATTCATCATTAGCGACTTCAAAATGGTTAAATGCCAATCCTAAACGAATGCCTGTACCTAATGCTTTGGCTGCGGCTTCTTTTACCGCAAATCGTTTAGCTAAAAAACGAACGGGTTGTTTATGTGATTGATATATAATCCATTCATTATCAGTAAGAATACGTCGCGCGAGGCGTTCTCCTGAACGCCCTATTATCTCTTCAATACGTGATATCTCAACGATATCCATACCTATACCAACAATAGCCATTAGCGACGCGCTTCTCTCATTAGGCGTTTCATTTCTTCAACGGCTGGTGCAAGCCCACTAAATACCGCTCGACCAATAATCGCATGACCAATATTGAGTTCATAAAGTTCAGGTAATGCAGCAATACGTTGTACATTATGATAATGCAAACCATGACCTGCATTGACTTTTAAACCTTTAGACGCTGCATAGGTTACCGCATCACGAATGCGAACAAACTCCTTCTCTTGAGCCTGTTCATCTTCAGCGTCAGCATAAGCACCTGTATGAATTTCAATAAAAGGTGCGCCGACACGATCTGCTGCATTAATTTGCTCATGGTCAGGATCAATAAATAAAGAGACTTTAATCCCCGCTAATGATAAACGTTTAATCGCATCAGCCACTTTCTCTTCATTACCCACCACGTCTAAACCACCTTCTGTGGTCACTTCTTGGCGTTTTTCAGGCACTAAACAACAAAAGTCAGGTTGAGTTTGGCAAGCAATCTCAATCATCTCTTCTGTTACCGCCATTTCTAAATTTAATCTTGTTTGAACCGTTTGGCTGATCAGCATTAAATCACGATCGGTAATATGACGTCTGTCTTCACGTAAATGAATAGTGATCCCATCAGCACCCGCTTGTTCCGCAATAAATGCCGCTTGAACCGGATCGGGATAAGTTGTGCCACGGGCATTACGTAGGGTTGCAATATGGTCAATATTAACGCCAAGTAGAATATCAGACATGCTCTTCTCCTGAAAAATAACGTTGTATTACCTTAGTTTACACATTCCATAGAGAAGAAAAAGACAATATTATTTATCCTCTATCAATACGCTTTTTTTCGCACACTTTTTAATAGCAAATTGCCGAAACAGCTCTCTACTTTTTAATGGTTTTCCACCTAAATAAGGTTTCAAGGCCATTCGTGTAAACCTTTTTGCTGCTTTCAATGTGCCAGCCGTAGGAAATTCTCGTTTTGCCAGCGATTTTAATTCCAATCCAGTAAAACTATAGTGATCAACCACCAAACTGGCAATAAAGCCTTTTTCTTCTCGGTATCGATAAGTCATGGTATCAGAAACAGGTTCACCACTTCCTGCACAATGCAAAAAGTCTAGGCCATAACCCAATTGCGTTAATAACGCTAATTCAAAGCGCCTTAGAGCAGCTTCTGGCGTGGTTTCACTGGCAGCAAGGATTTGCAAACAAGATAAGTATTCGAAAAAAAGCGTGCTATATGATGTGCCATTTTCCAAAACACGAGAAAGTAATTCATTAAGATACAGACCACTGTAAAGTACTGTGCCTGTTAATGGTAATGCTAAAGAGATAGGCTCAGCATCACGGAGGGTTTTTATCTCACCTCGCCCACTCCAACGAATGAGCAAGGGAGTAAAAGGTTGAAGAGCTCCTTTTAAAGGAGAGCGACGGCCGCGCGCACCTTTTGACAATATGCGCACTCGCCCTTCATTCTCAGTGAAAAAATCGAGCAATAAACTCGTTTCACTGTAAGGCCGAGCATGGATAACAAATGCACGTTGCCAGCCTTCCACTTCAGTAACCTACTATTTTAAATCGTCCACATAGCCAAGGCTACGTAAAGCACGTTCATCATCCGCCCAACCCGCTTTTACTTTCACCCAAAGTTCAAGATGAACCTTGTTTTCAAATAAATCTTCCATATCCATGCGGGCTTCCGTACCGATTTTTTTGATTTTAGCGCCTTTATTACCAATCACCATTTTCTTCTGGCCTTCACGTTCAACCAGAATCAAACCGTGAATATCATATCCACCGCGATCGTTAGTAACAAATTGTTCAATTTCAACCGTCACAGAATAAGGTAATTCTTCACCTAAAAAGCGCATCAATTTTTCACGAATAATTTCTGACGCCATAAAACGTTGAGAGCGATCAGTAATATAATCTTCTGGGAAATGATGAATGGCTTCAGGTAAACAGTTACGCACTATTTTAGCAATAGTATCGACATTCATGCCTTTTTCAGCACTAATCGGCACTACATCTAGAAAATCCATTTGTTGACTTAAAAAACCAATATGTGGCAGTAACTTGGTTTTATCTGTAACGTTATCAACTTTATTAATCGCTAATAGCACAGGACAACGTAGTGATTTTAATTTGTTTAATACCATTTCGTCATCAGGCGTCCAATTGGTTCCTTCGACAACGAAAATAACCAGTTCAACATCACCAATAGAGCTACTTGCTGCACGGTTCATTAAACGGTTAATGGCTCGCTTTTCTTCAATATGCAAGCCTGGGGTATCCACGTAAATAGCCTGATATGCACCATCAGTATCAATACCCATGATACGGTGACGGGTGGTTTGTGGCTTACGTGAAGTAATAGAAACTTTCTGCCCCAATAATTGGTTCAGTAATGTTGATTTCCCTACATTAGGGCGACCGACTATCGCAATAAATCCGCAATAGGTTTGTTCTTCGCTCATTCAAGCTCCAATTGTATTAATGCCTGTTCAGCAGCGGCTTGTTCGGCTTTACGACGGCTTGTACCCATCCCTTTAACAGGTTGGTCGATACCGCTTATCTGACAATGGATCGTAAACTCTTGGTCATGAGCTTCACCACGTACTTGTACAACAACATAAGAAGGTAGTGGTAAATGACGTCCTTGCAAATATTCTTGCAAGCGAGTTTTAGGATCTTTTTGCTTATCACCCGGACTGATTTCAGCCAAGCGATTCTCATACCATTTTAAGATGATATTTTCGATATTTTGAATATCACTATCAAGAAAAATAGCACCAATTAACGCTTCTACTGTGTCGGCCAAAATAGATTCGCGACGAAAACCACCGCTTTTTAATTCTCCCGGCCCTAACCGTAAACATTCACCGAGTTCAAATTCACGTGCTAGTTCAGCGAGGGTATTACCACGCACTAAGGTTGCACGCATCCGGCTCATATCCCCTTCATCGACACGAGGGAAACGATGGTAAAGCGCATTAGCAATGACATAACTTAGAATTGAATCACCTAAAAATTCTAAGCGTTCATTATGTTTACTATTTGCACTACGGTGAGTAAGTGCCTGTAAAAGTAATTCATTTTGTTTAAAAGTATAACCCAGTTTTTTTTGTAACTGGTTAACTAATAGAGTATTCATGTGCGATCAATTTCCATTACTTAATTTGAAGCACACGCAACAAACCTGTTTAAAAACAACGAGATATTATCGGGTTGAATAACAGAACTGTTGCGTTTGCACTGGCTCCTGTTTATACAGGAGCCAATCATGTTTAAAGAAGTGGCATATTCTACACTGAGATAGAAAGGAATGCTGTAGCTATTTTGTTAAAAATTACTTAATGCCACCAATACGGCTGAAACGAACACCTGTAGGCCATTCATTTTCTTGTTTCTCGAAGCTCATCCAAATCGTTGTGGCTTTACCGACTAAGTTTTGCTCAGGCACAAAGCCCCAGAAACGACTATCTGAACTACCATCACGGTTATCACCCATCATAAAATACTGACCTTCAGGGACAATCCACGTACCTTGAGGTAATCCCGGTTGAATAAATTCAGGTACAGTAACATCTCCCGGAATAGTCATAATACGATGAGAGACATCACCAATCGTTTCAATTCTCTCTTCTTGGCGAAATTGCGTAGCTGTAGAAATTGGCTCTTCAATCGGAATCGATTTCATACCGCTAATACGTTGACCACCAGGTACACTTTGTAACAGTAATGTCCATTCACTAGGATACGCTGTACCATAGGTTACCGCTATTTCATCATCACATATTGCTTTATTACAATTTGGGTAAATGTGTAATTTCTTCGACGTCATGTCATACACTATTTTATCCCCCGGTAAACCAATCACCCGTTTAATAAAGTCAGTTGATGGATCACGTGGGTATTTAAATACCGCAATATCACCACGTTTAGGTTTACCCGTACTAATCAAGGTTGTTTGTGTAATAGGATCTTTTAATCCATAAGCAAATTTTTCAACCAAGATGAAATCACCGACTAATAAAGTCGGCATCATCGAACGAGATGGGATCTGAAACGGCTCATACACAAAGGAACGCAAAATCAATACAATCGCCAATACAGGAAACAGAGAGCCTAATGTCTCTGCCCAGCTTGGTTTATTAATCGATTTTGCTAACTCTTGCTGATCCTCACTTCCCTGCGTTAACTCTTGTAAACGTTTTAACTTCGCTTTGCGGGCTGGCTTTAATTTAAAACGATCTATACACCAAAAAATACCCGTAATTAGCGTTGCCAACGTTAGGATCAAGGCAAACGTGCTAGCCATATTTTCTCCTTAAATTATTTATCTTTACCAACATGCAGTATGGCTAAAAACGCTTCTTGTGGTAACTCGACATTACCAATTTGCTTCATACGTTTTTTACCTTCTTTCTGTTTCTGCAACAGTTTTTTCTTACGGCTAACGTCACCACCATAACATTTAGCTAATACGTTTTTACGTAACTGTTTAACAGTTGAACGAGCAATAATATGATTGCCAATTGCAGCTTGGATCGCAATATCAAACTGTTGACGTGGAATGAATTCTTTCATTTTTTCCACCAACTCACGTCCACGATACGGTGCGTTATCATTATGGGTGATTAATGCAAGTGCATCGACTCTCTCACCATTAATTAAGACATCAACACGTACCATGTTGGAGCCTTGGAAACGCAGGAAGTTATAATCTAACGAAGCATAACCGCGAGAGGTTGATTTTAAACGGTCAAAGAAATCTAATACCACCTCAGCCATCGGAATTTCATAAGTTAATGAAACCTGATTACCATGATAGACCATATTAGTTTGAACGCCGCGTTTTTCGACACATAAAGTAATCACATTACCTAAGTATTCTTGCGGTAGTAACATATGACATTCCGCAATAGGCTCTCTGATCTCTTCAATATTGTTCAGTGCCGGCAGTTTTGATGGGCTATCAACCATGATGATATCACCATTGGTCATTTCCACTTCATAAACTACTGTTGGTGCTGTGGTGATCAGGTCAAGATCATATTCACGCTCTAAACGCTCTTGGATAATCTCCATATGGAGAAGGCCTAAGAAACCACAACGGAAACCAAATCCTAATGCGGATGAACTTTCCGGCTCATAAAAGAGTGACGCATCATTTAAGCTTAATTTTCCTAATGCATCACGGAATGATTCATAATCGTCAGAACTGACCGGGAATAACCCCGCATAAACCTGTGGTTTGACTTTTTTAAAGCCCGGTAATGGTTTGTCTGCAGGCTTCTGTGCGGCTGTTAATGTATCCCCAACAGGGGCACCAAGAATATCTTTAATACCGCAAACTACCCAGCCTACTTCACCACAACTTAGCGATGTTGTATCAACTTGCTTAGGCGTAAAAATACCAATACGGTCGATATTATAAACTTGCCCTGTACTCATCACTTTGATTTTATCGCCTTTGTTGACTTTACCGTTTTTGATCCGGATAAGTGAGACAACACCAAGGTAATTATCAAACCAAGAGTCAATAATAAGTGCTTGTAGGGGCGCGTCAGGATCGCCTTCTGGCGCAGGTATTTCTTTCACCAGACGTTCAATCACTTCTTTTACACCCACGCCTGTTTTAGCTGAACAACGCACTGCATCGGTCGCATCAATACCGACAATATCTTCAATCTCTTCAGCGACACGCTCAGGCTCTGCGGCAGGTAAGTCAATTTTATTCAATACCGGAACGACAGTAAGATCCATATCTATCGCCGTATAACAGTTTGCTAATGTTTGGGCTTCAACCCCTTGCCCTGCATCAACAACCAGTAAAGCACCTTCACAAGCGGCAAGAGAGCGAGAAACTTCATAAGAGAAGTCAACGTGTCCTGGCGTATCGATAAAGTTAAGCTGATAAACTTCACCGTCATCAGCGGTATAATTGAGTGTTACGCTTTGTGCTTTGATGGTGATACCACGCTCACGCTCAAGATCCATAGAATCAAGAACCTGCGCAGCCATTTCACGATCTGTTAAGCCACCACAAATTTGAATAATTCGATCTGATAGCGTCGATTTACCGTGGTCAATATGTGCGATAATGGAAAAGTTACGTATGTTTTTCATTCTGAAATTATTTTTCTCTATTGCTTTGCTCTATAAATCTGGCTTTAGCGTCGTTCATGGACACAAAGCGAAAACTCTATATTGCAGGAGTTATGATTGATGACGCATTCTACACACTAGAGACATTATACTCAAAGAAACGTTCATCAAACACAAACATTTATGATAAAGCTTACCTTTATTTATGCAGCGTAACTGCACTTTCACTAGATAGAAATTTGATTTTTATCTATCAATAAAAAAGATCAGAACCATAAAATAAGTTTAATAACAAAAAATGGAGCCTATGCCCCATTTTTTATCATATTCATTCTTTATTATTATTCTTGATATTGTACTTGCAATTCATTAGGTGGAAGTCCTATTTGTAAAATAATAGGTTCAAATCCTTCATCTTTACTCCACCAGCGGGCAATATTTTTAGCTAATAAGAAGCCTAACACTCCCCCCACTAAACCACTACAAAAAATAGCCAACTCACTAGAAAGCCACAGACTGGCTATCCCTGCAACGATAAATAATCCCAGCAAAGGAGTAAGATAAACCAACATAGCGGAACGAAGTAAACTATTTTCTGGTATACCAACTTCCACTTTTTGCCCCACCACTAAAGGTTGTTCAACAGGAAGTTCTAACTGATGAACAGTTTCAGGGCCTATTTTATTTAATAAATAAGAGCCACAAGCTGCTCGAGCTTGGCAACTCCCGCAACCGGACGATGAGCCATAACGTAGTAAAGCCCTCCCTTGTTGCCAATGTACGACTGTTGCCCACTCTTTAACCATAACTTATACCTTTTACTTTTTGGTAAACACCACACTGTTGACGATTTTCTGTGCTGTTATAAATGGCAATTGTCCAATAAAGGTAATTTCATTGCCATCTTTATCATAGGTATAAATTGTATTACGGCCATATCTCAATGCTTTATCACGTTCGGGGGAATTTAATTGCTGACCACTTTTGTTAACATAAATAGAGAAATCGAATAAGCCGTCACTATATAAAATAGATTGGCTAAATTCATTTTCAGCAATTTGATGATTGCTACGTTTTACCTCTTTAAATCCTTCAGGTAACGTTGTCACACGCCAATTGTAATTCAGTGCTTGAGTGGCTTTGGGGATCAACAATAGCGGGGGCATATTCACTTTATTGAGTGAATCTAACTCACTGATGATTTCTTTATTTTGATTAGCGGTGATCACCCGAAATTGTTCAATAACGTCATTATTTTTATCAAGCAGATCAACCCTTAATGGCAAATATCTCTCTTCATCAATAAATAAGACATATTCATAACGGTCATTATTTTTTGATAGCACACGAACAACACGACTTGGAATGTCGCCGATATGCGTTCTTCCCGCATCAATAAAATTGTAATACTCAGCGAGTTCAGCAAAATTTTGATAAATGATAGCAGGGAGATAATCAACGATATGTTCATTACGCAAACTAAACGCATCTAAACCTGGTTCAAAATAACTGATTTCATTCCCTCGTTGCACGATTTCTCGACGAGTGCTATCCATCTGCATCAATTGTGCCACAGGTTTACCATCGACAAGTGCATGACGATAACGAATAGGAACAATACCTTGAGAATTGATATTAATAAAAGATAATTCGTAAGTAGCGGTTTGCGTTGTATTACCCATCTTTTGCAACAAAGCCTCGGCATTTCCTATTTGAGGTTGTGCCAAGGCTTGTGTTGGTATTGATAGGTAACCCGCTAAAAGTAAAGCGGATAACCATGATTTTTTCATTACGACTCTATTGTTCCTACACGTAATTATAAATTGATACCACAATGATTACTGAGCCTGTTGCTGAGTTGTGTTTTGCGATGCTACAGGCACTTCATCTTGTGGTGCATTGTAGATACGGCGATCTAACTCATATTGTTGCAACATAAGTCCAAGGCGTTGATTACGCTCTTGTAGACGTGTTTGTTGGTTTTGGCCTAAATTATCACTTTGTAAATTTAAGCTGACTGGTGCCCCATTCCCCATAATAGGTTGAGTATTAAACACCGGCGTATCAACTTGGAAATCCTCAGCGCTATTGTTGCCATTATATTGCTGAACACCCACAATGACAGCTAATGACACACAGGCAGCAACACCAATTTGTGTTAACTGGCTAGCCCAAGGACGTAATTTTTGTAAGAAAGAGTGCTGACGCCATTGAGAAGGCGCAGGTTGCTGCTCTTGCTGTTGTTCAGGACTTATGCGGACTGGCTCATTTTCTAAAGCGAGTGCTACGCGACTTGCGATATCAAAGTGGATAACCTCTCCTACATCACCACGCATTGCATCACGAACTAAGTGGTAACGTTGCCATGTTTCTTTCATAGATTCATCACGGGCAATCGATCCCATTAATTCTTTATCAAGAACTTCGCCATCCATAAATGCAGAAAGTTTCTCTTTTTGCATGTAAAAGTACCCTTCAGTGAATGAGGGTTCAGCCATCTTATAACTCTTGTATTAATGGTTGAACCTTATTATCAATAGCTTCTCGCGCCCTAAAAATACGTGAACGAACTGTACCTACAGGGCAATCCATAATAACGGCTATCTCTTCATAGCTTAAGCCGTCAAGTTCCCGAAGTGTAATAGCAACCCTTAAATCTTCGGGTAACGACTCTATGGTTTGAAAAACTACTCTCCGTAACTCTTCAGACAACATTAAATTCTCAGGGTTCGAAATTTCTTTTAATGCGTTTGATGTTTCAAAATTTTCAACATCACTCGCATCTAAGTCATTTGAAGGCGGACGCCGCCCTTGTGCTACCAGATAATTTTTAGCTGTATTCACAGCGATGCGATAAAGCCATGTATAAAATGCGCTATCACCACGGAATGATCCAATAGCTCGATAGGCTTTTATAAAGGCTTCTTGTGCAACATCTGGCACATCACCCTGAGGTACATAACGGGAAATCAGACTTGCTACCTTGTGCTGATAGCGGATAACTAGCAAGTTAAACGCTTTCTGGTCACCCAGTTGTACCTTCTCGACCAACATTTGGTCCGTTAACTGCTCGCTCATTAGAGATGGACTCTCCCGAAGTCAAGCCTCAAACTATTTTTCAATGACTCCGTCATATTACTCTCGTTATTCCTTCTCGTTTTTATGAGCTACTTACGTTAGAGCATTAAAATAGAATGAAGTTCAATTCAATTATAATAATAAGAGATGAATCACAAAAAACTGTCGTTGTAATCACCAACCAATCTGCAATTTGCCAAGAAAAAAGCGATAACACAATGTGATAATTTAAATATATACCTTTATTTACAACAATATATACAATCTTAAACAATGTAATATTAACGGCAACATTAGTCTTTAATAATATAAATAAAAATCAGTGACCCAAGATTGGAACTGGGTTGTGTAATGACCGTCATTATTGCGGATAATCAGCTCTTCAATATTACATGGTTTAGTTTCGCCTTGATACTGTCTTTGAAAGGCTAGCAATATGCGATGGTAAGGCTTATCTGCACTATCTTTAATATTAACTCGCTGTACGACATTCCACCCTTTTCTTTGTGAGATTTCAATAAACTGTTCACCGATTAAATAGGGTAACACCACACAAAATAGGCCTTCATCTGTAATAAGCTGTTGTGCATTATCAAGCAAACCTTCATGGGTCAATGTTTTCGTATAACGGGCTTGCTCGCGCTCTTGGTTACGGCATGCAACCGCTGGCTCAAAATAGGGTGGATTACTCACAATAAGATCATAGCGAGTTGGCGCTTGTTGCGCATATTGATAAATATCATGATGATAAATATGGATTAACGAACTCCACTGTGATTGTTGCGCATTTTCACGCGCCTGTAATGCGGCATCTTCATCAAGTTCAATACCATCAATACGCTCAACCTGCGGGGCACGTTGCGCTAACATCAAGGCAATTAATCCACTTCCTGTACCAATATCGAGCACCGTTTTTGCTTTAGTGATAGGCGCCCAAGCACCTAATAAAACGCCATCAGTACCCACTTTCATTTCACACTTATCATGAGCGACAAAAAATTGTTTAAATGTAAACCCGCCTTTGCGTAAACCTGCTTTCTTTACTTTCTTTTGCTTCATTGAATCGCTCTAATGATTTGTATAACTCTTTCTATTTCTTAGAATGAATGCAATCCATATAATAGAAAAAGCGATATATGGTAAGATAACTTTTTTGCTACCTCTATCTTAACATTAAACGCTTTATATTCGATGCTTGCTTATTGACTTTAAGCCTAAAAAACAACACATAGCTGAAACAATCGATGATATATAATGTGATAGCGGTAAATCCTCTGGCTTTTAACAGAGGATAATGTCAAAATCCGCGCCCTAAATAGAGGTATACAATGACAGCCACGACATTTTCCAGTCTTGAACTTGATGAAAGTTTATTGACCGCATTAGAAGAAAAAGGATATCAACGTCCTACTGCTATCCAAGCAGAAGCTATCCCTGCCGCAATGGAAGGACGTGATATATTAGGCTCTGCACCAACGGGTACAGGGAAAACAGCGGCATTCTTACTTCCTGCTATTCAACATTTACTTGATTATCCACGAAAAAAATCAGGGCCACCTCGTGTTCTGATCTTAACTCCAACCCGTGAACTTGCTATGCAAGTCGCTGATCAAGCAAAAGAATTATGTGCTCATACCCATCTAGACATCGCAACTATCACCGGCGGTGTTGCTTATATGAATCACGCAGAAGTTTTTAGTGAGAACCAAGATATTGTTGTTGCTACAACAGGTCGCTTATTGCAGTACATCAAAGAAGAGAACTTTGACTGTCGTGCTGTTGAAATGCTGATCCTCGATGAAGCAGATCGTATGTTAGATATGGGTTTTGCTAACGATATTGAAACTATTGCTGGGGAAACTCGTTGGCGTAAACAAACATTACTCTTTTCAGCCACATTAGAAGGCAATGCTGTGATTGATTTTGCACAGCGAATTCTTAATGAACCGGTTGAACTGAACGCTGACCCTTCTCGTCGTGAGCGTAAAAAAATTCAACAATTTTACTATCATGCAGATAATCTTGACCATAAAACTGCCTTACTTGCACATTTACTCAAACAAGAAGAAGTTAAAAAATCGATTGTTTTTGTACGTAAAAGAGAGCGAGTCAGAGAGTTAGCCGCAGCATTAGAAAAACAAGGTATCAAAGCCAGCTACCTTGAAGGCGAAATGGCTCAAACACAACGTAACGAAGCGATTAAACGTGTAGAGTCTGGCAAAATGCATGTGCTGATTGCGACAGATGTGGCGTCTCGAGGTCTTGATTTAGAAGATATCACCCACGTCTTTAACTTTGACTTACCGCGCACAGCTGATGTTTATTTGCACCGTATTGGCCGTACAGGTCGAGCGGGTCGTAAAGGGACTGCTATTTCATTAGTTGAAGCACACGATTATCCGCTACTTGGTAAAATTAGCCGTTATATCCAAGAGCCGATTAAATATCGTGTTGTAGCCCAATTACGTCCAGTGACTAAAGCCCCTAGTCAAAAAGCATCATTTAAGCCTTCTAAAAAAGTATTAGCAAAACGCAAAGCGAAAAAAGTAGAAGAGAAAAAAAACGTTAAAGAGAAAGTACGCGCACGCGATCGTAAAAATATTGGTAAACGCCGTAAAACCGCTACTGATAAAACCACCATCACTGCGGAAAAAACTAATCATATAAAAACAGAGCAACAATAATCTGTCTTCTTTACGTTACTTTGAACCATAATAAAAAACCGTCGTTATTTAATAACGGCGGTTTTTTATATTATCTTCTTTATTTATAAACAAAAAAACCTGATATAAACATACCAGGTTCTATCATTACGCAATGATTTTTAGTGAAAATTACAGGCTTTCAGTGAAAGTACGAGTAATTACATCACGTTGTTGTTCTGGTGTCAGTGAGTTAAAACGCACTGCATAGCCGGATACACGAATAGTCAATTGAGGATATTTCTCAGGATTGTTAACGGCATCTTCTAATGTTTCACGGCTTAATACGTTAACGTTTAGATGTTGACCACCTTCTACACGTACTACCGGTTTAGATTCTACCGGTACTTCACGGTATTCGATGTTGCCTAATGCATCACGGCTAACAACTTGGCCTTCTTCAAAGCCTTTTTTCGCACAAATACAACGTGCTTCGCCGTTTTCATCATCTAACAACCAAAAAGAATGTAATAAATCGTCGTTATCAGCTTTAGTAATTTGGATACCAGTAATCATTTCGACCTCCAATGTGGGCACAAAATCAAATTCTAATGGCATATCAGAATTTGGGTATTTGGTCTAACCAATGTTTCTGTTTACTTATATACCAGTATAAATGGCGTCATTCTTTGATAAATATCAATAAAATTGATAAGGACATAACGGGTAATGGTGCAAAGTCTTGTTTTAAATCAATAATTACAACCCATATAATTGCAATTTTTTTTGTAAATTTTCAAAAATTTTTTTAAATAACAATTAATTCGATTTTTTCGAGACGGAACATTTTCTTTCCATGGGTGAAATCGGTAAGCTTAGCCCCATAAGATATCAACAAGGATTTTATGTTATGACTACACCATTAACTTGGCATGATGTAATAGGTGCTGAAAAAGAAAAACCCTATTTTCAGCAAATTTTGTCTCAAGTCGCACAACAAAGACAAGCAGGCAAAATAATTTATCCTCCACAAGAAGATGTATTTAACGCTTTTCGCTTCACTCCCTTTGAAAATGTTAATGTTGTGATTTTAGGTCAAGATCCTTACCACGGCCCCAATCAAGCCCATGGGCTTTCCTTTTCTGTACGTCCCGGCGTTCCGGCTCCCCCTTCATTAGTTAATATGTATAAAGAGCTTGAACAAGAATACCCTGACTTCAAACGACCTAATCATGGTTATCTTGAGAGTTGGGCTCAACAAGGGGTATTACTACTTAATACTGTTCTTACGGTAGAGAAAGGCCAAGCTCACTCTCATGCTAACTATGGTTGGGAAGTTTTTACTGACGCGGTTATCGAACAAATTAATCAACGTCGTGAAGGCGTTATTTTCCTACTTTGGGGCGCTCATGCTCAGAAAAAAGGTCGTTTTATTGATACTAATAAACACTTTATCTTAAAAGCCCCTCACCCTTCACCACTCTCTGCACATCGTGGTTTTTTAGGCTGTGGTCATTTTAAACAAACCAATAATCTATTAGCGCAACAAGGACGCACGCCCATTAATTGGCAGCTTGATCCTATTAAATAAGCTAGTGATAAAAACACAAAACCGCACAAAAGTGCGGTTTACTTATCCCACGCCCTGACTTATTGGCGCATTGATATAAGAATTATGGCTCTTATTTCGATACCACTACCATTGCTGGACGTAATAGACGACCATTTAAGGTATAGCCTTTTTGCATCACATCAACGACATGGTTTGCTTCATGCTCAGGGCTATCAATTAATGTCATCGCTTGGTGTACTTCAGGATTGAAGGCGACATTTTTTTCTTCAACGACTTCAATACCAAACTTACGCACCGCATCTAAGAATGATTTCAGGGTTAACTCTAAACCTTCAATCATCGGTTTCATTTGTTCATTTTCATGATCAGCGGCAGATAAAGCACGCTCTAAATTATCCAATACAGGTAGTAGCTCATTAGAAAATTTCTCAAGCGCAAATTTATGTGCTTTTTCAACATCCTGTTGAGTACGACGGCGAATATTCTCAATTTCGGCTTGAGCACGGATCATCGCTTCACGTTCCGTTTTTTGTGATTGCTGCAACTGTTTTTCCAGCTCATCAACGCGTGCAAGCGCTTGAACTAACTCAGCTTGTGCATCAAACTCCGCCTGAGCGTCTTCGCTTTTCACTTGCTCTTGAGATTCATTCATTACCGATTCCATTCCTTCTTTTTCTTTTGAGACTTGCTCTTCATGTACGTTTTGTTCTTTACTACTCATGAATATCTCCGCGTAGTTTTAGTATTCATCTTCATATTTAGTTTATTATGGGGATCAATAAACGGGTTTCAAGGAATAGGCGCTAAACGAGGGTAAAAAAAATGCCAGATAATACCGTAACGGAAGAAAAACAATTTAAATGCATTGGCATCGTCGGTCATCCCCGCCATCCTGAAGCACTTTCGACACATGAAATGCTCTATTATTGGCTCCTTGATAAAGGATATGACGTCATTATCGATACCCAAGTTGCTGAAGAATTAAAACTCACCGATGCACAAACGGGCGATTTAACACAAGTCGGCAAACTCGCTGATCTAGTTATTGTTGTCGGGGGTGATGGCAATATGTTAGGCGCCGCCCGTGTTTTATCGCGCTATAATATCAAAGTGATTGGTGTAAACCGCGGTAACTTAGGTTTTCTGACCGATCTTGATCCTGATAACGCATTACAACAATTAACTAATGTATTAGCAGGCCATTATCGTGAAGAAAAACGCTTCTTACTTGAAGCTCGTGTCTGTGCTGAAGGACAAAGAACACGGATTGGCACCGCCATTAATGAAGTCGTACTTCACCCCGGCAAAGTGGCGCATATGATTGAGTTTGAAGTCTATATTGATGATCGTTTTGCATTTTCACAACGTTCTGATGGTCTAATTATTACCACACCAACCGGATCGACGGCGTATTCACTCTCTGCAGGTGGCCCTATTCTTACACCTAATCTTGATGCGATTGCGCTGGTTCCGATGTTTCCCCATACGCTCTCTTCACGCCCTTTAGTCATTAGTAGCGACAGTCAAATTCGCTTAAAATTCTCACAAACCAATATTGATTATGAAGTCAGTTGTGATAGTCAGCTTGTATTACCTATCAAAGAAGGGGATGAGGTAATTATTAAGCGGAGTCGACAAAAACTTAACTTAGTCCACCCAACTGACTACAACTATTTTAATACACTCAGCTCAAAATTAGGTTGGTCAAAAAAAATGTTCTGATTTTTGTGCCTCGCTACTTTACTGTATAAAAAACCAGTTTATACTGTATGTAATTACAGATATGTTTTTATACAGGAGAGGCACTATGCTGACTCAATTAACTATTAGTCATTTTGCCATAGTCCGTGAACTTGAAATCGACTTTTCTGGTGGCATGACCACAATTACCGGTGAAACGGGCGCAGGTAAATCTATTGCGATTGACGCATTAGGCTTGTGTTTAGGAAACCGTGGTGATGCTAATATGGTTCGCCCTGGTGCCACTAGAGCGGATTTATGCGCACGATTTTCACTCTCTGATACCCCTTCCGCCCAGCGTTGGTTAGAAGAACATCATCTTGACGATCATAACGAATGCCTATTAAGAAGAACCATTGCAGCAGATGGCCGCTCTCGTGGTTTTATTAATGGTACTTCTGTCCCTTTGTCTCAACTAAGAGAGCTTGGCTCATTGCTGATCCAAATTCATGGGCAACATGCTCATCAACAACTGTTAGAGCCTCGCTACCAAAAACATTTACTTGATATCTATGCTAATGAACCTGCTTTATTAAAAAAGATGAAAGCGGCTTATCAAACCTGGCATCAGAGTTGCCAAACCTTAGCGACTTTTCAACAACAATCTTTAGAAAGAGAAGCAAGGCAACAACTGATTGATTATCACTTAAAAGAGCTTAACGAGTTCCAACCTGTTGCGGGGGAATACCCTGAATTAGATCAAGAATATAAAAGGTTATCTAATTGTGGTCAATTTCTGACCTTGAGCCAAAATAGTTTGCAGATCTTAAGTGATAACGAAGAACAAAATATTTTAAGTATGCTGAATGTGGCCAAACATGAAATCAGCGAACTTTCCACAATGGAGAGCCAATTTAATTCACTGTTAGATATGCTGGAAGAAGCAAGTATTCAAATTAGCGAAGTGAGTGATGAACTACGCCACTACAGTGATCGTTTAGAAATGGATCCTAACCGTTTATTCGAATTAGAAAAACGTATTTCCAAATATATTAGTCTATCTCGTAAACATCGTGTCACCCCTGAAGAGCTATATGAATTGCATCAACAATTAATTGAAGAAAAAGAGGCACTATTACGCCAAAATGATGACTGTGATGCATTAATGGAACAAGTTAAAATTGATCATGCAGCTGCATTGGACGTGGCAAAACAACTTCATCAAATTCGCCAACAGTATGCACACGAATTAAGTCAGCTTATTACCAATAGCATGCATCAATTATCAATGCCTCATGGCTATTTAACTGTAGATACATTGTTTGATGAAAATGTCTTACAAATTGATGGTGCGACAAAAGTTGAGTTCAATGTCACCACCAACCCAGGGCAACCACATCAAGCACTCTCTAAAGTTGCGTCTGGCGGTGAGCTATCACGTATCGCTCTTGCTATCCAAGTGATCACTGCAAAAAAAATGGATACACCCGCACTGATTTTTGATGAAGTGGATGTTGGTATTAGTGGACCAACAGCAGCTATTGTCGGTAAGTTATTACGTGAATTAGGCGAATCGACACAAGTTATGTGTGTTACTCACCTACCGCAAGTAGCAGGTTGTGGCCATCAACACTATTTTGTTAATAAAGAGACTAATGGTGAAGAGACAGAAACCACCATGAAGCTGTTAACTAAAAAAGAGCGTTTACAAGAGTTAGCCCGCTTATTAGCGGGAAGTGAAGTGACTAAAAACACCCTTGCTAACGCAAAAGATCTGCTGGCAGCTTAACGATTAACAAACTTTTATCGATATTTAGGGTCTTAGGCAGAGCGTGAAAGGTTTTCAATTGCTGCATTGTCGATTATCATCGTCACTATGACCCTAAAAGGAATGTAATAGCCATGCGTTTTAAACTGTTAAAAGTTGCCGCCTTATCTTTAGTCGTAATGACTTCAGGTTGCTCGATGTTCGAAAGACTGGTTTATCACCCAGATATCAATCAGGGTAATTATTTAACACCAGCCGAAGTCGCCAAAGTTCAACAAGGAATGACACAGCAGCAAGTTCAATTTGCCCTCGGAACACCTATGCTGAAAGATCCTTTCGGAACTCAAACTTGGTATTATGTTTTCCGTGAACAGCCAGGCCATCAAAAAGTGCGTCAAGAAACTCTGACACTGACATTTGATAATAATGGCATACTGACTAAGATTGATAAACAAGGTGATATGCCGAGTTTTTCTAATCAAACCAGTAAAGACTAATCTCACTATACGATTGGCAAAAACGAAATTGCACCCCATTTGTAATTCAACAATGGGGTGTGTTTTATGACCAACATATCGGCGCAATCAATGAGATACAATGATTTGATTATGACGTGGTGAAAATGTTAACTATTCAGTTTTTTGGCGTGCTTTTTCAGCGCGTTTACGGCGCATCTCTTTAGGATCAGCGATTAACGGTCGATAGATTTCAACGCGATCGCCATCACGCACATTATCACTCAATTTTGCTGGCCGACTATAGATACCCACTTTATTTTTAGTTAAATCGATATCATTACAAATCGTTAAAATATTTGAGGCAATAATTGCTTGTTCAACAGTATCCCCCAGTGTTAACTCCACAGGGATAACATATTGTTTATCTGGTAACGCGTAGGCTACCTCAACCCATATTTTAGTCACGATAAATCTCTTTCGCTCTTTGAGTAAACGCCTGCACCATATTATTTGTTAAGTCTTTAAAAATACGGCCAAAAGCTAACTCAATTAATTTATTGGTGAACTCAAAGTCTAGCTGAAACTCAACCTTACATGCATTATCATCTAATGCGGTAAATACCCAGCCTCCGGTTAGTTTACGAAAAGGGCCATCCACAAGACGCATATCAACACGTTCATTGGTTTTTAAAAAATTATGGGTAGTAAATGTTTTACTGATCCCTGCTTTAGAAACCTGAACAGATGCAATCATTTCTTCTGGAGTGCTTTTGATCAGTTTACTTCCAACGCATCCTGGTAGAAAATCAGGATAAGTAAGAACATCATTCACTAGTTTAAACATTTGCTCTGCACTAAAAGGAACTAGAGCAGATCGACTAATCTGAGGCATAGTTATTCCTGTACGACAACACTGTGTGCGATCATATCATTGAACAGTGATTAAATAAAAATCTAATGGAATATAGCTTAAGTTTTACGCAATTGAAAAGAAAACAGACGCTTAAATGATTTCTTTCTATTGCTCATACAGTATAATGTGGAAATTATGACAAAGAAAAAATCACACAAACCCGGCTCTGCCACTATTGCACTCAATAAACGTGCTCGCCATGAATATTTCATTGAAGATGAAATCGAAGCGGGACTGTCGTTACAGGGCTGGGAAGTTAAATCACTGCGTGCGGGTAAAGCCAATATCAGTGATAGCTATGTAATCATGCGTGATGGTGAGGCGTACCTGTTTGGTGCCACCATTACACCGTTAAACGTTGCCTCTACTCATGTTGTTTGTGATCCGACACGTACGCGTAAACTGTTATTAAAACAACGTGAATTAGCTAATCTCTATGGCCAAATAAACCGTGATGGTTACACCGTGGTTGCCCTTTCCTTATATTGGAAAAATGCATGGTGTAAAATCAAAATTGGCGTAGCTAAAGGTAAAAAAGATCACGATAAGCGTGACACCATAAAAGATCGTGAGTGGAAATTAGACAAAGCACGGATCATGAAAAATGCTAACCGCTAAATTGCGTTAACTACTAGCAATAGCAGGTATTTTTCTGATATACTCACTTTCAACAACTTGGGGCTGATTCTGGATTCGACGGGATTTGCGAAACCCAAGGTGCATGCCGAGGGGCGGTTGGCCTCGTAAAAAGCCGCAAAAAGATAGTCGCAAACGACAATCAATATAAAGCACTAGCAGCTTAATAACCTGCCTAGAGCCTTCTCTCCCTAGCTTCCGCTCTTAAGACGGGGATAAAGAGGAGTCAAACCCAAAAGAGATCGCGTGGATGCCTAGCTTGGGGTTGAAGCGTTAAATTTAATCAAGCTAGCTTATTTGTGGCGTGTCTGTCCGCAGCAAGTAAGTGAATTTAAAGACTAGACTAAGCATGTAGTGCCGCGGATGTAGAAATTTCGGACGGGGGTTCAAATCCCCCCAGCTCCACCAAATAAAACAAGGGGTTACGTGAAAACGTAGCCCCTTAATTTTTAGAATGTCCACATTACGTCCACACAGAAAATTTTCACATTGGTATCGGGTACTGTTTCATTTTCGTTTCAAAAGATATTGTTTAATTCTTCTTAACATAAATTTATTCCCTTCTATTTCAGTTTCAAAAATCTATAACCCACTGAAAAATAAATATTCTCTAAAATGCTCTCGCGTAAAATGTGGATCATCAACCCCACGTAAAGTATGAAATTACTTTTACTATCAATGCGTTAATTTTTTATCGAGATCCTTTTTCTATCCCTCAAACTGAAATAACCTGAAATCTTTTACAATCATTTCAGTTTGACGCTTACGCAAAGAACCCAATTCCCGCGCGCCCTCGCGATATGTTTTGTAAAAAATTCAAACTGAAATATTTTTTTGATCCAAATTGTGCAGGCGGGTGCGGATTAGTGCGTTTTACGTGGCGAATGATTTTATTTCGTGGGTATTGCGCGCACTGAGCCACGCGTTATCGATGCGATCCATTTTGAGCTAACGCAGATGTATTGTGAGGATTGAACGCCTTAGAATGGCGTAGAGATGGGAATTTAAAGGCACAAAAAAGCCAACTGGTAAGGTTGGCCTTTTACAATTTAACATTCTCATTCAACTAACATTAGTAATATAGACTAATCAGATAATAACTCAATTAAAGCTAATCGCTTTTTATATGATAGTTTATCTAAAACATCCTTGTTATCGCTTTCTATTTTGCCTTTTAATTCTATGTAATATGAGAAATTTAAATCATATTTTAAAGCATCTTGCTGGCAAGCGTGGCTATTACATATAGCGATAATTTCAGTGTGATGTCTATGGCGCTGATGGGTTTTTATAATTTCTAAGGGTTTATGGCAACAGGGGCAATAGAGGGGAATATCAGTAGGTATATTTCGTTTTGATAATTGATATCCACCTGTTTTACGAATAGACGGTAATACCTCGTTTGTAACCCACTTTCTAAACCTGTGAGCAATAGAACCACTTTTAATGGCATCACGGCAACGTAGTATCAATGTATACATTCCAGACTCATTGATAATATTGACCTTCCCTTGACGCCCTAAGTTTAACTTAGACCGTTCGTCATCATCTAAAGATTTCAATGACATTGTAGGATTACTTAGATTTAGAGCACTACAAACATCTTCTGCTACAAACCACGGCATGTTTTTTATTGTTAGTGTTCTTATTGAAAATGATTCAAAAGCGAATGGTACAACAGAATATTTAGCCATTACTGACCCCTTGTATTTTTTTGAGATTTTGATGTCACCATAAAATGGTGTCAGGAGGCTCAAAACGGCTACAAGAGACCGCGGACTTATTTCCCTTTCGGGTGTTGTATTCGTCGCCCTCCCGACATTATTCGGGGTGTGGTCGCGCAATGCGCCCACTAAATGATAGGCATAAAAAATCCAACACTGACGGGGTTGGCCTGACCGCTTGTATGAGGTTTTGAGTCCTCGTGAGTAAGACAATAATTAATAATGATTTAAAGGTCAACAAGATAATACAAAAAAGCCCGCTAATACGGGCAAGGATGGTAACGGTTTTATCAGCCGATAACGGGTGAATACTTCTGTTTAAGTCCTGTTGATTTAGTGCCTGTGTTGCTAATGGCTGAGGCATTTAACGGACTGCCCGTGTTGTTATGAGTATGGCTTGCAGTGAGTGCAGCTAACTCATTCACCACATCTAAGGTGTCTAACATGCATTGCATCACATTCAATTGTTCATTACCTAAATAAACAACCGGTGCCGTGATTTTTTGCATCGCGCCAGCGATACTGGAACGGATCCCCCCTATTTTTTCCTCTAACTGCTGGCCGACATCAACCGTCATATTTTTACCAACTGCCACAACCTTATTGGCTTGCGTTGCTTGGCTAAAGTCACCCTCTGCAATTTGCATAATGGCACCTGCCATTAACTTGCTTGTGCCTATCACGGTCGTTTTATCGGTGGCTTGTACGGTGGTTTCTCTGGCGATAACCGTGCGATTTTCTGTGTCGGTTTTAACTTCACGGTGCATCGATTCTTCAATAATTTTCTGGTCAGTTTGACGATGCCATGTGCCGTCTTGTGTCACCCGTTGTGATACCTCTTGGCGTTGCTGTTGCAGTTGTTCGCCTGGCTTGATGTCGGGCAAGGTATTGCCATGACTTAACACTTGGCGAATAAAGGGCTTATCTGCACGGCCATTTTCAAATGCAATTTCAACCATTGAACCTACAGGCGGATATTGAAACATTCCCGACTCGTTCCCCGCCATGGGTAATGGTAACGGCACCGCATGATAAACGGGTGCCACATCATTGCCATCGGCATCAACCATTTGCACGTCAACGGCGTATTTTGGTCTAAAGGGGTCTGAAATATCCCCCGCCGTGGTATTTTCTGTCGGGGCTTCAACACGGGCAAATTTCGGCAAGTGTAACCCTGCAGACAATTCAGGGTAGGCATTATCTATTTGTTGTTGAGCTATGGTGCGGTTTTCGGCTCGTCCTGTAATCGCATCGGGGCTAATCCATGTTAGCGTCATATTGTCGTTATCCAGCGCCACACGTTTTAAGCGTTTATCATTCACTTTCACACCAGGGCGTAAACTTTGCACCATCGGAATGGTCATTTGATTACCGGCACGTTGTTCAGAAGAGAATTGATTGTCTATTTCAACCTCTTTATCTTTCCAGAATGAATCCGCCCAACTCCCCACGAACACATCACCGTCTGGCGTTTGATACCACACATAATCGCGAATATTGAATACTTTTCCCAGGCTATTTAATAATTGATAGCCCGTGCCATTATGGGTGTAGTGTGGGATTGGGGTATTCACATATTCGGCATCCGGTAACACAAAATGTAATCCGCTGTGCTCTTTTAGATAATCGGTGATCTGTTTTAAGGTGGGATGCTGAAAAGAGCACGGCCACATTCTGTCGAATACACCAACTAACTCCCGCACAAACAATTTTTGAAAACCATTTTGTGACGGTTGCGAACGTTCTACGTAACCCGTGAAATAGCGTAATAATAAATCCGTGTAGCCAATATCAAGGCGCACCAATTTACCCGTGTAATCGGTATCGGTTTTAGCGGTAATAAAGCCACGGCCACATTGCGATAATTCCAGCACCATTTTAACGTCGACAAGGTGCGTTTCATCACCGGATAAATAAAGTCGATTAATGGGTTTCATCACTTCCCCCTAATGCCTCGTTTAACGGTTTTAATACCTTGCGTTCAAACCAATTTAATTTTTGTTCTTGCTCTGCCGTTCCCTCACCCTTGGCGTTCGGTTTATTACTCATACTTTGTGTTTTGGCTTTAACTTGCCCTGCTGAACGACTTTCGCGTTTTTCGGGTACGGATAAATGCTCACGTAAAGTAAAGGTGACTTGCCAGGCTTGTTTACCGTCCATCTTTGACGCATCAATGCCGTTAGTGAATGTGCCAAGACGAAAATTAATCGCACTAGCCATGCGGTTGGCCACACGGTAGCGTTTTAGTAGTCCGTTCTCTTTGGCTTCTGCTAAGGCAAATAAACGGGTTAATGTTTTTTCTTCGGTGAAAGGAATAGTGCCCGTAATGCGGAGTTCTTTGGGCTTAATGCCCTGCTCACTGTTGACGGTACTTGAGGACTGCCCTGATTGGTCTTTGTCCTGATACATCATCGAGGGTGTGACGGTCAGGTTTTTTAATAAAATCGCTTCACCGTCCAGCGCCAACGTAATGATTTGGCTGATTTTCGGTGTGTTATTTTCGTAAAGTGGTGTCTGTGTCATGCATCATTCCTTTGATTGCATCAATATCGCCTGCAAAAAGCGTAGCCAAGGTGTAAACCGCATCTTGTTCAGGGATTTCTTTTTTCATTTTATCGGCTAATTCCGCGCCGTTACCTTTTCCCTGGAACACCCAAACCGTGGTTGATTTTCCCAGTAATCCCGTCAATGAATCAGCCATGCCTTGCAAGATATTTTTTCGACTTTCAGCAAATCCTTTTACGCTAGAAAGTAACCCTGCCACACTAGCCCCGCTTGAGGCTTCACTTTTTGCTTTTTCAATTAATCCCGCATTGATTACCGCACGGCTGTTATTAGTTGATAATGTTTGCGGATCTGGAATACCGGCTATCGTTTTAGCCGGTATCTGCATTTTGGTAATATTTAGGCTTTCGGCGGTTTTGGCCATACGTTCAACTTGGCTAAATACAGGCAAAGGCAATACGCCCGAAAAGCCTTGAATTGCATTGATAAACTCGTCATGAGTACGGGCACAAATCATCGTCACCACAATATCAACCTCACCCGCTCCCTGAATTTTATTCGCAATATAATTAATTGCATTAGTGGGGCTTAAATAACTGCCTGTGGCAGTGTTTTGTCCGACACCATAAATAAACGGGTGAACGGGTAATAATGAACAGGTAATGCCCGTTAAATCGCCCGAAAGCGCGAATCGCTTACGTTGCCATTTCATCTTAATTTCCTTTTCCTTGATTCAAAATCCTATTGCAAACCAATTAAACGTAAGATTTAAGTTAGAAGCTGTCGGAGATCTACCAACAGGTTTAAAACCACTAGTGGTCTCATTTAAGATAAAAACAGCATCGGAGTTCCCCGCATGATTTTTTATGGTCGCTGTAACAATAAATACCTTGTTGGGAAATTTTATGGGATATTTTACATCGTTACCGTTTGAATTTGCTTGTCCCCACTGATATATAATTCCTGTATCACCACATTTCCACCAACCACTTTGCGCTTTATTTGCTGTATTCTTCAGACCATAATTCCCTGCGGGAGCATAGTTTCCTTTAGGTTGATACTTACCATCTGATGCTGATTTAGAGTAAACATTGTTATTTAATGCGTATTTACCATCAGATTCGCCTTTTGAATATGCTCCGACATCACTTGCTGAGGGTTTATTTTGCGTGTTGTACTCTCTTGCCCAAGGCGTAAATCCACCGTTACCAAATTGACTACGAGAATAAATGCGACTTGAGTTATAAACATAATAAAGCTGAGTGATACCCGCATTTTTCAAAACAAGTAAAGTTCCTGCTGAAGCTTCAGGGTAATTTAAAGCAATCGATGCATTAGCATTAGCCGGCTGATAATAAACACCAGGCGTATTGTAATTGTTTAAATTTTGATTGACATCAATGTAAATAGCTTGTCCATTAAAAATATCTTGTGAAGTAATATTAATATCCGTATTTAACATTTTACCATTGACTTTACGGGTGTTAGGCACACGGCCATTGGCATTGTTATTAGCATTATTGGCTGTGGTTTGTGCAGTATTGGCTTTGCTCACACCATCATTGGCGGTCTTTTGGGCATTGTCGGCTTTCGTAACCGCACTGTTTGCCGTGTTTTGCGCATTGGAGGCCATGGTTTTGGCTTCATTGACTTGTGCAGGGGTAGCTGCCCCCACATTTTCCGCATTTAAAGTAATATCTTGCGTACCATCAAACGGCACTCCCGAAATTTTGCGCGGAGTCGCTAGCTTTTGTGAGGCAACGGCCGTTCCTGTTGAGGGTAATCGCGTATTGGCATTGTCGTTAGCCGACTTTGCTGATGCCATTGCGTTATTATGTAAATCGGTCACTAATTTTTGTGTTGGGGCTAATGCCTGACTAGTCCCCGTTTTATCCGTCAGTTGAGTAAATCCTTTGGCCGTTAATGTTGCATCAGGATGATTACGAGACTGAGCATGTTTCTTTAACGCATCATCTAATTGCTGAAAATCCAGTGTTCCTTTAGGGCGTAAATCGGTAACTTTTCCGTCCGCTGAAATCGACGCTATCGCAAACACAAAATGCGCAAAACCTGCATTATCAATATAGTTTTTTAAATCAGGTTTGACGGTCAGCTTAATGTGGGTTTGCCAACGACTGGTAATATTGCCCTGGTAACTCACATCAGCATAAACTTTGGTATTTTCCGCAGGCACGGTGATATTTTGGTTTGTGGTTAATTCCGCCCGTAAACCACCGATGTATCCAATACCTTTTGTGACAAAATATTGATTCCCTGTCTTAGCTACTAAAAACGCATCATCAAAAAAAGAGGCCTCACCGTAACTGTCGGTATTAACTAGGCGTTGCATTTCATCAATGCCAGAAAGTCTTGCGGTAAAATCAATCTGCCACATTTCTGCAGGTGTGGTAATGGCGGTTTCTTTACTTGCCCCTAAATACTCCAGCAAGAAAGAGCGGGTTAACACGTTGCCCTGTTGCCCTGCTTGGGTTTTAATTTTTCGTTGAGTAGGCGCATACACAATCATCGCTACCGTGCCGGATTTTTTATTTAATATCCCAATCCAGTTAAAATCAAAATCTCCAATTTCAGCACCGATAGTCACCGAATAGGCCACGGCATTTTGATTGACGACGCCCGTTTTATTGACGGCTTGGCGATGCACGATATATTTTGCATCGGGCAGGCCTTCATTGCGGTCAATCGGTTTTTCAATCTCTAAATTCGGGATATGTGCAAAGACGAACTCGTCTAACACAATCAAGTTTCCATCAATCGACTCTTGGGCTTTCCAGCGCTCAAATGCCGTTGTAATAATAGATTGTGACATTTGTTACTCTCCTTGTAACAGTGATGCGCCAAAGGTCTGATATTCACAATCAGCCCAACCAAACCGCATCACTAATTGATTATTGGTGATCACTTCAAAACGATAACGGCGACACGTGCGTCCATACTGGCGAATAATACCCATCAACAAATCGGGGTTGCCTGCGATTTGTCCGTCACTGACCCGTAAAATAATGACATCCCAGTCAATATCAGGCTGACGCTCTAACAGCTCGACATAGCCCACGCCTAAGCGCTCAAAAATAGCAATAAAACCACTGACCGACCCCGCATCACGGGCATTAATAAAGGCAAATTTTACCCGCTTGCGAAATAAATCTAATGGCTCCCCTTTAAAACGGTGAATATCGCGCTGATAGGCCAGCACTGATAACAATTCTTCTGAACAGGTTTCTGCGTCCAATTGTTTGAGTGGCCATAACATCCAGTCATAAACACCCGACCAAAATTTACGCACCGCATTTAACAGTTTTGCGGGTTCGCCTTTGTTCATCCATGACGGCAAATTTAAGCCTTTTAATCGTTCCTTGAAATCAGGCATCTTGTAGCTCCACAGACAGCGATTTTAAACGGGGCACACTCAATTCACTGATGATATCCGTTTGATTAAATTGCAGGGAATCAACCAAGGAAAAATGGCGGTGAATTTCACGCCCTAGATTAGAAAATGAAAAACGCGAGTAAGGCCATGTTTTTTTCACATCATAACTGGTGTTTTCACGAAACGCACAACGCACTAAATTTTCAATGTCTTGCCGTAATTTGACTTGCTCGTTATCGGTTAAATTAGCGAGATTTTGCACAAATACCGTTAACTTAATGGCATGGTGTGTTTCAGGCATTGGCATGCACTGCATATCATCACCGTGCCCATGATGGCCTTGTGTGTTGACATAATCGTTAACTTTGTCGATAAACGGCTGACTAATGACGCCACTATCTAACAATAAATAAGCATTGGCGGTACCCGCTCCTCGAGGCGCATCATGCAAAAAGAAAATGCGGTCAATACTCAAACCGACGACACTGGCAATCATGCCTTGATATACCGCGTCAGTGTGGTAATTCCCCACTAGATTATATTGATTACGGCAACGGTCACGTAAATCATTGTCACTCTCTTTATCCGCACCAGGCACTAACAACCAATTTTCCTCGTTTTGCGCCCGTTCAATGCCTGGCACAGCAACGGGAAGAATACGAAAATAACCTGGTGCAAGATTAAAAGCTCCGCCTGCGTCACTGGCATCAACCGCAATCAGGGCAGACTCTTTTTCAATCGTCACGGTTTCCGTGGTCACCACACTGTAAATCTGCCCATTAATGCGCTCTGTCTGTACGATAGTACCCGCTGGCACCGTGACACTATTTTGCCCCGCAATGCGGTAAAAACGCACTTGTCCTTTGGCTTTGGTGGCGGGCTTACGTTGCAGGTTAACGCCCCAGGCGAACATTTCCAGCCATGAGCCCGATGCAGTAGCCAGATACATATTGGTGAACACCAAATTAATCAAGACATCTTTGAGCCACTGAACGGGCGTAGTGACAAGAGTATTAATTAAGCGCCAAAATGGTGACATATTGGACGTATTGGTAATTAAGCCTTCTTCTTTCACAATGTCGTTAAATTGCTGATTAATTTCATCGGCAGTAATCGGCATGCCGTTATCTTTTAATGCCGACTCGTAGTCAATTTGTGGACGTTGTTTATTCGCCATAATTCACCCCGACACTAATACGGCCAAAATCATAAGTGTCTGCGGTCACCCATAATTTTTTTACGTTTTCTTCATCAACAATAATGGTGCCTGGAATAAGTCGCTCATCATCTTCAACCAGTAACACAATCTGCATACGAATATCAGCGCGCAAGGTTGGGCTACGTTCGGCCACTAATTGGGTGGCTAAACCGCTCTCAACAATCGCATGCGCAATATCTTGCGTAATACTTTGACGGTTATTACACAATATCGGCTCAAAGCCCGCATTGAGCGTGAAATCACGCTCTGTTATCAGTAAATCAATATATTTCGCCTGTTCCATGGCATTATCCTTAATTCAACGCGCCCCACTCTTCCAAATCCGCAGGTGTCATCACATTGCCATTATTAATCGTGATATTTCCGTATTGCCTGCGGTTATCAACGCTCGTTTGATTGTTATTGATCTCTTTACTCAAACCACCTTTGTTAATGCCTTTTAACTCACGCCCTGTTAATAATGACGGCTGATAATCAAAACGGCGGTTTTGATGGTTCACTCCCATATCCGTTGGAATAATAGGTGATGGGGTGTTAGTGACCGATGTTTGCGTTTCTTTTAAATCAATATTCACACCAGGAAGATAATTTAACTTACTGGCCACCGCATTAAATACACTATTAAAAGATTTACTGAGCCAGTCCCATAATCCATCAAATACCCCTTTTATAGATTGAGTTATACCGTTAAAACTGTCAGCGATAGAAAAGTTTTTAAACCAATTGCAAAGCGCGTCCCAACCATCGGCAATCACACCCCACACTGCAGAAAAAAGTTGTGATGCGTTATTGCAGATATCAATAAAATATTGCACAGGCGACAGTGAGAAAAACCACTGACACACGGCGCTCCATCCGTTCATGATGTCCGTGCCGAGTGTGTCCCATTTTTTACCAATCCATTTTGCACTACGGATAAAAATATTGGCCATCATCATGACTAATTCAATCGTCATCCTAAACGGGAACGTCAGCACCTCAATGGCTTTAGCAACGGTTTTACCAAATGCCTGCCCCGCAACTTTAGTTTTATTGAGCGACTTTTCTGAAAACTGGATGGGGGTCAGTAAATCCGTAAACCATTTAAAAACGCTTTTTACCGCATTCCATACCCCACCCAATGCATCACCAATTTTTTTAAACATCGGAGACATGGGGGTCATCGAACCAAACGCCTCCGTAAAGCCTTGCACAAACCCTTTAAAAAATGCCTTGATGGGTTGCCAAAATTTCACAACGGCGATCGCAATTAGGGCAAACAAGCCGATTAATAATAAAACGGGCCATGTGATAGAGGTAAATCCTAATGCTGTGGCAAACGAGGCCATTTTGGTGATGTTTAAAAATCTCGTTAATTTGGCGAGGGAACCACTAAAAAAGCCTGTGGCTTTCGTCACTAAATCGTATTTGCCTTTCATCAAGGACAGTAATACTCCGCCCGTTTTCCACAACGGCAAGATACCGACCCACAGTAACCGACCAATCCCCAATACGATATTGGCCATTGCCCCCATGGCCGTAAATGCAATAAACCCTGTCACCACATAACCAATGGCACGGGCAATATTGGGGAATAACTTCAACCAACGCACGAGCATTTGCCCCATATCAGCTATTTTATTCATCAGGGGCACAATCACGGGTAACAGTGTCATGCCCACGGCAATGCGGATAGACTCCCAAATCGACAATAACCGCTCCCACGGATTAGCCAACATACTGGCCATTTCTGTGGCACGTTTCATGCCATCATTACCGCCTAATGCGGTAATATTTTTACGTAATACCTCGACGTTATTAAACAGTGATTTCACAACAATCGCGGAATCGCCAAAGGCGTCCTCAATTTCTTTTTGAGCCTTTAAATTGCCCGCAATGGACTTGCCGTATTTGCCTTGTAACTTTTCCAGCATTTCGGGCATAGTCAGCATTTGCCCTGACGCATTAACAAACGATAGACCGAGTTTTTTCGCCCCGTCCGTTGCCCCTGACAGAAACGACTCATACGCGCTACTGGATTCTGTGCCTAATGAACGTTGCAACTCGCCTAATACGGCTAACTGTTCATCAATACCAACACCGAATTGCGTACCTGCAGAACGCGCCCCTTCCATCAAATCAGTAATTTCAGCCATCGACGTGCCGAAGGTTTGCGACATAATAACGGCTTTGCCTGCCAGCTCTTCCGCGAACGTCACTTTGCCCACGCTGTCGGCATAGCCTTGAAACTGAGAAAACATTTTGCCCATATAGGCATTGGATTCTTCAGCCGTAGTTTTTAGTGCTGATGCCGTAATGTTGCTGATTTTGGTTAGCTGCGGGAGTTCATTATCAGAAATGCCACTAATGGCCTTTCTGATAGAGAGAGAGGACTCAACGAATTGCACTGCCGATTTACCGTATTGCGCACTGAAAGTGAGTGCTTCATCGGTGATTTTTTTCATTGCACCATCATCAACACCCGTGACTTTCGCCATATCAAGGGCATCTTGAATCGCTAACGCGGGATCTAAGACATTTTTTAACGCAAAGACGGAGCCAGCCAAGCCCGCCCCGCCGACCGCGATATTTTTAAACGCCTGTTGTGAGGTTTCAGCAAATTGAGTCACACCTGCTTGCACGGCCTTCAAGGGCTGAGTGACTTTATCAATCATGCTGAGTGTAAAATCTAATGTACTCATCATTCACCCTTGAAAGCTAATGCAATGCCATTTGCGACCGCGATGCGGTGATTTTCTGTGAAGTGATTATCTAGCCAAATTGCGCGGGCGAAGCTGTCGATATCATCCTGTTCATGAGGGAGATAGTGCCGTCGTAACGTCATGTATTGTTCGAGGGCACTGCGTTCCACAGCATCGACTCGCGCCGTTAGTTTTTTAGTTCAATATCCAGTTTTGGCGCATATTCTGAGTTTACTTTTTCCAGTAACTGCATTGCCGAACCAGGGATATTTAAAATATCGGTTAATGCTTCTTTGCTTTCAGGGGCAATAATTCGGCGCAAATAGGTAACAGTAGGCGCCACTTTATCGTCGGCAGAAATCGCATTTAACCAGCCATTGTAGGCGGTCATATTGGGTTCAAAAACCAGCTCTTTGCCCATCACGACTAAAGTAATTGTGTTTTTCTTGGTACTCATTTTTCCATCCTTTGACGAATTTCGTCCGTTAATTGGTTGTGCCTCACAGCACATTTTCCGTAAATTTCAACATATTCTAATAATACAGTGGCTAAATCCGCCCCAGTATTACCGTTTAACTTTGGTAATGTTGTCGGGCATTTTGTCAGTAGATTTTCCTGATAGGGTACGTTCGGCACTGTCGATTGCTTCGTTGTACATCCTGACAAAATCATCACTAACACAAAGGTTAGTGAACACAGGCTTAATAATTTCGGTGCGTATTTCAGGCGGTTGCACATTGGCGAGTTCCTCTAATTTATTTTCTAACGTCCTTGCTGATTGACTCGCTAAATCTTGTTGAGCCTTTAAACTGGCGTTATTGACTTCATTCGCCGTTTTTAATGCGACCAGTTCTAGACTGTCTTGATGCCAACCTTTAACCAGCCAGCCCGCCGAAAAAGCCAGAATAAACGCAAAGAAGATCGCCGTTGCTTGTTTCATATCCGATTAAACGCCGTTTCAAAAACCTTGTCTGAATAAGGCTGTTCACCGTTTTCAACCTGCACAATCGCTTTTGCTAAAGAAATAACGGTCTCTTTGTCGTATAGATTCAAGCACGCTTGGCGATTAAATCCGGTTTCTTTGCACACACGTTGGATATAGTTTTCAGTGTGATTATTATCCGATGCAGGTGCCCAACGTTCGATAATTTCTTCAATAGTATCTATTTTCCCACAACCCACATTTTGCTTACCGTTGTATTTTGAGTAAGTCTGCAATAGTTTCATCAGTGCTCTAATACCGAATTCGGGCGAGATAAATTGCACAAATTGAGTATCATTTTGCTCTGCTGACATTCCCTGCCATTTAGAAGCACCATGACGGATATTGCCTGGATTATTATTACGAATTCCGCGTATCATTTTTTTAACTTCCCTGTTAATAAATCACTGCCTCGTTTTTTCAGCCACAATTCCACTAACTGAAAGCCTGCAATGCCTAATGCTGAGCCTAACCCCGTAATCGCTAAAGGAGAAATACCAGGGATCCAAATCAGTAATGCTCCCGCCATTAATGACACCGCTGAACCTAAAATAACGCGCCCAATAAAAAGACGTAGCGTAATAGGTTCACTCCCTGACATCATTTTACCAATAGCTATCAATGCCCCTAAGATAATCAGTGAAATCAGTGTTTTATTATGTTCTTCCATGAACATGTCCTTTATTACAGTTTGTCTGTTAATTCAGACTCTAAATATGGAATACCGTTAATACGCACAAAGTCCGGTGAGGTGACAATAAATTTAATTTTATGCGTCATCACAGCACCGCCTTTCGGGTCAACATCTAAAATATCGGTGACGTTTAATTTACAGCCGAAAGACTCAACCTTAAGCTCTTCTGTGCCCGCTTTCGCGTACCACATCAAATCGACTAACGGAATGGCACGCCAAGAGCCAGCGTTACGGGCTTTAGCGGTAATGACGTTGAGATATTTAGTGGATAATTCCAGCTCCCCCTCTGCCGACACATCCCCATTCACATAACCATCCGGCACGCCATTCGTTTGAGCAACGCCCGTATTATCTGTAATCGATAGACTGACTTTTTCAACATGAACTAAATCACCGTCGATATTAAAATCAATCGACTGCCCCGAAATCCGTTTTCCGCTCATTATTCATTCTCCAATGACGTGTCTAACAGGATGCCAATGGTGATCCCTTTCGGGCATTCATAGGTTCGCACCGTGATATACACTTCAACGTTATTTTTGTTTTTCCATGTAATAACCACATCGCCCTCTTTTGGCGGTTTCACTTCACCAGGGAAACTCACCCCGTTAATTTGCGTACTACGTGACATTTCACGTAATACTTTGGCAAAGTAGGCTTGATGGGCTTCAATACTGGATGGGGTGCTGTTTAAACTGCGGTCGGCAATTTTAGCAATAGCACGAATACGCACTGTGCGCGCGACTTTATCAACAACACGCAAGTTTTCGATTGACTGATAATCACCGCCTTCAACGTCTAATGTGCGACCGTCAGACCAATAAATGCCGTCATAGTCTGGATACCACATCGGTACACTAAAACGCTGTTTTTCCAATGCTTGCAGTGTTGCTAAATCAAGGCTTTTACCCGTACCGTCGAGCGGTAAATACGCACTACCTAAATCGGTTAATGCGCCTGTTTTGACACGTGCGGGGCTATCAGCAATGGTCACTGCACGGTTACATAATCGCCCTGCTAATGCCCCCGCTTCATTGCCCCATAACATTGGTACTAATTGTATAGAGGGTTCCGCTTCCCCTTTTGATAAAGCAGACAAGCGTTCAACATAGCCTGACCACGTTTCATCGTCTTGCGTTGCACCGACACCCAAAATGGCAAACAGCCAGCGCCCATGTTTAGCCATTAAATCCGAGCGTAAGGATTTAGCCGATTGAATAACGGCTTTCGTCGCATCACCCACTAATACGTAGCCTTCACAACTGGCGACCGCTTGTGCATCCATCACCGCGTCAACAAATGCCAATTCTTCGGCATCTTCTGCTAATACATGCACATAACCTGACCAGTTTTGACCTGCGTTACGCATAGCCGATAACACGTTGCTTTTTAACGGGCTATCTGGCGTTCCTAACACCTCATCGAAATCGCTTTGCGTATTGACCGCAATAGTTTTACCAATATTGGTTTTCCCTTTACCAATAAACAGTAAAATGCGCTCAATTTCTTTTGTTTCGCCTTGCAGTTGGTTATGTTGATTAACCTGAACAGTTGGCCACATAGTAAATTCCTTTTTTATGCACCGTAGCCGATGCCTTGAAGTTGTCTCTCTAACGCTTTGATAAAATCTTCATCACTGATGCCTAAAAACTCACGACTGGGGATATCTACCTCCCAACTGGTTTTTTTAGGTTTATTTTGTAAAAGACGAATTAATAACCCCGCCTGAAAAAAACGCATTTTTCCCGCAATCTCTTTTAAAGGAGGCTTTACCCAACGCTTCCCTTTTTTGACTTTATAGCCCAACGCCCGTAATTTTTTGGCTTGTTTCGGTGTTGCGGTAGGTTCTGGCTTCTTCTCACTCGTTGCTTTTCGGATATTATTATCGTTGGCATTTTTACGATTAATTTTTGCTGTCATACCATATTGCTGGCTATATCCCACGACACCAGCACCCACAGGTTTACTACCATTGCGATAATTTCCGCCCCCGAGATAAATGCGGACTACGCCTTTTTCGGGAATTTCACGAATTTTTAATAGCTTAGGCATTTTACGGAGCATCTTTTTTTTGTAGTTACCGTGTCGCCCTTGCCATGCCTCACCATCAGGTGTCTGCTGATTTTTTACCGCGCGTTTTGAAGCAACAATCACACCATATTTCGCAATTCGCCAAAGTAACCGCTGGCGTTTTTTCGGTGGTAATTCCAACTTTTTAAGCTGTTCTCGTAGCTTTTTTAATTGTTTTTCGTTTAATTGCCCTTGAATGCTCATTTCACACCACGGGGGATCACATCAATATTTTCAGCAAATAACACTTCAGGATTGGCTAATGACCAACGTTTACCGTCAAATGGCACGAGGCCTTTTTCATCTTCTTTTAACACAATGGCATCACTTAATTTCAGGGTCACTACAACCATCGCGATATCATCGTCAATCACATCAACATCAATCGTCGGTGGTTCATCATCGAAATCAGGTTCGGTAAAATCCGTTTCTAAATCTTGATACCATGCCTCAATTAATACGGGGATATAACGTGTATCAATTTCACGATAAGGCCAACGCCCCCACGCAATTACCGCATCATATTCTTGCGTTAAAATTTGATATTGTTTTTCGCCTAAATCATTGTGAGCGCGTTTAAATGTAATATCATCCATCTCACTACTAAATTCGGTTGCAAATACGGGTTCAGGCAAATTTGCACGTAAGAACGCCGTCAATTTTTGTAGTCGGGTCATATCATTTTTACCGTAATGCGAGGTAACTGTTTCATATTGCGAATAACAAAAGTTGATTCTGCTAATAACCGTGACCGTAATTCGTCGCTTTCTTGCTGTGGATTGGGCGCTCGACTGACAATCGACAAATATTCACCCAATAAATCCGCTTTTGCCCTGGCATACACCGCTTTTTTATATTGCGCACAAAGGGCATTCACCCCTTTTATTTTTGCGCCTGGAGCGTCTTTTGCCTGATTAACACCTTTTGATAGCCAATAACTTTTTACGTCTTTTAATTCACAATTAATTTCTGTGACCGTGGTTAATAATGCATCAGCAATAAAATCAGCATCGATATTGGCGGGAATAGCGCGACTTTTTTGAAAATCACCTAAATTTAAATCAGGCCAAAATTCATCATTTGTCAGTTCTTCATTTTTATAGGTAATGCCATCGCCATTTAACATATTATTCGTCCTGTGTTACTTACTGGCTAAAAATTAATTTCAATAACAAAATAATAATTTTTAGTGAAATAACCGTTCCCCAATTAATTGGTACTGATAAATTAATATCTGCTGATCCACAAAACCAATTCCAAATTAATAACAAAAACCATGCATCTATTAGCACTAAGCAGATAATTATCGGAATTATTACAATGAGTAGGATAATATTTACAATTAATTCCATTTAATAATCTCTGCATATTTAAATAAAAAACGGGCGAACAGGTTTCCACGACCAATAACAATCAAATTGTTTTGTCTCCACCCTGCCCGTTTTGGCTTGCGGTAGTCTTTACTCTTGCTCTAATGCCCGTAATCGTGAAGCGATACGTAAACGATGCGTTTTAACCCCACTTTTCGGGTTTAATTGATGCGCCCTGGCAAGATAAGCATCGGCTTGATTCAGTGTATCGACACAATCAATCGCGCTAGCTCTTACATCGCCCACATCGCCTTTTAATAACTCTAAGGCGTGGAATTTAAACCACTTCGCCTGTATTTTTTCGTGAACTCGCCAAATTTCCGTGACATTCTTAAATGTCCTTGAAAAATAAGGCTCAATGGGGTTTCCTGCTGCCGCTTCTAACTGTGCCCATGCGAGTATTGTGTCAGCCACAAAAGCAGGGAAACCGCTTTTAAAATTGTCGGGGGTGCGCTGTCCTTGCGCTATGGCAATATCTGCCCAGTCCAATCCTTTATCGAACTCCCCCACATCAAATAGCCAAATGACGCAATACACAAAAATCGGGTTTTGATACACCTCGCCTTCATCTAAATAGCGTTGTGCCGTCGGTAGATACATAGGCAATAATTCGTCTCGTTTCATTGCCACACGTTCATACGTTTGATTCAGTGCTCGCAGTCGTTTGACATCCCGCTCAATGGCACGCGCTTGAAGATGCATACTTTCACCGTCAGCAATAGCAATAGCCTGTCGCTGTTCGAGCTTTTGTTGCATTTCAATTTTTTGCCTGTGTCTTTGAGCAGGTGATAGCATGACGCTTAACCTTCTACTTTTTCAGTTGGTTCAGTTACTTTACCGATGGTGACAGCAGACTCATCAATAGCTGCATAAAGTTCTGGCTGTTCAAGGGCGTAACCTTCATTACGTAGATATTTATTTTCGTACTGCTTGCGGTCTTCAACAAATTCTGCTTTACGCTGGCGTGTATTACGTTGCGTATAAATATGTAGATTTGTTGGAATAGTGACCACCATACGCTTGCCTGGCATAAATGGCGGAACCATAGCTGGACGTCCTGCAATTGTAGAGCCTAGCATTTGAGCAGCAATTTTCTCCGTTGGCTTATCAGCACCTTGATATAAGCGATATTGTTCTGCTGAAACTAAATCGGGTCCTACCATGACCACAAGTCGTGGATCATTTCTGAACTGTGGCGGAATGCAGGTGTTAATCAAATCTGACGCCATAGCATCTAATGAACGATAATCGCCATTATCATCTAATGAAATAGCATCCGTCAGAACCTGAGAGCCTCCCTTCCACTCTTTAGCAATTTGATGCCAGCCTTTATTAACATCTTCACCATTAGGGTATTTTTCTGCATTGGTATCTTCAGCAATATGATTACCATTCCAACCAATACGGATCATATCAAGGGCAAATGATTCTTGAATAAAGGCTTGCATACGATTAATAAATTCATTTTCACCGCCCGCATTAGCCCAAACTGATAACATCTCCCACGGCATAAACGCCCCAGAATCTGTTTCAACCAATTTGTACTCATTGCCTTCAACACCGACTTTACGACCAAAACGCCCTGTCTTTGAACGTCCAGTAAAAAGACCTGGGTTACCGACTGGAACAACCTGCCCAACTAATTGATCAACGTCAGCCACCGTAATCAATTTCAAAAATTCGGCAGACTCCAATAACGCATCTCGTAGCTGTGTATCTTTAGGGTCTGTCAGCCCGAAATATCGATTAACATTGGCGACGCCACAAGATGCCGAAAAAGCCCTTTCATAAGCATCTAAAAGCTCACGAATTCGTTGATTATTTAATGACATCACTTACCCCTTACACTAGGTTAGCAAAGCGTTTTTCTTTACCGCCACGTGGATTTTTCCCAGGGATACGCGATGCCACTGTATCCAACTTGCTAAATTTACCTAAAATGGAAGATAAGTTATCTTTCAATTGTTTAAATTCAGGTGTATCAACAGCATCTTTGATAACTTCCACATCATCTTCAACATCATCTACTTTTTCTGCTGTTGAAATTAGTTGTGTTTCAATTGCGGTAACACGAACTTCAAGTGCAGATAATGCCTCAGCCAGTGCTTGCATTGCATCACTAGCGCCTGTTTCTTCGGGTATATCATCAACACTTGGCTCTTCAATATTGAAGATACTACGCCAGCCCTTTCCCTTAGCCATCTTTTCTTCCTTAAACTGTTTTACTTCATCAAACACTAATGGTTTTAGTGCACCATAACGAAACTTCTTACCGTTTTTATTAAACTGTAATCGGTCAGTGCCAACGCTGGCAGGTGAACACGTTACCCCTAACCCTTCGAGATAGGTTTTCCCTGTCCCCCGAAAATTACCTGTTGGGGTAAATTCCGCTGAGGTAAAGAGCAATTGACCATCGCGATTGGCTTGTAATAAATGCTGATTAGGACGCAATTGCGCATAAAGCTTTAATGTTCCTTCTTCGTCGCGTTCCGCTTTTAGCGCTAACACTTCCCCCATTGAACCAAACCAGCGCTCATGCTCAGGCCAAATACATGCAGTATATAAATGACGGTCATAGAGTTCTGCAGACTCTAAAATCCAACTTTCCTCAATAATTCGACCATCAACGGTATCGCCCGCAGTCGCAATACAGAGCCAATTTGTCATTAATTGTGACATTACATAGCATCCCCCATCCGTGGGTATTTTTATCAATTCCGTTTGAGGTAACAGTATTGCGAAATTCCATAAAATGGGCGAATGGTTAAATTTGGATATGGCGTATAACCAAATTCCTCCCAACGCCAGATAGAATCTGACTAGGCATAATGTTTTACATTATGGCGAACTCACGATATTCAGATGAATTAATAGGAGTAGCGAAATCGCTGTACCTGCGACGCTATACTCCTGCAGAAATTGCAACCGAACTTAATTTGCCGAATCGGCGGATCGTTTACTATTGGGCTGAAAAAGGGAATTGGCAGGATTTACTCAGTCATGAATCGGTTTTAGATGCGATTAATCGACGCATTATTTTGCTCAGTGAGCGAAATAATAAGACCGTTTTTGAACAAGAGGAATTAGACCGTTTAATTAACCATCATATCAAATTGATGGCACAACAAAACAAACACGCCGAGAAGCTGGCACAGGCAAAAGCACAAAATCAATCTGGCTACTCAAATGACAATGAGTCTGACGATGGCGAACCAAGGAAGAAAAAACGCTATCGTAAAAATGATATTTCCGAATTAACAGGAGAACAATTTCAGCAATTTGCTGACAATATGCTGTTTGGCTATCAAAAACATTTACGCAATAACATTAAAAAATCTATTCGTAATATTTTGAAATCACGCCAAATCGGAGCGACTTGGTATTTTGCATTTGAAGCGCTGGAAAATGCGGTACTCACAGGTGACCCGCAAATTTTCTTATCCGCATCAAAACCGCAAGCTGAGGTTTTCCGCTCCTATATTGTCAATATTGCAGAGCAATTTTTCGGCATCACATTAACAGGTAACCCAATTCGTTTAAGTAACGGGGCAGAACTCCGTTTTCTTTCTACCAATAAAAACACCGCACAAAGTTATTCCGGTCATTTGTACTGTGACGAATATTTTTGGGTACCGAACTTTAAACATTTAAATGAAGTTGCTAGTGCGATGGCGACCCATGATAAATGGCGCACCACCTATTTTTCTACGCCTAGCTCAAAAACCCATCCCGCATACCCGTTCTGGACAGGTGACGAATGGCGCGGAAATGAAAAAGAACGCAAAAATGTTAAATTTCCGACATTTAAAGAGATGCAGGACGGCGGACGAGATTGTCCTGATGGTCAATGGCGTTATGTCATTACGCTGGAAGATGCGATTAAAGGTGGTTTTAACTTAGCATCCATTGATAAGTTGCGTAATCGCTATAACAAAGACACGTTTAATATGTTGTATATGTGTGTCTTTGTCGATAGTGGCGCATCTGTCTTTAAATATAACGATTTAGAAAAATGTTGGGTTGATGTGGGGCTATGGGAGGATCACTTTCCTGATGAACCGCGTCCATTTGGTAATCGTGAAGTTTGGGGCGGTTATGACCCTGCCCGTTCGGGTGATACCTCCGCCTTTGCTATTTTAGCACCTCCTTCTGTGCCTGGTGAACGGTTCCGTGTTCTGGCCGTTTATTACTGGCAAGGTATGGCATGGAAACATCAAGCAAAAAAAATCCAAGAACTTTATAGTCGTTATCGCTTCACCCATATCGGCATTGATACGACAGGTATCGGTCATGGTGTCTATGAGATGGTGCAAGATTTCGCACCACGCGAAACAATGGAAATTCGTTATAGCCTCAGCATGAAAACCCAACTGGTTTTAAAAATGGTCGATTTAGTCGATGAAGAGCGCATCGAATGGGATAGAGAACAAAAAGAAATCACCGCCAGTTTCTTGGCTATTCGTCGAGACACAACCAGCAAGGGCGGTGCTATGACATTTGTCGCTGACCGCAGTATGGAAACAGGTCATGCTGATAGTTTTTGGGCTATCGCTCATGGCGCAATCAATGAACCGTTGAATACTGATAATCAACGTAAATCAAAATGGATATTTCAAAAGGCATCGTAATGGCTAAGAAAAAATCACGGAAGAAATTATCGGTTCCGGTTACCGATACCCCTAAAAAAAATATGAGTATTATTACACTGGGCAAACCCGAGCCGATATTAACAACGCATACGGACTATCAAAATATCTGGTATGACAATGAACATGACCATTATTCACTCCCGATTGATAGAACTGCCCTCGCTCAATTAGTTAACTTAAATGCCCAACATGGCGGGGTAATTTATGCGCGTCAAAATATGATTTTGTCTGATTTTTTAGGTGGAGGACTGAGCCACGAACAGCTAAAAGCATCGGTAATGAGTTATCTCATTTTTGGTGATACAGCTATTCTAAAAGTACGAGATTATTGGGGGAACGTCATTCAACTGTTTGTGTTGCCCTCACTTTATCTTCGTTGTCGAAAAGACAATGATTTTGTTATTTTGATGGAAGGTGAACCATTAGTTTATCCGCCTGAAGATGTCATTTTTATCAAGCAATATGACCCACAACAGCAAGTATATGGTATTCCTGATTATATCGGTGGTATACATGCAGCTCTCTTAAATAGTGAGGCGACTATTTTTCGTCGTCGGTATTACCACAACGGAGCACATACAGGGGGTGTTTTTTATTGTAACGACCCTTCACTGACTGATGAAGTGGAAGCCAAAATCATTAAAAATCTGGAAAATAGTAAAGGAATTGGTAATTTTTCTACCATGTTTGTGCATATTCCCAAAGGCGATCCCGAAGGGATTAAATTTATGCCGATTGGGGATATTTCAGCCAAAGATGAATTTAATAATGTTAAAAATATCAGTGCTCAAGATATTTTAACCGCCCACCGTTTCCCTGCGGGACTGGCGGGGATTATTCCTGGTAATGTTGGCGGACTGGGTGACCCAATAAAAGCCCGCGAAGCCTATCGACAAGATGAAGTTATCCCTGTGCAACGTATGTTTGAGAATGCCGTCAATAGTGACCCTGAAATACCGTTACATTTGCATATTAATTTTAAGAAAGATAACGACCGTTTGGGTGCAGAATGAGACAAAAAAAGGTAAAATTACGTCAGTTCGATTATTTTGGAGTTCGGAATATGAAAGTGATGAAAGTCCTCTGTCCCGCATGCGGTGAAAAGGCAATCATAAGAACAACAAATAGAAAACATCGCCAATTTGCAGATCTTTATTGTCAATGCACGGACTTAGAATGCGGGATGACTTTCGTTTTAAACGTCACTTTTAGTCACACGCTAAGCCCTAGTGCGAAAGACGTGAATAAAATGATTGATAAACTGCTACCGGATAATAAACAAATGGCGCTTGATTTACTCAAAGCGCCCATTGCTTAAATTATTGAGCCACATTATGTGGCTTATTTTCTTCCAATAAGTCCACTCTGGCATTGTCGGCTAACTCAAATATTAATGATAAAACGATATCTTTTTCCTGCGATGTGAAAGAATCAAAACTGCCTACTTTTGCGATAAGTGCAATTCTTTCAAATGCTTCCATGCTTTTTATATTATCTGTCATTATCATACCCTTAAAGAATACTGTATGAATAAACAGTATAATAACTTTATGATTTTTGTGAACCCCTAAGTGATAATAATGTGAGATATATTTACTTATTGCACATTCATAGATTACCTATCCTCGCTCATACCAATAAATTTACGATATTTATCTGCAAGGAAAAAATAGAATGCTATCAAAATATAAAATGGCCATAGCATGGAATAATCTATCGCTGAACCTAAGCTATATTTTTCATGATAGCTTTTTTTAGACTTTATAGTTCTGTATATAAAAAGAACTATTGATATCAATAAATAAAATAAAACCCAATATCTATACATTTATTCCCCTTAATTTATTGACTTTGTTAAAAATTCGCGCCTTCCTTTCATGGAATTGACGATATTTCAGTTGTGTCGTGCCCGTTCTTATCAAAGAACCATCGTCAAAACTTCTAAATGCAATATCATCAATGACTATCCCCGACCCATTTCTCATTTTTTTGGCATCTTCTAGGGTTATTTCATGTCCGATTGACCTGAAATTATCTAAAATTTCCGTTACCCCCTTTTCTTCATCGTTAATCGTTCGGGTTTTCCCCGTACAGTTATTGACAGAACTCCAAGGGGCGCTAATCGCGCCATCAAAAGCCAAACCACTCCCTTTAACAGACGTGGATACTTTAGCAACGAGTTCCCATTTAGCGGTGCGGGTAAGATAGAAAGAGTCCTCACTCGCAAGCGGTGAGTAAACCCCTTTAATTTTTTTTACATCTTCGCCGTATTCGTTCCCCATTTCGGTGACTTCATAAGAAAGCCTCACGGTTAAATCTCGGCGTTTTACCGTCGCACCACCTTGTAACTCGGTGTAGGCATACCAATCGCCTACATCTGACGCAAAACGCACGTTGTCCATATCTTCCGTTGCTAGAATTTGCTCATCACCTGGCAAGCGACGCAACTCTCGCCAAACAGACACCGGAGCACCCCCTATTTGCTGAAACTGACGAATGCGGTGTAAGCTCGCCCATGCTGAAACCGCTTTAGCCATGTCTTTGCATTTCTGCCCCGTTTCATCATCTATCTCGTCATCCATTGCGTAACCATCAATATTTTTAGAAATATATTTAGCGATATAACCCGTTGCGGATCCTTTTTCTTTATCAATAGGCTCAACATAAAAGCGGGCTTCTTTTGCCTCTTTGGTTTTTAACTCAAAGGCATCCTCTTCACGGGCATATTCCGCAAAAATCTTTCTCAACTTTTCAACGTGATCAGGATGAACAAATAACAATAAATGCCAGTGGGGAGTTGAATCATGGTGAGGTTCTACGACACGAAAACCGAAAGGGCGAATACCTTCACGGGCATATTCAGCGCGAACTTTTGACCAAACTTTGCATAGGTATTTCTGAACATCACGAGGGGAGGCACCGTTCCATTGTTCAATGAAACCGCCCTTACTGTATACATTGTGATACTTTGATGGGGCTGTGAGGGTGTAAAACTCACCAACATAACCCATTTCATTAGCCATGTTTTCAAACCCACGCATACGCACCATCAATTCGCAACGGCGAACCGCAGGATTAGAAACACTGGCTAATACCATTTCTTCAAGAGAAACACGCTCACCATTCTCATTAGTTAAATCGAAACTTTTAATATAATCCCAGTTACGTTTTTTTTGTTCTATCCACTCATGTAAAGCACGACGGGAAATATAAGGGGAAGCACTTTTTTGCACCTGCCCGACTGCAATAGCCAAATGTTCAGCACGCAAATCGCGCATGCGCTTTAAACGTCCATACCACCACTTATCAGACATCATGCGTAATAAGCCTGATAACATTTGCCCTTCTGTTATTCCACGCCCTTGCGTGAACTGCTTCCAGTACGGTGGCACAGTGCCGATTTGTGAAGTGATCTTACTTATTTTCTTGTAGCCGAACTTAGCCCCGTCTGATTCATTCTCATAATCAGCACGTTGGCAAAATTCAGTAAATGTAGATGTAAGATAGCGAGCGATACCGTTCGCCAGCTCTTTGATGGTTCCACGGTCTAACGTGTGTAGGTTAGAAATTTGTTCGACGTATTTTTCAGGGAAAAAATCATAACCTGATGTAACACCATCAAATTGATACTTTGATAAAACAAGGTTGTATCTTGGTAATACATTCTGTGCAAATTTGCGTAAAAATGTATTAGCAAGACGCCTACTATTTTTTTTCCCACTTTTAAATATTTTTGAATATCGGGTAGCAAAATAAATCGCCAATGAATCGGGCACATTACCTAAGATGCTATTACGGAATTCAATATCAAACGGGTTTGCATCATACATAATGCGTTCAGCCAAGGACGCTTTTGGCGATAGCCCTGGCTGAAATTCTTCTTTTTGGCGACGCATTGAGATAAATACGTCGCTGTTATTCTCCACCGCACTAGTCATATCAAACCAGTTCTTGCGCTTGACGTTCTAGCTCTGATGCTTCACTTTCCAACAGTTCAGCAACGTCGGCGTAATCCATTTTATTTTGAATAATTAAACTAGACAGTTTACGAATACGGGAAGCATATCTATCCGCACAGACTTGCTTTTGTTCGTTACGCGCCAACGCTAATGTGGAATCTAAAACAATAGCGTGTTCGTTATTAGCAATTTTCGCAGGCATAAAAACGGGGGTTGGTATTGATGTTCTCATAATATATTTCCTTTATTTAGGTTGTAAAAAACCCTGACCTAGTAAGGCCATTTATTTTTATTTTGGGTTTAATTAATTATTGCGGTAATGCTAATTGTTTAGGTAATAATGCCGTAACGGCCTTGATATGATTAATAGCTTTAATAATGTCGAATATTTCTGATGTTTTAAAATCTTCAAATTTTAAATCGTGTCTTTCTTTTGGAATACCTGCCATATATAAAATGACGCCTAAGAATTTTTTATTTTCTTGATAGCAATCATCAAATCTATCGCGCATATCAAAAAAGAAGCGTTTTAATTCTTCATTTTGTAAACCAAAATGGCGAGAACGTAATTTAGCGGTATGATTTAATCCATCAACACGTTGAGCAACTGGAATATGAAAAGCTCTTTGTTCGTTTTCAACTTGATTCTGATACATAATAACCTCGCTTAAAACGGTATATCTTCGAATTCTGTTGATTCTGCATAAGCATCAACTAGCTCATTTCTAAAACTAGTCAATTGCTCAGCGATATCATCCACACTCAACACACCATTATTTAATTTATTTTTTACCAACTCAAAAATTCTATTTTTAAAATAGATTTTCTCTGATTGTTTATTTGTCATGAAATTTAAAATCTCATTAATTTTTTGGTTTTCACTATAATCGACATCTATTTTCACTTCGGCATTATTATTTTCAGTTAATTTTTTTAAGCGCTCTATTTGATGTTCTTTCGCACCTGGTAAAATCTCATCAAACATATTTTCTTTAGACATAAACACCTCTTAACTTAAAGCTGATATTAATAAATAACCCATAAATAAAATGAGGCTAACAATATAAATAGAATTGTTATTTTCATTTTTAAATGAATCACTAGATAATTTATATTTGTGTTGTTGAAGCTGTAATGAATTTAATTTCATTTTAAAACCTCACATCATTGATGGGCTAAGATTAGCGACTGCATCCACTGCACAGGCAAACGCCGGATTAGTATGTAATCTTGCCGATAGTGTTATGCCTGCCAACGTTAAACAACGAATTGCTGTATTAACAGAACGTTTAAAGTCAGCGACACGTGCATTATTTAAATTACCGCCTGAAACTGTATTTGTTGCTAACTTCCCCACTTCACCGACCGCCGTTAGTAAATAAGCAGGTACATTAGAATCACACACTTCATTAACTGGCACTGACGGCTGACATTGCATTTGTTCTAAGACACCATCAAGGATAGAGGCGTCCTCAGTTGCATCAGTCAGTTTCATTAAATCAATGCACGTTAACTGGTGCGGTTGTTCAGGGTTTAACTTGTTACGCAACATTTGGGCGTTCATGCCGATGCTTTCAGCTATTTGCACTAAATCCCCTTTATGGGTATTTGCGAAAGCACGGCATGCATTATCAAAGTGCGCTTGTTTGGAAACCTGATAATCAAACATGGTGTTTATTCTTCTTTAAGTTCACTATTTGTGTAACTGATATCAACTTAAAACTAAAAAGCCTAGACATACCATTCTTTATGGTAATGTTCTAAATCTATATAAACTCGCTCGTGTGATTTTTTCTTGGGTTTTATTTTCAATTTACCCTCTCGCACTTGCCATCTTGCAGAATCAAGCGTCATACCGTATCGCTTACAAAATTCCGCGATAGGGATATACCGCTTCTGCTTATCTATATTGATTGAACATTGATCTTTCATAAGGCAAAATCTCCTTTAATTCTCACTAGTCCGCACTAGTTAGCATCACTCAACACTAGCTATAAGCGAATAATACACTCGCTTATACCTACAAATCAAGAGGAATATTCACTTGAGTCTACAAATAGATTTTACCAAGGGTGGATCAGAGGTGTTAGATAGAGTTATTGAAGCTTACGGTTTTGATACAAAAATAGCTCTAGCACTACATTTGGGTATAGCAAGTAGTAGTTTGGCGATGAGGTATAAAAGAGATTTATTTCCATCTGATATCGTTGTTCGATGTGCATTAGAAACTGGAGCCAGTCTGGAGTGGTTAGCTTTTGGTATAGGTAAAACCTTCACAAATGAAAAAGTAGACATTCTAAAAATCCCTTGTTCGCGTTTAGTGAATGGACGTCTATTAATGTTTGATGATGTTTTATTTGATAAAGCAATGCTCAAAAGCACAGCTCCACTACCTCAAAAGGCAAAATGTATAAAAGATGGCGATAGTTACTATATTTTAGAAGAAAACTTTGACGATATATTTGATGGTCAGTGGTTGGTAGATATTGAAGGAAAAATTAGCATACGGGAATTAACTCTTATCCCTATTAAAAAAGTTCGTGTTTCTGGTTCTGGAGTTCCCTTTGATTGCAATTTAGACGATTTGACCGTTTTAGGCCGTGTAATAACTGTTATTGAAAATTTATAGAATGACAATTAGAAAACTTGATTCTGGAGAGTGGCTTTGTGACCTGCGCCCCAACGGTGTCAGTGGTAAGCGCATACGCAAAAAGTTTGCTACTAAAGGTGAAGCCCTTTCTTATGAAAAATTTATTCTTGCAGAAATAGAAGATAAACCGTGGCTTGGAGAGAAACAAGATAATAGAAGATTATCTGATTTAATAATTTTATGGCATGACCTCTACGGGAGAACATTAACTGATTCAAAACGCATGATGTCGAAACTAAATGGTATTTGTGCAGGATTAGGTGATCCAATAGCATCTCAATTAACAGCATCTGATTTTAGTCTTTATCGAGAAGGTCGATTAAAAGGTAGAATACCTGATATTAACGGGAGATTAATGGAAGTAAAACCCGTCACAGTAAATCATGAACAAAGAAACTTATCAGCTGTTTTCGGTACTTTAAAAAAGTTAGGGCATTGGGATTTACCCAATCCTCTTGCGGGGCTTCCTACATTTAAAGTCGATGAAACAATGGTTACCTTTTTATATCAAAATGAAATTAAGCGTTTACTAGAAGCACTGGCAGAATCTAGAAATAAAAGCGTCTTAATAATCACAAAAATTTGTCTATCAACAGGAGCTAGATGGAGTGAGGCAGAAAATCTAGAAGGTAGCCAAGTAACACCGTATCGCATCACATTTAGTAAAACAAAAAGCAAAAAGGTGCGCACCGTTCCCATATCGAAAGAACTCTATGAGGAAATACCCAAAAAGAGGGGTAAGTTATTTACACCGTGCCGAAAAAATTTTGAACGTATAATAAATAAATCAGGTATTGAACTACCCGAAGGTCAATGCACTCATGTGTTACGCCACACTTTCGCTAGTCACTTCATGATGAAAGGAGGGAATATTCTAGTGCTAAAAGATATTCTTGGTCATTCTGATATCAAAATGACAATGGTCTATGCACACTTTGCTCCTACCCATTTAGAAGATGCAATTACAAAGAATCCATTAGCTTCCTTAAACGAATAATTGTATTTTCAATTTTTGTTTTAATGACATTATAATGTCCACAATATGTCCACATAAACCACAAATGAGCACAAACCCGCACTAAATAGCACCAGTTATCACTAATTATCTTATTGATATTTATAACAAGTCATTGTTTTACCTAGACACCACAAGAGAATGTAGAAATTTCGGACGCGGGTTCAACTCCCGCCAGCTCCACCAAATTTGGTGGGTCAGTGATAGGACAACGGTTTCAAAAACAAGAAGTTAGCGAAATCATCAAGACTACACACTGACACAGATAGGACTCTAAATCATACGCAAATCGTACGCGGATTATTTAGAGTTCAAAAAGGCTCACTTCGGTGGGCCTTTTTATTAAGATCGTCAAGGGTGAAAAATGAAAACATCAGAATTAATTAAGAAGCTACAAGAAATAGATAAAACTGTACCTTTTGATGCTGACATTGTTACTGGTGATGACTGGCTCCCTTGTGGTGTTGAAAATGTTTACCACGCCCCACCCAATACATATATTCAATTCAACTCCTATGATGCCGACGAGATGTGGGGAGATCTACAAGAAAATAATAGGCGTACATCTATTGTCGAACTATCAGCGCGAGTTAGCGAAATAAATGATGTAGTAAAAATGATAGAGTCCAACCCTTCAATTACAGCCTTGGATATAATAAAAGAATTAAATTCCAGATCTAAACGGATGTCAGAAATGGTTAATTTATTGAAAAAAACAGAGTAGCACCGATGCTCGACGGAGACGACCGAGTTATATAATCAATCAGTTATCCATTTCTGGTGTCTTATTCGTGTCCTGATTTTATATCACTTAAAAATACCAGAGCTCAAATCAATAAAATGCTCTAATGATAACTTACCTTCAAACTTGTCTCCATATTCCCGATTCATTGTCTGCATGTCTAATTTGAATGATATATTCTTAAATTTACCTGATTTATTTATGGGAATTAATTTATTATCTAAAAAAAACTTAATAACTTTTTTATGCCCTTCAATATCATCAATATTTAAGTAAAAACACGCAACTCCAGATTCAGCATTATTCGTATATTTACAATGCTCGACTACACTATTTAAAATTGCTTTTTGACATATTTTTTCTGTGAATTCCGCATCATTAAAAAAATACATCCACTTACCAATTTTGTCGTTATTTGTGCTATTGCTTTCATTTTTAGATGAAAAATAAACCCAAAAATCATTTTCTCTAATCTTCATAAAACACCTAACTTATACATGATAATATTTTAGTGTAACACTCTACTTATTATATTAAACTTCCTCTTCTTTTTGTCTGCGTTCTTCTTCCTAATCAACGGATACAATATTGTTCGTCGGAATATCAGGAGATTCATAAAAAACATAATATTCAATGTTCTATGAGAGATAGTTATGACTGTTATCAAAATACATTAGCAGAGTGAGTCAATGGGATATTAAAAATAGAATACTAGTTAATAAAGCCGAGAAATTTAGAACAAGCTCGGAGATTGGTTGACGAATCAATACAGATATAGCCATTACTAGCTATCAAACCGTGGAGCTAATACTTCTCGATTGCCATTACAATTTTGTTCACTAACGATACCCTGTAATTCTAACTGCTCTATAATCCTTGCTGCTCTGTTATAACCGATTCGAAATTGTCTATGAATACCTGAAATAGAAACCCACTGTTTTTCTACCGTAAATTCAACTACTTGAGCAAATAATGGGTCAAGCTCTTCAGCTGACATATTTGTATTCTGGACATCATCATAAAGATTAAGATAACTCACGCTTCCCCATCGTTTACAATAATCGACTGCATCCCTAATATCTGAATCACTCACATAGGCACCTTGAATTCTTATAGGTTCAGAGAAACTCGGTGATACAAATAACATGTCACCCAAACCAAATAGTGACTCAGCGCCATACTGTCCAAGAATTAAATTAGAATCAGCCCTAGACGATACAGAAAGAGCAATACGTGTAGCGATATTAATTCGAAGCTGTGAACCGATACTGGTGGATAAAGGGCTACGAGTCGTTAGTATTAGATGAATGCCAACCGCATAACCTTGCTGACTCAATAGAACTAACATCTCTCCTATTTGTTTATACTCGCCAATGAGTTGAACATAATCATCAACACAAACAACAATTTCAGGCTCACTGTCTAAATAAGGATGCTCACTATAATTTTCATTAGGGCACCAGAAAGGATCAGGTATAGGCTTACCTAACTCTTTTGCATTTGATATTATCTTATTGTAACCACTCAAATTGCGCTGATTTAACGCACTAAATAATTTTTGACGGCGTTGCAATTCAGAGACTAAAAACGATAATGGCTTTATTGATTCAATAGAATCAGAGGCAACAGGAAACAATAAGTGGGGTATATCGTTGTATAAACTGAGTTCAAGCTGGCTTGTATCAAACATCACAAAGCGAACTTTATCCGGCGAGTTTCTGTATAAAATGCTCATTACCAAGGAATGCATTAACATGGACTTGCCTGAGCGCGTTACACCTGCAATAAGTAAATGTGGCATTTGAGCCAAATCCCAGCCTATTGGTTCTCCTATAATATCTTCACCTAACATGACAGAAAGGGTAGATAACCCATTGATTCCGCTCCATAGATTAAAGCATTCAACAAAAGACACCGCTCGACGATAGGTATTAGTCACTCTTAATCCGATATAAGGTGTACCCGCAATAAAATCAATAACTTTTATATCAACGACGCTCAGGGAACGACACAATTCTGGCACTAACGCTATCACTTGAGAGACTTTTATCCCTCTACCCAATTCGATTCTAAAGAGGGTAAATGTTGCGCCTTCATCATAACCGACAACCTCACCTTTTATTTGGTATTGCAAAAAGCAAGACTCAATCTCTTGGGCCATTAAGCCTAGTTCTTGAGGTGACCAGCAAAGCTCAGAGGTATGAATAAACGGTTGTGCCATCAATTCCTCCCATCTAGGGGGTTAATTCAGTAAATTAGAGTCACCTTCGATATTTCAGCGATTACTAATCATCCCAACTGATATTTCTTAAAGTTCTCGGCTTGCTCCAGTACGCTTTTATATACTTCGTCATTCGCCACTGGAGGGAAACCATAACGATGTAATAACAAAATCAAGTCAACTTTCAGCTTCGCTTTAATATCTTCCCTGTTGCTCCAATCAGGGTATTGTGTGCTGTCATCGACAATAAGTTTCATATCCTTAGCAAGTGCCAGCATTTTGTCGTCATCGTAGGTGAAATCGTATTTCTGGCACATATGCTGCAAAATATCGAGGAAGGCTTTCTCCTCCATATCGATGCCGATATCCTCAAATGACATCATTTCTGCCTTGATGTCATAAATCATATCCGCCATTTGTGCAGTGAAATCGTCGAACTCCTCACCATTGAGCACATCATTTTCTTTGCGTTGGTTATACTGCTCAACTAAGGCTTGGAAGCGTTTGGAGAAGTTAATCCCTTGCAGCTGATTGACCTTTTGGAAATCACTAATGGCCTTTTGGAGCATCTTTTGCAACAGTTGCATTTTGGTATTCGGCAACTTGATTTTATTGATACGAGCCATGTATTCATCATCAAAAATATCGATATTTTCAGCTTTTTCGTCCCCTAAAGTGAAGATCTCTTCCACGCCTTCGGCTTTGAGGGCTTCCGCTATCATCTCACGTACTTTTTGATTCATCTGCGCCGTATCTGGGGCATCACCTTTGGTTAATTTATAGACTATAGAGCGTACAGCCAAATAAAAATGGATATGTTCACGTTCATCTTGGGTGATATCTTCACTGCCCACGCAAATATCATAAGCGGCTTTCAACCGCTTTACTAAGCCCATAAAGCGCAGTTCAACTTTCTTGGTTTGCAGGACAAACTCAGCCGCCCGATTAAGGCAGTCTAATTGCCGTGTTGGCGAGCCTGAAAAGTAATCGCGACTATCGAATTGATGAAATACCTGTGAAAGCAAATTGAGGTGATTACGGACTTCTACAATGGATTGCTGAACATCTTCAAAGTTAGATTTATCGGCTTTAGAATACATCGCCAGCGCCATATTCATACGGCTTTTAATCCCGATATAGTCAACAACCAGCCCCTTCTCTTTCCCCTCAAAACGACGATTCACTCGAGAAATGGTTTGAATAAGGTTATGCTTTTGCAGCGGCTTATCGATATAGATGGTATCTAGCTCAGGCACATCAAAGCCCGTCAGCCACATATCCACCACAATGGCGATTTTAAAGTTGGATTTCGGGTTCTTAAACTGTTTATCTAACTCTCTGCGGTAGTCTTTTGTTCCCAGTAAGTTGTACATCGCCTCATGATCATCTTTCCCACGAGTCATCACCATATTGACCATTGGTAAAGGCATTAACTCGCTTTTCTCTTGTTCGGTGAGTTCCACACCGTCAATTGCTTGTTTCGCTTCAAACCACTCTGGCCGTTGTAATTTTAGGCTCTGATAAAACGCATAAGCAATATCACGGCTAGCACAAACCACCATCGCTTTCCCTTTGATGGTTGAGCCTTCTTCTACACGTTTTTCATAATGTTGCGCAAAATCTTTTGCTAGCGCATCAATACGATCAGGATCACCCAAAATAGAGTTCATGTTCGCCATGGCTTTTTTGCTTTCTTCTATCTGATATTCGCTAGTGCCTTGGGCTTCACATTCTTGATAATAACGTTCGATCTCATCCAGTTTGCTGTTATCAAGGGCAATTTTAGCCGCACGCCCTTCGTACACAATGCGCACGGTGATTTCATCATTCACCGATTCAGTCATGGTGTAGCTATCGATAGTTTCCCCGAAGACATCTAAGGTGGCGTCAATAGGCGTTCCGGTAAAACCGACGTAAGTAGCATTCGGCAGTGAATCATGTAGATATTTGGCAAAGCCGTAGGTCTTTTTAATCGTACCGTCTTCTTGGTTGATGATAATTTTTTGGTCGAGATTTGATTGGCTACGGTGAGCTTCATCTGAGATACAGATAATATTACTGCGCTCAGAAAGCAGTTGGATATCTTCAGTAAATTTATGAATAGTGGTGAGGAATACCCCGCCACTAGCACGCCCTGCTAGCTTATCACGTAAATCTTGGCGACTGGTGACAGGCACAATAATTTCATCGCCAATAAAGGCCTTTGCATTGCAAAACTGTTTTGCCAACTGTTCATCAAGATCGGTGCGATCAGTGATTAAAATAATCGTTGGGCTGGCAAAATCGACGCTTTTCATCAATAGACGCGCTAAAAACTGCATGGTGTAGCTTTTACCACACCCTGTGGCGCCAAAGTAGGTGCCCCCTTTACCACTACCACCGATATTTTCACCATCCGCAGTGATCTGTTTACGCTCTTTCTCAATGTTGTAATAGAGCTTACGAGCCGCGTAATACTGTGGGTAGCGGCAGCACACTTTCACTTCATGCTTACTGGTATCTGGGAAGAAAACAAAGTTTTTTAGTACGTCCAATAAACGAGCGGGATGGAATAACCCTTCAATTAAGGTGTACAGGCCGTTGATGCCTTGCTTTTCCGTTGATTCGTTGCCGTTAATTTTACGCCATGCGTAGTAGAATTCATAAGGAGCAAACAGGTTACCCATCTTGTTATTCACGCCATCGCTCAAGATACACAAGGCGTTATAGACAAATAACTTGGGAATATCGCGACGATAACGCACACAAAGCTGTGTCCATGCATCAAATAGCGTTGCCTCTTCCTCACGCACTGCCGATTTGAATTCAAAGACCACCAGCGGTAGCCCATTGACGTATAAAATCGCATCAGGGATGCGCAGTTGCACCCCGCCGTCTCGCGCCTGACCTTCTATTTCTAACTGATTAACTAGCCGATAGCGATTATTATCTGCTACGGATAGCACTTCTTCCCCTGCAAATAATTTTACTAATTGGTCGGGCAAGGTTTGAGTATCGATAAGTTCGATATATAGGTCTTTTTGGTTGCGATCTTCACGCTTAAGTAAAAAGCCGTTACTGAGCCAATGGCAGAAGGTTTTGTTGCTTTGGTAGAGATCACTCGCAGGGAGAGATTGCAACTGCTGTACAATCTTAGTGATCTCACCGTCGGTGATGCCATCTGCTTGATACTGTTTAGCAAGATACTGGCGCAAATCATCCACTATCAATACTTCACTGTTGTTTTTGCGAGGAATAGTAATGCCGAGATAATGCGGATAGCAGGTTTGCCCAGCATTGTTTGTATGTTGTCCTAACAGTTCTATTATCGCCTGTTCCAATTTGGCTTCAGTGAAGATATGACTCATATCAGTGGCTTCTTTTTTATTTTTAGCGAATTGTTTTAATTAAGATAGTTTAATTGATTCGATAACAAAAACCGCCTCACAATAAGAAAAATGTGAAGCGGTCGAATAATTTAGATTAAGATTTCTTCTGTAATGTCTGTTTTTATATCACTAAGAGATAATTCGCCGGATATCAGTTTGGGGAGAAGCGTGTCGCGGAGTTTGGTTAGTGTAACAATTTCATCATCTATTAATTTCATTTTTCTAAATAGTGGCTCGACCTTTGTTTTGAAACAATTCAAAATACTTTTTGTCGGCACTAGTATTGGCATATTTTTAATAATTTTTGAATTGACAGCAGTTGCGATCGAAGATGTGCTTCCCAATGAATTGAAATCAAAGCTAGTCAGGTAACAATATAAATATGAAGCACTAATATCATGCTTAGGTTCAACAAAATGAGCTATCGCTTCATTAGTTGTAAGTTCTTCACTTGCAATAGCTACTCTACCTAGAGTTAATTTAAAGCTCAGTAAAATAGAACCTTTTGGTACTAGTTTTATATTGAATTTTTTTACTGCATTTGCAGTTAAATACTCGCGACTACTTCCTGTATAAGTACCAAATTCCCCCATATCCCTGATAGAAACCCACGTAATATTACTTTCTTTTTGTTCACTAAACCATTCACTTTCTTTACGTGGTGGTGTTTTTCCTATCGATACATTTGCAATGTTTTCCGCAGCCTTATACACCCACCCCTTTGGCATCCATCCCCCAAGCCCTAATGCAGACTCTACACATTCTTCAAACGCATTAGGAAATAACCGCCGAATATTCTCTGATAACGGTTTAAAATTATCACTTTTACGCACCGTTTTACGCACTTCAACTCGATGCAGTAATTCTTCAGAAAAGCCTAAATCCTGCTCAAAAAAACCGGCATCTAGCGCGTTATCAACCACAGGATCAAAATCCACAAACCATGATTTAAATAGAGTTTGCGCCATTTGTTCTAGAGTTTGGTTGATTTGGCGGTTGAGGGTAATTTTTTTATCAAAATGGTTAAGAAAGTTGGCAATTCTATGCTGTTCTTCAACATGAGGTACTTTAAACTTCAATCGTTCAAAAGTCTGGAGATTAATATTATCTTGAACAGAGCCAGTTGCTTGCCGCTGAATATCTTTCCTTAACTTTCTAAATACATACTCAATATAGTAGACATCTGCTTTATTTTTATCAGCAATAAAACCAATAACACTATCAGGAAAACATGCGGGATACTGTAGAACTCCCGTCTCTGCTATGTTCGCTGCGATTGTTATACACATTGTACCTGCTGGCCAAAGACGGCTTTGAGCCAAACCAGCCTCAGAGTATGTCTGCTCATGAGAAGAAATACGACCTTCAGAAGCTTTTATATCTCCTGTCTGGATAAAAGGATATTCTCCCCCATATAGGTGTTCAGCATATCTAGGTCGATGTCTTGAACGACCTCGTGCAACCTCACCTAAATCAGATAGTTTTACTTCCCGCCAGCTATTACTCCCCATAACCCAACGCCTCCATATTTTTACGGATAGCCTTATCCAAATTTGCCGCTTCATCCATCTGGCGATAAAGGGTTTGGGTCAGTTCCTGCATCTTGGTTTCAAATGCCACACCATCATCTTTAACCTCCGCAGCGCCCACATAACGCCCCGGCGTTAACACAAAATCATTGGCCTTGATATCATCAAGGGTAGCTACTTTGCAAAAGCCTGCCTTATCTTGATACTGCTCAATACCGATTTCTTTGGCAGCAATACGACGTTTCAATTCACTTTCACTACTGCGCCACGCATGGAAGGTATCAGCGATAGTGGCGATATCCTCTGCGGTAAGCTCTTTTTGGGTACGGCTAATCATAGTGCCAAGGTGACGGGCATCGATAAACAAGGTTTCCCCTTGGCGATCACGATAACCATATTTGGCGCTGGCTTGTTTACTTTTACTGATAAACCACAAGCAAACAGGGATTTGTGTGGTAAAAAAGAGCTGACCGGGTAGTGCAATCATGCACTCAATACGATCATCTTCGATAAGTTTTTGGCGAATTTCACCCTCACCGCTGGTATTCGAACTCATCGAACCGTTGGCTAACACAAACCCCGCAACACCATCTTCACTCAGCTTAGACAGCATATGTAAGATCCACGCATAGTTAGCGTTGCCCGTCGGTGGCGTGCGGAAGCCGGCAAAACGCGGATCATTAGTCAGTTCGGCTTCATTGCGCCAATCTTTTAAGTTAAACGGCGGATTCGCCATAATAAAATCGGCTTTTAGATCAGGGTGTTGGTCGGCAAAAAAGGTATCCGCAGGGCGCTCCCCTAAATTGCCTGTTAGCCCCCTTACCGCCAAGTTCATTTTCGCCAGTTTATAGGTGGTGCTAGTCAGTTCCTGCCCGTAAATTGCAATATCTTTGCTTTTCCCTTGGTGGCTTTCGACAAACTTTAGTGACTGCACAAACATACCGCCGGAGCCACAGCACGGGTCATATACTTTGCCTTGATAAGGTTCGAGCATTTCAGCAAGTAATGTAACTACCGATTTTGGCGTATAGAACTCGCCCCCACCTTTACCTTCGCTGGCGGCAAAACGCCCTAAGAAATATTCATAAACGCGACCAACTAGATCTTCTTCCCCTACCCCACATTCCGTGGCGAGGGTATTGATGTTTTCAATGCTGTCGATAAGTGAAGCGAGCTTTTTCGGCTCTAGCCCTTGGCGGGAAAAATAGTTATCTGGTAATGCACCCGTCAATGATGCGTTACTTTTTTCGATGGTGGATAATGCAGTGTCAATAATCACCGCGATATCGTCTTGTTTCGCACGCTCTTGGACGTAAGACCAACGGGATACTTGTGGCAAAAAGAAAACGTTATCTTGTTGATAGAAAACATCCATATCAACAAAAGCTTCCTGACCATTTTTGATTAATTGGCTGCGTTTGGCTTCGAATTTATCACTGATAAATTTCAGGAACACCAAACTTAGTACCACATGCTTATACTCAGAAGATTCAACACTGCCACGCAGTTGATTAGCAGTATCCCAAAGGGTTTCTTCAAAGCCTTTGGTTGTTTTCTTCGCGGGTGATTTAGCCATGTCGATAGATTCTCTTTTTTATCAGTTATTATCGGCAAGCGCTAAGTTAGCGTCGGTTATTTTTACGCTAACTGCCGATAATATATACAAAATAGGTTTGGTTAAGATTATCTCATAAAATCAGGTTGGTTTGGGTGGTAAAAGCTAAATTATATCAACCTAGATACCCCATATTTATTGCTGAGCGTTAGGAGGGTAAAACTGATAATCAACAATATCTGCACCAATAGGCCCTGTTTTTGCTGTAACCCATACGGTTCCCGTATTTTCCTTGGTTTTCGATTTTGGATCTCTAATACACCAAAAAACCCATTCCCCGGTATAAATTTCTTTTATCCGTATACCATATTCACATTGAGGGGCTTTAAGACGTTCAGGCCCTGGCGAGACGATATGATATTGTGTTTGGTAGTGAATTGTTTGGTCTAATGATAAATAAGCAAGCACATTAAAAGTTGGAATAATTATCATAAGGCCAAGAAAAGCCCCCCAATAATAATCACTGATAACATACTTTGATGGGCGAAAGAAAGGGTGCCATATTCCCCCAATAATCCCTGTGAAAATAGCAAAAATAATAATAATCGTCCATTTAGGAAGCCATTCAAATAATACAATGTTATCGCCTAAATAAAGCGACAAAAATAGATAAGCTAACCAAGAGCAGTACAGGATAACAAAGATGTAAGAAGGTAATGATTTTTTCTTGCTACCTTTACTGTATGATTTGAATTGGTATTCCATAAAAACCTTAATTTATTTCCCTAAATTAATTATTTATAGTTCGAACTATCGACCTATTTATTGCCATAACCTTTCGTGAAAACAATAAGAACTATTATTTCAAACTCTAAAATGGCATCGATTTACTGATTAATTACATAACCAATACTGGAAAGTTTGGTTTATCAATGTCAGATAAAGTAAAAAGTGTGTTGCTGAACGCTAAAAACTATAATAAATCAGATGAAGAAATTCTACATCTACTTGTTCGAGAACTACAGTATGTTGACGGTAGAACATTAGCGAATACGATCCCTCGTAACGGTATTAAATAAGCCGAAATTGTAGATGATGTAGCTAAAAAATTTAAGATTAAATGCCCCAAATGGTTATATATTTATATCTATTTAGCTAAATCTTTTAATGCAAACAGACCTTGTTCTGCTACTATAGCTGTTTTATCGGATGCCAGCAATTGTGCTAGTTTAAACGCATCATCCCCAATATTTTCTAACTGCTTGGCTAGTAATCTAGAACTGGCTAAGGTGTCGGTGGCTAGGGAAAGATAATAATTTTTAGACATCTATCGAAACCATTGGATAATTGGACTCGACTAACTCCCCCAGCAATTGGAGTGAAGCGTTTTAATGCGTTTATTATCTTATCGTTTTTATATTGAAACACAAAACACTCTAAATAAGAGTATTGCATTATAAATTTCAACCATTAAATATAAACATTACATATCTATTAAAAATTAAAATTAAAATTAAAATTAAAACTCCATTTTAAATTATCTTTTTTAGATAACATCTAATATTAAAATATAATCAGTTTAAGAAAGTCTAAATTAGATATATTAAAAATATATTCAATTATCATTAAATAAATAAACAAAAGGTGTAATATATAATATTGCTTTGTTATTTATCCTCTAAAAAAGAATAAAGGAATAATGATATGAAAAAAGTATTACTCAGTCTTGCTATGCTGAGTGTAATATCAACGCCGGTATTGGCTAAAGCTCCTGTAGCTAACTTAAAAATCAATGGTGATATTAAGCCACCAACTTGTACTATTAATGGGGCGACACAGCGTGATGTTATTTTTGATTACGGAGTCATAAGCCCAACACTTATCCCTCAATCGACTGTCTACTCTTATTCTGACATTGGAGTTCAAAATACAGTTACGATTGAATGTGATGCAAAAACATATTTAACATTTACTGCATCTGACACTTATGCTGATACAGAATTAAGTGTTAATAATACATCAGGCTGGTTTCATTTAGTTGATAAAGCAAATCCTGAAACCGCGGTTGGTGCGGCATTCTTCGCATGGGATAATGTGACTGTCGATAGCAAACCTGCGTATATTTCACGAGCAAACGATGTGTCTATTACAGGAACCAGCTACAATAACGCCCTATACAAAGGGCCAACCAATGGTTGGACATCAGAAAAACAAACAAGCGTTGATAAAAACGCCCTGGCTCTAATTTCAGGTGAAATTTTCCAAGCAAGTTTTAGACAAGGAATGACAATGAGTACTTTTATTTTATCTAGAGATGAATTAAGTAAAAAAGGAATAGATTTATCTAATGGTTTAGATTTTATGGGAGAAGCTGTTCTCACTTTTAACTTTGGTGTCTAATTTTAAAGTAATTGATAATCACAATATCATTAATTTTTATATTGTGATTATCTTTTACGTTAAAAATTTAACAGTACTTAACAGTACTTAGCGCGCTATCAATGTTCTGAATATCAAATTAGTACATCATTCAATCAGGAACGATACATCAATACTTCCTTTATAAGTATTCGTAGGTATATTTCCATTGGCACAAAGGTTGAATGATAATGACTTATAAACAGTTCCCCCATTATATTTTCCCAAAGATTGTCCTGCATAAAACTCTAAGGCCTCGGCAGAATTGTTATTACATACTGCATTAGTTATTTTTTTAGCTACATCAGATACCGTGATATAAGGTGCGACTTCTTTATCTTTCAAAGGGATATTGGGAGACATTGTCATCCCCGTTTTACTTGCATTGACTAGCTCATTATAGGGTTTTAATGTCACGTACATATTTCCTGAATGAGGGCAAGAGACAAGCATACTAGCGACACTTTGCTCAAGTAACTTGGCTGACTTAAAATTTTGTGCTAGTTGAGCGGCAAATTGTATATTTGTTGAGCTAGCAGGAGAAACATTACATGTTTTTAAGACGTGAATAGGACCATTACCAAATGAAAAAGGAACTGAAGATAGATCTGGATTAGCCCCGCCTGAGGTTGCTGTTTGAGCTGTAGTAAAATATATTGGAGCTACAAAATCGTAAATACCGGGTTTAACATGGCCTACTGCATAAATAGAATAAGAGCTTATTCTCAAGCTAGTATTACTTACACGTGATAAATTACCATACCAGCACATTGGGTGACGATAGACAAATTGATTAGAATATTCCTCTGTTCTAGAAATTTCTTTTCCTCGACGCAGGGTAATTCTTGTCGGGGAAGGTAATCCATTCTGATAATACAACGCATCGATAGATACTATTCCATTGATAGCTGCAACTAAATAATTTTCCCTATTTTCCTCTTCACTTACGTTTTTATTATATAATTTTAATCCGTACTCCCCCTCTTGACTTCCTGGGAATGGGAATAAAAAATTCTGCCATTGCGCACTGTTTTTACTACAATAATCTACAACATTATTAACACCTACAGCCGCTCCATAGTAATTACCACTACTACGAAGTGACATATATGATTGAGGAGGCGTTAATTCACCTATATACCCCATTCCATTATCTGGAATAACAAGTGCTTTTGTTAGGAGAGGGAAAAACAGTGACAAAACAAAAAGACTGATTTTAATAGTTATCGTTTTCAATTTTCACCACCAAGCATAATGACAGATAGAACCATCTATATATTATTTATTATATGATTATTATTGATTTTTATCTCTAACAATAAGAATAAAAATCATTATTCCATATAAAAACTAAAATAAAAACAAAGTAAAGAAAAGCATTCTAAAAAAGAATCATTCCCGCTATTTTTAGTAAGATAATATTTTCAATAACTGTTAACAAACATCATTTTAAGATTTTCTCCTGCGTTCTTTTTTCACTTTCTATGCTTATTCCATTTCACGTATTCTCACCTTATAGCTTGATTGCTCTGACAATAATCTGCACACAAATGCACTTGAAAAAAAATAAAATAGCTATTAGCGATATAAAAGGTCTATTTTTAATTATCACTTTTAGATAATATTAGACATTAAAATAAACTCAGTTTAAGAAAGTCTAAATTAGATATATTAAAAATATATTCAGATATCATTAAATAAATAAACAAAAGGTGTATTATATAATATTGCTTTGTTATTTATCCTCTAAAAAGGAATAATGATATGAAAAAATTATTACTTAGCCTTACTATGCTGGCGATAATATCTACGCCAGTGTTGGCTAAATCCCCTGTAGCTAACTTAAAAATCAACGGTGATATTAAGCCCCCAACTTGTACTATTAATGGAGCAACACAAAGTGATGTAATTTTCGATTACGGAGTCATAAGCCCAACACTTATCCCTCAATCGAAAATTTATTCTTATCCTGCCAGTATGGTTCAAAATACAGTTACAGTTGAATGTGATGCAAAAACATATTTAACCTTTGTTGCGTCTGATACTTATGATAATACAGAATTAAGCGTTAATAATACGTCAGACTGATTTCATTTAGTAGATAAAGCAAATCCTGAAACTGCGGTTGGAGCAGCTTATTTTGTATGGGATAATGTGACTGTTGATGGCAAACCTGCGTATATTTCACGAGCAAACGATGCTGCTATCACAGGGACTAACTACTATAATGTCCTATATAAAGGGCCAACCAATGGTTGGACATCAAAACAACAGACAGAATCGGTTGATAAAGGCTCTCTGGCTCTAATTTCAGGTGAAATTTTCCAAGCAAATTTCAGACAGGGAATTGAAAGTAATCCTACTCAAACCTTTATTTTATCTAGAGATGAATTAAGTAAAAAAGGAATAGATTTATCTAATGGTTTAGATTTTATCGGGGAGGCTGTTCTCACTTTTAATTTTGGTGTCTAATTTTAAAGTAATTGATAATCACAATATAATTAAAATTTATATTGTGATTATCTTTTGCTATCAATAAGAACCCCTCAAAATTTAATATAATTAAGGACTTCTCATATAACATAAAATTATTTTTGTATTTCTTTTAAATAATCAGCAACACGATATTCAATATTTTTACGCTCAATGTCAGATAAAGAATAAAACATAGCGACATTATTCACATCATAATTTAATAGTAAACCATAATAATATGCTTCTTTCACATCACCTTTGAGTAGAAGTGCTTCATAAAGTTTGTCAAAAGAAGATATTGCAAAATTCATTTTTCCTAATCGAATATTCATATCTAAAATATAATCGTTATGATTTTTTAGTGTAGATAAATACACATTCACGAAAGGATCCTTACTTATGTATTTTGGTGCATTAGTATACATATTATTTAATTCAGAATACAAAAAATCATTTATTTCATATGGATAATCTAACGATAATTGATACCACTCAATAGCCTTATCAAGGTTTCGTTCAACTAAACACGGTGACTCTAAATAATAATCAGCAATGATACTAATACTAGAATATTTGTATTCATTAGAAGAGCTGTATTTACTAGGTTCTTCTCCTGTTGTTAGCCATTCTTTAAGATAGTAGTCTGCTTTATTGATATTATCTTTATCTTCACAGATATTTTGCATATAGTACCAATAAATTAACTCAGCCGCTTCTTTATTTCCTAAATCATATGCTTTTTTGGCATAAATTAAACTTCTTCCACTATCTTCAATACTATAAAATCTTGCTAATTCTAGTTGTTGTTTACTACTCTCTTTTTGGTTTAGTAAATAATCAAGTGTATTATCTCTTTTTTCCTTCCATCTTCTATCTATTTCATATTTTTCTGATTCCAGCTCAAAGTGAGACGAATTGATGCTAATACGTCGTTCATATTCAGATGCTTTCGCAATGTTCTTTCTAACCCCCTCTTTACCGTCTCGATAAATTATAGCTAATTCTTTTAAGCAAATAAAATCACCTAAATCTGCACATTTTTTTCGCCAAGCCAAACGTTCCTTAATAGTGATATTAGTTAACTTATCAAAAGAATAGTCTTGATAAATTTCATCACCAGCACTCTTATCTTTATACTCTTTTGTAATAATAAATTTAATTGCATCAATAGAACCTATTTCAGCTAATTTAAATATATCCTTATAATATTTTTTTAAATTATCTTCATTAATATTGTTAGCTGAGTTCTCATGTATTATATTCTTTATTGTATATTGAAATGCAAGATTTGTATTTTGACTTAATAATGGTTGAATAGCCTTTCTTATTTTATCATCATATAGCGAACGTTCCACAATAAAATCAATTACATACTGTGAATCCATTCCATATCGGAAAAGAATACTATATCCTTCCTGTCGTTTTTTTTCTGTCAACCTTCTGCTTTCTAAATCATCTTTCAATTCTGAAACAATATTAATAAGAGCTTGATCATCTATTATATTTTTATATTTAATAGTCGCAATTGCTTGATGAAAAGTAGCTTCATAGGCATAACCTCGTGCTTTTTGATATAATGAAAAAGCATATTCTTCATTATTGGCGACATCTTCTTCTAAAAGAAGATCTGCATAAAAATGAGCTAAGCTATAGTTTTGATTAAATGTACCAGCTGATTTATTTTTAATTACACTCTCTCTTAAAATATTCACAATCTCTTCTTTTTTAAGATAATCAGAAGCACCAAAATCAAAATATATTTTTACTAATTCTCTTTGGCTTTTACCTGTCAATTTATCACTAGTTATGTTTTCTTGCAGAAAACTAACTGCTTTTCTAATATTCTGATGAACGCCATCACTATTAGAATATAATTTAGCCAATAATTTGCTTTCAGGAGATGGCTGTATATTATATGATCTCTCTACCAGCTTAAGTGCTTTTTCAAAATTATAAAAACTACTATTTGGTTTTAAATAGACATTAGCGAGCGCTAGCATGGCTTGTGGAGAGTTTGGATATTTCAATAATAATGTATTAATATATTTTTCAAGCAAGTTTCTAAAATAATTTGATGATAATGTATCACTATTATTTAATTGCTCTATTATTTTAATTAGTCCATCATGATGCGCTAAATCAGCAGATTTTTTTAAATATATATTAGCTAAAAAAGAATTTTCTTGAAGGGGATAGTTTTTCTTATCACCCTTGTAGATTTGATACAGAAGATATGTTGCCTCAGGATAGTTCAAATATGCTGAATCAAAAAGTAAGTTAATATCTTGACTTATTAACTTATATTTTAAATACATCATTTTAGGATCTTTTTCTTCAATAAAAGGACGTATCATATTTTTAGTCTTTTTTGATTGTTTTACTGAATCCTTATTCTCTAAATATTGATATACAGCTTCTTTATTGCCTTCTTCTGCTAATTTTTCTAATTCTTCAAGTGTTCTTTTTTTTCAGACCAAGATTGCTCACCATAAATAGGGAGTAGCGTATATTCTTTTTGATCATAATAAATCACTGGAAAATTAAGGTCATGTAAAAAATCTTTCGCTATTGAAGAGCCTAAATCAGCAGCTTTAGTTAATGACGTTAATCCTTGAGCATCATCAGTAGGACTTTGGATTAATCCTTTGTTACGTAAATATCCTAAATTATAAAGTGCATTTCTATTTTGTAAGTTTGCTGATTTTATTAACCATTTTTGTGAAGCTAAGGCATTTTTATCAACCCCTATGCCATCCCAATACATCATTGCTAAACTAAATGCTGCTTGCGGATCACTTTCCGCATATTGTGTAAAATAATTAAACGCCTCTTTATAGTCACCTTTTGATAATAGCTATAACCATTTGGCTTTGACTGTGGTTGGATTTGATTTTTATTGAGATAAAACCCCAAGGCCATAAATACTAAAAAAATGGAGATAAGTATATTTTTAATTTTACGAGACATAATATTCCTTTTAAAGCTCATTCTTTTTATATAAATATAGCACAATAGTAAAAATTAAAATCAATATAATTGCTATTCTTTTATTTATATTTTTATATTAATTTATTTAGATTTGTTATAAAAATTGATTGACATTCAATACTCCACTCTATAATCAGCCCTCGTTGTGTCGTATTATTCAGCAGCTTGGGTAGCCAAGGGATTTTGTTAGTCCTCAATAAAAAACTAATAGAGGTCAGCGATTGTTATGGACATTAATCAAGATATTAGACGTTTAGGTGAAAATCTGAAAGGGCGTTTGGCGCCTGATATTGTTGATTTTGACTTAGAATATATAGACCACTCAGAAAGTATTTTAGCTTTTGAAACGTTATGCGATCACATAGCTGACTATGATGTCGTAATAACCAGTGATGAGTATAAGCAGATCATTGGTATTGTAAATAAGCTAAATCTTGAGTTAGATGATAGATATTTATATATAAATCCAGATAATATTAAGTGAATTAGGGTCAATGAAAAGATCCTAGTTCAATACTAGGATCTTTTGTATTTATCTCATCCCTTCAGCCACTTACCGATAATAGTGAGTTGTGGGCTAGGGTTAGGTTACCCCCCTGTTCGGTAAGTAACCCACTGTATATTGTCTGGTTTTACCCCCTTCTTCTTCTTTAGCTGTCTAGCTTTTTACCTTACAACTGCGCACTAATGCCAACCGTCGAAAAGCGAAACCCACACCGACAGCCACCAGTCGCAAGGCAGTACCTTATTTACCGATATGAAGACCGCAGACTGAGTAATAGAAATGGTGTAGCTGCAAATCAAGATAAAATATCTACTTTTATGGTTGAAAGCGATACTCGAATAGTCCTTAATCATGGTTCGTCTACAAATATAAATAGAGTTATCTATAAAGAACAAATATTAATAAATAATTAACTTACCATCATCAAAAAAATAACAATTTAATTTTTAAAATTACTCTACACTTACTCTAAAAAAGATAAAAATTATTTTTATCTTTAGTAATATCTATGATAATTGGATAGCTACAGTTTAAAAATAGAATAAATATAAAATAACAATCACTTTAAGAATATCTTAATTAGATAAATTAAAAATATATCAATTTGTAATTAAATAAAATTATAGATTGTGTATTATAGAGTATTATTTATATTTTTAAATTTATAAAAAGGAATGGCTATATGAAAAAATTGCTATTTAGTCTTGCTACGCTGATTGTAATGTCAACACCAGCATTAGCTACTCCACCAGGCGCTAACTTAAAAATAAACGGTGATATTACTCCCCCTACTTGCACCGTTAATGCTGGTGATAATGATATTATTATTGATTATGGTGTAATATCCCCCTCTTTTATTCCTGCTGAGGAAAATTACGCACTAGGAGCTAAGAGTGCCAATATCAAAATATCCTGTGACGCAAGCAATTATTTAACACTTAAGGTATCAGATACTTATAAAACAAGTTCAACAGATTCAGCGAAAATTAGCGTTTTTGGATTAGTTAATGCAAAAAATACAGAACAAGAGATTGGTGGATATATAATTGATGTCATTGATATCAAAGTTGATAATAAACGAGCTTATTTAGGAAGAGTGGCTGATAAGATTTGGACTGGATCGTCTGCAACTATTTTTAAAGATACCTTAACAGCGTTAACTAGTGAACCTCAAGCCCAGGTTGATAAAAACAATTTAAAACTTATAGCTGGAAAAGTGTTTAATGCAAAAATACAAATAGGAGCTTATAACGAAAGTAGGTATGCGTATATTTTATCAAGAAAAAAATTGGCACAAAACAATATCGATTTAACTGATAGAATTGATTATATAGGTGAAGCTGTTTTTACTTTTAACTTTGGTGTCTAAATTTCAAAATCATTGATAATCACAATATAATATATGTTAATTTTTATTGTGATTATCTTGTGTTATCAACTTATCTATAATGCTGTGTACTGATCGTGCTGATACCTAAAAACCGCCAATCAACCCTTCAGCTAAACTTAATCACATGCCAATAAGAGAGTAATTACTATAACGATAACAAAAAAAGAATCCCCCTCTTTCGTCAAAAGCGTGAGGAAATATCTCTATTTTCGTTAATCCAAACTCTGCACTCTAACTATTTTTATTAATATAAATTATCAGTATTAATACTTAAAATATGACACAACAACCAAAAATAATTAACTTTAAAAAATATCTTTTAGCGAATTATTTTCAATAAAAACAAAACACAAACATATCTATATATCACATCAATAAAAATAAACCTTCCCCTTAAAGTTAGAGACTAAATAGCTATAATAATCAACTATATTATTTAATTACTGCTACGATTATTTTAGTAATAAAAACGCCTAATTGTGATAGTGATTGGAAGAAATAATAAGAAAGTTATCTATACTAAACTAATATCAAATTTTAAGTATCAAAATATTAAAGGAGTTTGACGAAATGATACGATGTGTTCGCTTATGGACCGGAGAAGATGGTAACTCTTTATTTGAAGAAGGTATCATCGAATTTAAGGATAGTTCACGAGGCGATAGTGAAAGTTTGCCAATTGCTGTTTCAGAGTTATCGTTTAGAGAAACAACTTCAGGTGGTTCATATGATTGGCATCAAGATCCCGTTCCTCGTTATGTTATTACGTTATCAGGAACATTAGAGTTTGAAACAAAAGATGGCTCAACTTTTATCATTAAACCCGGTGATGTGTTGTTAGCGCAAGATAACAGTGGCACTGGTCATAAATGGCGTCTTATGGATGATGAACCTTGGCGACGAGCTTATGTTGTTTACAAAGAAGATGCAGGATTATGTTTTAAACCTACCAAAACAACTAAGTAATTGGGGTCTGTATGAATAAAACTATTAGTGAACATGTAGATGTCGCGCTCATTGGTGCTGGCATTATGAGTGCAACACTTGGCACACTTCTGAAAGAACTAGAGCCTAATTTAAAAGTCGCAATGTTTGAAAGACTTAATGATTGTGGTCAAGAAAGCTCTAACTCATGGAATAACGCGGGAACAGGACATGCTGCTAACTGTGAGCTAAATTATACGCCACCAAATCCTGACGGCACCGTTAATATCAGTAAAGCGTTAGAAGTGAACACCGAGTTCGATTTATCGCGCCAATTATGGTCTTATTTAGTAACAAAAGGAAAAATTGCCGATCCGCGTGATTTTATTCATGCTTGCCCTCATATGAGTTTTGTTTGGGGTGCAGATAACGTTAAATTCCTTCATCAACGCTATCGCCAAATGTCTGCCAATCACTGTTATGAAAATATGCAATACAGTGAAGACAAACAGCAAATTGAAGATTGGGCGCCATTAATTATGGAAGGGCGTGATCCGAATCAACAGCTTGCTGTCACCCGAGTAGCTACTGGTACTGATGTCGATTATGGCGCATTAACACATCTATTAGTTAAGCAACTTTCTCAACAAGATAATTTTGAGTTGCACTATAAACATGATGTTATTGATATCAAAAGAAATGAGACTGGTGGTTGGAATATCGAAGTTAAAGATCTCACCACCCATGATAAATACCTCATTACAGCTAAATATGTATTTGTTGGTGCCGGTGGACGCGCTATCGATTTACTCCAAAAATCAGGTATTCCAGAAGGTAAAGGCTACGGTGGTTTCCCTGTTAGTGGTATTTGGCTACGTTGTGATGAAGATAAAATCAGCTCTCGCCATCATGCCAAAGTTTATGGAAAAGCAGATGTAGGCTCACCACCGATGTCTGTCCCCCATCTTGATACTCGTATTATTGCAGGTAAACGCTCCCTACTCTTTGGCCCTTATGCTGGATTTTCAAGTAAATTTTTAAAACACGGCTCCTATTTAGATTTATTTGAGTCAATTCGCCCCAGCAATATTGAACCTATGCTAGATGTCGCGAAAGATAACTGGTCATTAACTGAATATTTAATTGGTCAAGTATTACAAACGTCAGCACATCAATTTGAAATGCTTAAACAGTTCTATCCTCAGGCTCAACATGAGGATTGGCAAGAAGCTGTTGCAGGTCAACGAGTGCAGATTATTAAACCCGCAGCTAAACATCATGGCGTATTAGAGTTTGGTACTGAGCTAATTAGTAGCGCAGATAAATCATTTTCAGTGTTATTGGGGGCATCACCTGGCGCTTCTACAGCAGCATTTATTGCCATCAATATCATTAAATCTTGCTTTAAACAGCAACTTGAAAATGAGGGTTGGGAAGATCGTCTTAAAACGATTATTCCAACTTATGGTATTGATCTCAAAATAGATGCCGATGCTTGTCGTAATATTCGTGCATCAACGGCTAAGATATTAAAATTAGAAACCCCTTAGTTATATCTTACCGATAAAAATAAAACAGACCGGAAATTAAAGGTCTGTTTTATTTTTTATTTGCATCGTTATTATTAATTACCCTTTTCCAAGTAAATATACTTAGAAAAATTACATCATTTCTACAATAGTGATACCACCAATAATAGAAAGTAATGAACATAGCGTACTTAATAATACAGTGCCCGTTGCCATATCAGCATAGGCCTTATTTGTAATAGCTAAAGCAGGCACCGCTGTTGCAGTAGGCAATACACCAATTAGAAAGACGGCTTTTAATAATTCAGTTTCTAATCCAAGTGCAAATCCCGTTCCTAAAATTAATGCCCCTTGTACAACATTCTTTATTATCACATTAAAAACAATTTCAGTATTAACTTTGAGTTTGAGCCCTGAAATTAATAGTCCTAAGAAAAATAATGCTACACCACCAGATGTTTTCCCTATTTCATTCACTGAGTTTTGTAAAATCTCTGGTAGCTTAACGCCGAAAATAGCTAGCATAGCCCCCAAAATAGGCAGGAAAACTAATGGCTGAGAGATAGCATTAAGCAATGACTGTAAAATGCTTTTTCCTTGTTTGGCACCACTAATGATCATGATAGTAAAAGGTAAAATAATTACCGTGTAGATCAAATTTCCCACCACCATAGCAATCAAACCAGATGAGCCGACTGTTGCCAGTAATACTGGTGGTCCACAATAAGCCATATCAGGAAATGAAACCGATAATGCCTGCATTGCTGAGTTCTTTTTATCATGTTTAAAAAAGAACTTGCCGCCTAAAAAACCAATAAGATAAGAAACAATTAATCCTACCGCGAGAGCTAATAGATAGTCGATATTAAAGAAAACCGACGGAGAAGCTTGGGTTGCCGCTAAAAAGAGTGAAAAAGGCAGAGCAATTTTAACGACAAAATCAGCAAAGGCTTGTGAATACTCTCTTTTAATAAATCCATATTTACCGGAAAGCCAGCCAACTAAAAGCCCTAAGATAATAGGGCCCAGCGCTGCTAAAATGGTTTGTAGTAACATATTACCTCTGGTTGCTTAATATAGTGTCCCCACTTTATTCAATGGCTATAACTGATAACAAAATAGTTATCTATTATATGAATAAAGTAAAAATATTCGTATTATTACCTAGTAATAAAAATTAGAACATTTTAATTATCGGATATATTTAAAATCATTCAAATGATAAATAACAATATTACTTCACAATGATCAACAGGATACTTTATCGAGTAAACTAAACAGGGAAGTAAACCAACACGGCAATTAGGATTTTAAGTATTTTTACTTAAAATAAACCTAACAATGGTAATAAACAGATAATAAAAGAATAGTTTTTGAATAAAAAATAAAATAGGTAGCAATAAATTAAACCATATGGAAATGATTAATCGAGCTTATTTTAATATATATGACAATGCTATATTGCATTTTTCAGCCTAAGGACACTGTTTAGGCACATCATTTAGCTGTTGATGCTGTTGCTCAAAGAGCACTTTTTTCTTATCTGCTTCTTTGATTATTTTTAATATATAGATACTATCAAAATCACCACTTTCCCATTTAGGAATAGCTTTTGGATCACCACCAAATTGCGCCATAATATCCCTTACTACTTTAACTAAATTATCATGCTCCCAAGCAATAAAAATGACTGAATTCTGATATTCTTCACTCAGCAGTTTATTACGTAATGGGTCTATCTCTTTGGCATGGTAATTTAAATGGATTGGCAGTGATGTTTTCACCGCAAGAGGTGTTAAAGTTTGAAGAGAGCGTAATGAATTTCCAAGTTTATTTTGTTTTGGTGCTGCAGCAAATAACGCATCAGGCTGACCAAATTGTGTTATCAATCGATTAGGTAGTGCTAGCGCACGATTTAATCCCTGACAACTTAATTGTCCGCTATCATTATCAGGCTTTTCACCATGACGGATAAATACCAGCGTTTGTTCTGAATAAGCCATAAGATTAAATCCATATAAAATGAGGCTCAAAAAGATAATGATATAGCGCATATAACACTCCTTTTGAGCCGTTTAATTTTTAGCCAAAGACTTTGGTTAGATGTGCTTTATATTCTACAATATCTTTCTCAATATTAGGCTCTTTAATGACGTTGTTGGTCATAAAAGTAGGCAGCTGAGATAAACCAAGAAATTGTTGTGATTTATGAAAAGCAAAATAGACACCATCAACCCCTCGCCCATCAAAGAAATTACCAAATTCATTGAAAGCTTCAATAGGGGCATTCCAAGTCACGGAGATCATATATTGCTTACCTTGCAACAATCCCCCGCTACCATATTGTTTGCTTGGATCATGACGAGTACGTCCATCGTTTTCATATAGTTTGCCGTGACCATAAGTATAAACTTCATCCATATACTTTTTCACTTTCCATGGCATCATCATCCACCAGCCCGGCATCTGATAAATAATAGTATCAGCCCAGATAAATTTCTCTATCTCTTCGTTGATATCATAGCCTTCTTCAATTTGTGTTTCTTTTACCTGATGCCCTAATGTCGCCAAATGTGCCAGAGCGATATCATGTAATGTACGGTTTAATTGTCCTGCAGAATGCCCAAATTTTTGTCCACCGTTAATAAGTAGAATATTCATATTTACTCCTAATTTTCTTACTACTGAATATTTAATATGAGCTATTTTAACAGAAAATAAACGGATGCACTTCAGGGCAAAAAATCACCAAAAAGAGACACTGCAGTATTAATCACTTTTATCGAAACAGAATAAACCAACAATAAGTTAAAAATGCTAAAAAAGTAGCCATTAATCACTGTGTATTTCAATAAAGTGGATTATTGCTTTTATCGCAAAAGTCTATTGTTTATTGTCTACTTTATTGCCTATCTAGCGCTAATTAAACTTTTTACCAATTTAACATTACCTTTATACGCTATTTTACTAGGAACAATAATGAAAGCATTTTTTCCTTTATTTGCCCTCGCTACAGGAGCATTTGCCATAGGAGCCACCGAATTTACACCTATGGGATTGCTACCTAATATTGCTAATGGACTGAGTATTTCCATAGCAACCGCAGGTGGATTAATTACTGGTTATGCTGTTGGGGTGATGATTGGTGCACCTATTATGACATTAAGTCTTGGCAAATTAACCAAACGTCATGCATTGGGATTATTGTTATTATTATTTATTGCAGGAAATCTATTAGCCGCACAAGCAGATAGTTATTGGAGCTTAATGATAGCTCGGTTGATCACTAGCCTAAATCATGGTGCTTTTTTTGGTATCGGCTCTGTCGTTGCTGCCAGTTTAGTTGAAAAACATAAACAAGCCTCTGCCGTCGCTGCTATGTTTATGGGATTGACTATCGCTAATTTAGTCAGTGTACCCTTAGTCACTTGGATTGGACAACAATATGGCTGGAGATTAGCCTTTATATTAATTTCAGGTCTGGGTTTTATTACCCTAATCGGATTATTAATGTTTTTACCTGTTATGCCTAAAGGAAATAAGCCTAATATTAAATATGAACTGGGTGTTCTTACTCGCTTACCCGTTGTATTAGCACTATTAACAACCGTATTTGGTGCCTCTGCACTTTTTGCCTTGTATACCTACATTGCTCCTTTTTTAACCAATACCGTTCATATATCTGAAAGCCATGTCGCTGTGGTATTAGTTATTATTGGTCTAGGATTTACTATCGGGAATTACTTAGGAGGAAAACTATCTTCTTACGGTATCGAAAAAACATTAATCCTTTTCTTCATCCTACTTATCGGCTCTATGTCAGTTTTGCCGTTAGTTTCCAATAATGTGTATCTGGCAGTGGCGACTATTTTTATTTGGAGTATCTCAAGCTTTGCACTTGTTCCCGCGTTACAAATTAAAACAATGCAAATCGCCCATGATGCACCCGCCTTAGTTTCATCGGTAAATATAGGTGCGTTTAATTTAGGTAATGCTATCGGAGCCATCATCGGCGGTATCGCATTAAAATACAGTTATAACATTGTGCCTTTAACCGCGGCACTGGTAGGCGTTATTGGCCTGCTTCTCGTCTATTCACAAATCAAAATAAAAAAATCGTTCTCCTCAGAATGTTGCGTTAATTCTTTATAAGCGTAAATAGCTCAATATAATCTCAAACTGCGATTCATAATGAGTCGCAGTTTGATTGCTTTTTGATTTAATCGCTGTTCAACACTGCTAATCACAATCACCATACAGATGCTTTTTATGAACAACATGGCTATTTTTCACTCTGAGCATAAAATAACCTCAAATGTTAAATCCTAAAACATTGCTAACATAACTTATGAGATTATTTATCAACGATAAAGATTTTTATCAGCTGATCTTGCTTTTTATGGGCGTTATTTTCAAACTCTCAGACTTTATAAGCGATCGTACTTAACGCGATTTCAAATAAACAAGCGTCAAAGTCTGTAGAAAAAACAAGCAGCAAAAACAGAATAAACCTGATTGTTAAGTGGCAGAAATTTTCGCTACTTGCACCCGATAACAAAGAAATAATAATAAGCGGAAAAACAGATAAGTGAGTGAAAATGATATGCTGACAATTTTCTAGTGTATGTATTATTTCCCCTTTGTTAATACCCTAACAATAGTCGTCTTAGTCACCATTAAAAATAGAGAGTAATAATAAGACATCCCTTTTTTTGGTATATATGACGATTTTTTATTAAGAAAAAAGCAGATCTCGATCACTATTTTAACTTTAGCTATATTTACTAGCCATTCAATATTTACAGCATTCTTATCTAATCACTTGTTTAAATATTAATTATCACACTGATTTGTAATACAAATAATTTACCTATTATACTAGTAATATCATAATGTAACATAAAAAAGAACTTCATCACTGATAGTAAAGTGTCAACTAAACAATTTGTATAATATTATCTTTTCTTTATGAATTCTGAATGACTAATATATCTAACATTAATCATATTCTTATTTATTGGAACAAAGCAATATAAAATAAATTAGCGTTTATTTTTTATCATCTTTATTTTCCACAAAAAAATAAATAAAAAATCTTAAAATAAAAAACTTTTAAAATTAAAAATAAAAAGAATTAATCTCTATATAAAATTAAAAATAAAACATTATTATTTATTAATTATAATGAAAGATAAAATATAAAAAATAATTAATATCAATAATAAATATATTAAATGGTAACGTACTTTGATTTATAAAACTGATTTTTATAACACAGACAAAAAACATTAGAAAAATTTATGTTTTATAGGTGTCGAATGAGCCGGATACCAATAAAAAAAGCTAAGTTAGGCTTTAATGTATCGAACAAGTTACCAGTATAAGTAATAAAAAACTCTATTTTTACTATCAAAAATCATCTTGATAACAATAACAATAAATTAATTACATTGATAAAAGTCAAAAAACAAGACAAATAATAACTAGTTAGTAACAAAAATAGATTTTTTTTATATTTGTCACACAATTGATTTTATTCTATTACATCTTTCTAAATTTTTCCTACAATAGCCCACAACCTAACCTGACAATAGTTTAAGTAACGAATGCTTATATTATTTCTTTAGGTAACTATCTTTTTTTCTTTATGATTTATCGTTTCAGCAAAATAGAAAACCATCAAACTAAGTGCCCTACACAAAACATAAATGACGAATGAATAGGTTTGCCGGTGCAGTGATAAACGATAAAAAATTGCAAACTTAAGGATAAAAATAATTATGTCAGACTATCTATCATTTTTACTGGGAATTGTTCCTTTAGCCGTTCTGATTTTTATGATTTTAAAAATGAAATCGGCCGTTCATCACGCTGTCCTCGTTTCGCTAATTATCACTGTGGCTCTCGCTATTTTTCATTGGAATAACACCCTACAATTTGCCTCTGTATCTGTACTTTATGGTGCGGTAAAGGGGTTATGGCCGATTATTATCGTTATTCTGGCGGCTATTTACAGCTATAACCTAATGCTAAAAACAGGAGGAATGGAGGTATTAAAAGACGTATTAGCGGGGATCAGCGATGATAAACGCGTACAAGTTTTACTTATCTCTTGGTGTTTTGGCGGTTTTTTAGAAGCAGTTGCAGGTTATGGTACAGCAGTTGCTATTCCTATCGGTATTTTAATCGCACTAGGTTTTGATCCCTTTAAAGCAGCCGTCGCTTCACTAGTCGCAAATACGGTACCTACCGCATTTGGTGCCGTTGGTATTCCAGTGTCTATTTTGGCACAAAATACCGGCCTTGATGTATTGGTGTTAAGTAAAACCATTATTATCCAACTTGGTTTATTCAATATTCTATTACCTTTTGTCATTGTTGCTATTGCTGGTGGTGGTATTAAAGCCATTAAAGGTGTCGGCTTTATTACTTTAATGTGTGGGATCAGCACCTTAATCCCTCAATATATTGTCGCAGCTAATTTAGGTGCGGAATTACCTGCCTTTGCAGGAAGCCTAGTCAGTCTGATTGTGGTTATTTTCTTGGCTAAACGCATGAAAACAGGCCATGATAAAAGTAAACAGCCAACAAAACACTCAGCTAAAGAGCTATTAGTCGCTAGCTCTATCTATCTGTTTACTTTTATTTTTATCTTAGCCTGCTCTCCGCTATTCCCTACAATCCAAACCGCAGTAGGAACTATTGCAACTAAAATTCCTTTTGTATTAAGTGATACTCAAACTGAATATCAAACTATTGCTTGGTTAAGTACGCCTGGGGTATTGATTATTTTAGCGAGTTTTGTTGGTGGCACTATTCAAGGTGCAAGCCTTTCAACGCTCTTTTCTGTATTAGTAAAAACCACAATTCAATTAAAGAACTCCATTATTGCCATTATGGCTATTGTTGCGATGGCAACGGTAATGGATTTCAGTGGCATGATTGGTAGCATTGCGGAAACATTAGTTAACTTTACTGGCGCTGGATTTATCTTTATTGCCCCAGTCATTGGTGCACTAGGAACGTTTGTAACCGGAAGCGATACAAACTCTAACGTACTATTTGGCAAGCTTCAAACCAGTGCCGCGGCAAAACTCCATGTTGATCCCTTTATTCTCGCAGCGGCTAATACCTCTGGGGCGACTGGCGGTAAGATGATTTCACCACAAAGCATCGCGATCGCCGTTTCGGCGACCAAAATGGATGGGCAAAGCAGTGCCATTATGCGAGAAACATTAAAATATTGTATTGCCTATATCATCATTCTAGGTGCCAAAATCGGCATTATTTATCACCTAATGAATTAACTATACAAGATAAGTGATGGCTTATCTTGGCTATCACCTATCGCTTTGACATAACGAAAATAAAGAAAAATAACCAATAAGAATTTTATCTTAAATAAAAATGACAACATCTGAGCGATGTTTTGGAGTTCGGTGAATGAAAGTTAATTTTTATGCAACCTGTCTTGGTGATGTGCTAAAAGCAGATTCGGCACGAGATACCGTATTATTGCTCGAAAAATTAGGTTGCGAAGTATTATTTCAAGAGCGCCAGGGTTGCTGTGGTCAGCCAGCACTTAATAGCGGTTATGTTAATGATGCAAAACCCGCGATGAAATCGTTAATTGAGACATTAGAAGTTAATGATTATCCGATTATTTCCCCCGCAGGCTCTTGCACTTATGCGATTAAAGGCTATCCCAGCTATCTTGCCGATGAGCCTCAATGGGCGCTTCGAGCCCAAGGTGTGGCCGATCGTTTAATTGATCTTACCAGCTTTATCGTCAACACCTTAGGTGTGGTTGATGTTGGCGCCCGCCTTGCGGGTAAAGCGGTTTATCATCCCTCTTGTAGTTTAACGCGAAAGTTAGGGGTTGTTAGTGAACCTTTAACCTTATTAAAACATGTTGAAGGACTCGAAATGTTACCTTTCGCCAATTCAGAAACTTGTTGTGGTTTTGGCGGCACCTTCTCAGTAAAAATGTCAGAAATTTCCGGTGAAATGGTCACTGAAAAAGTAAAACATATCATGGAAGTCAGCCCTGATTACGTCATTGGTGCAGATACCAGTTGTTTAATTAATATTCAAGGCCGTTTAAGTCGTGAAAAGCGTCCTGTCAAAGTGCTGCATATTGCACAAGTTTTAATGAGTCAATAAGGGGGCTGCAATGTCTATTAAAACCAGTAATATCGATTTTAGACCACGCTTAGCGCATGAAATGAATGATACCATTATGCGTAACGCCGTTGTTATGGCACAAGAGCGCATTGGAGCCAATCGCCAAATAATGGTAAAGGAGTTAGGTGATTGGGAAGCGTGGCGTGATCGCGCAGAACAAATCCGTAACCATGTTCTTGAAAACTTAGACGCTTATCTTTATCAATTATCAGAAAAAGTGACTGAAAACGGCGGTCATGTCTATTTTGCCAAAACGGCAGAAGATGCGACACGCTATATTTGTAACGTTGCCAAACAGAAAAATGCCAAGAAAATCGTTAAATCAAAATCGATGGTAACCGAAGAAATCGGTATGAACAAAGCCTTACAAAATGAAGGTATTGAGATTATCGAAACCGACCTTGGTGAATATATTCTGCAACTGGATAACGATCCCCCTTCTCATATTGTTGTACCGGCGATCCATAAAGATCGCTACCAAATACGTAAAGTGCTAAATGAAAAACTAGGTTATCAAGGTAGTGAAACCCCTGAAGATATGACCCTTTTTATCAGGCAACGTATTCGACAAGATTTTCTTTCTGCTGATATTGGAGTCACAGGTTGTAACTTTGCGGTTGCAGAAACGGGCTCAGTCTGTTTAGTAACTAACGAAGGTAATGCACGGATGACGACCACATTACCTAAAACCCATATTGCCGTTATGGGAATGGAGCGTGTTGCACCTACTTTTGAAGAAGTCGATCCGCTGATCACGATGTTATGTCGTAGTGCGGTTGGCTCACGCCTAACCAGTTATAACACTTGGGTAACTGGACCTCGTGAAGCGGGTAATGTTGATGGCCCTGAAGAATTTCATTTAGTGATTGTCGATAATGGTCGCTCTGAAATTTTAGGCTCACAATTTAAAGATATTCTACGCTGTATCCGTTGTGGAGCCTGTCTAAACACCTGTCCTGCTTATCGTAATATCGGTGGTCATGCTTATGGCTCTATTTATCCCGGCCCTATCGGTGCAGTTATTTCGCCACTCTTAGGAGGCTATAAAGATTTTCATGACTTACCTTATGCCTGCTCATTATGCAATGCATGTAATGTGGTCTGTCCGGTCAAAATCCCTTTAGCACAATTGATCCTTAAACATCGTCGAGTCATGGCGGAAAGTGGTTTAACACCAAAAGCTGAGCGTCGTGTAACCGGTATGTTTAATTACATTAATGCGCACCCCACGCTTTGGAAAGTTGGCATGAATGTAGGGGCTAAGATGGCGGGCTTGATGATCAAAAATGGCTCAACTCCAATCAAGATAAGTGTACTCAATGATTGGATGGCATCACGTGATCTCCCAAAACCCGATGGTTATAGTTTCCGTAGTTGGTTTAAGCGCCACAAAGCAGAAGGAAAAAAATAATATGTTAAACGAACAAAATCGTGCTGAGTTTCTGCAAACTATTGCTCAAAAATTAGGACGTGAGGTGACGCATACGCCAAAACCACAAGATCCCCCTATTAATAATTTAGCTAAAACACGCTTAACAAATTTAACCCAAGATGAATTATGCAAAGAATTTACTGATTTTGCACAAACCCAGCAAGTAAGATGCGTTATCACTAAACCAGAACAAGTGATAAATAGCTTAATAGCGCTTTGTGAAAGCTATGATTGTCAAGGCTCAGTGATAATAAGTGGTGATGAGCGCTTAAATGCACTTGGTGTAACACAAGCTATTAGTGAAAAATATGAAACTTATATTTGGGATCCTAAACTCGGTCATGAAAATATTATTCATGCTGAGCGTTCTCAAATAGGGATTGTCTTTGCGGAAGCGGGATTAACAGAATCTGGCGGGATTGTGCTGTTTTCTTCTCCGGAAAAAGGGCGTTCTGTCAGCCTGTTACCTGAAACCTCGATTGTTATTTTACGCAAAAGTGACATTTTACCGCGAGTGGCTCAACTTGCAGAGCGTTTACACAAAATGGCACAAGATGGGATCAGAATGCCTTCATGTATCAATTTAATTGGTGGTGCAAGCTCAACGGCTGATATTGAATTAATCAAAGTATGGGGAGTTCATGGCCCAGTTCATGCCGCTTATCTTATTATTGAAGATTGTTAGTTTAAACGAAACAATATAAAAACGATAACCAAATAACTTAACGTCATGGTCAACGGATTGACCCAAATACAAAACACCTTTTATACAGGTGTTTTGTATTTATGGCTTAATTAGTGAGTAATAATTTAGCTCGCCATTGATTTAATTTTATTTCACAAGCCAGCAGTACTTCATCAGCACCATTGCCCCCCATCATTAAAGCAGATTGACGTTGGCATTCACTACTTCTAAAAAGAATAAACTGCTCTTGTGAACTGACTAATGCATCAATAGCACTTTTAGCCGCGATAAAGTCACTATCTTCAAGGTCGCCTTTGCTTTTATTATAGATAACATTCAACTGCTCTTCAGATAATCTTAGTTCATCTAATAGACAAGCTTTAATGGTTGTTTGGCTTGCATCTGTTGACAACTCATAACATTTGGTCAGGGGATCGTGATTTACTTGAGCAAAGGAGGAAAAAGAGAGCAAACTCATTGTGAGTAAACTGTAAGAAATTAAAAGCGTACCTATCTTCACGTTGGCTCCCAATAATAAATTTTTTACTAAATTTGACTGTCAAATATAAGGTATTAAAGAATTAACACCACATCTATTAGTGCGAAAACACAAATTTAGGATATGTCGCATTAAGTGTAGAAAATAAATCTTAATAAGAAGTAAAACTATAATTAATAAGTCTTTAAATCTATCTATTTTATTAGTATTTTTTATAAAAAAAGGTGTTTTAATAATAATCTTAGTAAGCGTTATATTTATCTACTGAGAGGATAATATACAAAAAATCAGGTTTAGTGTTTTTTCTCGATTTAAGTCAATTTTTTTTGATCCTCTGAAGTTCTATTTTTAGCAATAGATCTAAAAAAATAGACTTTTTTTACTTGATGTCAATAGCAAAACAAAGCGTTTTGCAGTAATCTCATCGCTGATTTTTTGCTACTTTCTCCCTTTAAAACCTCTGGTGGTATGACAAATATGTTGTATAAATTTACCCCCATTATTCTGCTGATAATTTCCAATATCTTTATGACTTTTGCTTGGTATGGCCATTTAAAATATGGTAACAAGCCGTTAATTATAGTGATCTTACTCAGTTGGTTAATCGCTTTTGTTGAATACTGTTTTGCAGTTCCTGCAAACCGTATCGGCCACAACTATTACAGCGCAGCCGAATTAAAAACCATTCAAGAAGTCATCACACTAACCATTTTTGCTGTTTTTTCGGTGACTTATTTAGGTGAAAGTTTCACACTTAACCACTTTATCGGTTTTATTTTAATTGGTGCGGGTGCGTTATTTATTTTTAAGGGGCCATTTTAAAGAATAAAAAATAGTTGCTGATAAAATAAATGAAAATTTTCAAAACCTCATTTCGAAATGAGGTTTTTTGTTTTGTAGAGCCCCGCATCAGTCGAACAAAAAACAATCAAAATAATTGATTGCTATTATTAAGTACTAACCAGTAATTCACGGCAAGATTAAGTTATATCATTCAATAAATTACCACATCCCATATTATGCACTGCATTAGTAGAAATTTGACTACAAAAAGCAAATATTGCTCTTGAAAAAATATTTTCATTCAGCGCATAATAGCTAGCTAAGAGAGGCATTGTTTCTCTTTCTTTCTTTGTTGCTTCTCTTAAGTGAAAACGATTTTCAAAAACTTCTTATATTACTTTAAGGTCAGATAAAACGGTATCTGGTATGAGCAAACATTCTAACGATTTTATTTATATGCAGGATAATCCCTGTATGCATTGTGGTGCATGTTGCGCCTATTTTAGAGTCTCTTTCTATTGGGCTGAAATGAAAAGTGGTGGTGGTGTTGTTCCTGACGAATTTACCGAACCCTTAACCCCTTTTCTATCATGTATGAAAGGAACTAATGAGAAACAACCACGCTGTGAAAAATTGATTGGTGAAGTTGGTGAATGCGTGAGTTGTGCAATTTATGAACAGAGACCATCCCCTTGCCGTGAGTTTGAACAATCTTGGGCTAATGGCGTAAAAAATGAAGCTTGCGATCGGGCAAGAGCCGCTTTTGGGCTTCCTCCTCTTCCTAATATTTCTCTACCGCATTCTGCGTAGAACATCAGAGGGGCTAGCCCCTCCTGAGTCTCTTTGATCACAATTTTGCACTTCTTTGCATAAAATAAAGAATTTTCACCAAAAATAGCATTATAAAATAATAGGTTAGTTTGACTTTATTTATAAATCATCTAGTATAGAGAGTAATCAATTAATAACGTGTATTTAGTGAGGTTTTTTATTTAAAAATAGCAATAAATTAGGAGGTCACTATGATCAGTAGCTCATTTTTCATTCTTTTCCTTTCCCTTATTTGTTCCGTTGCCGTTGTCAGTATGTTACTCGGTGGCTTAGAGGACTAATTATGAATATTTCTGATGAAAATATTCTCCCCCAGAAATAGACGCCCATACCAAAATAATTATTTTTAGTATGGGCGTCTATTAATATTATATTAATTAACTTTCTTTTTATTTTGCTATTACTCGTTATTAGTAAATATTTTTATATTCTATTTAAATCTAATTTTAATAACTGTAATGACCGGTTATTTCCCACGAAAATAAAACATCTTCAGCGACTTGTCCAAAACCAATATTATGCATCACTAAATAGCGCTGATTATCACTGCTTTTCTTGTCTATGACGAGACCAATATGAGGACGCCCATTATCTAAGCGCCAGCTAACAATATCACCAGGCAAGTAGTCTGACGCCTCTTTGCTAATAGGTTTCACCTTTCCCTTACGCGAGAAAAAAACTTCCAAATTGGGTACTCTGCGGTGATCAATATTAGTATCAGGTCGACTAAGTCCCCAGATACGCTTACTAGGGTAAAGTGCAAAATTGGCTTTGATATCTTCATGTAACAATTTTTGTAAATCAATGCCAATTCCTCGGTAACTACGAATAATCACATCACTACACACCCCATAATGAGCAGGCACATCACCATTAGGATAATTAATTTTACGGTAGGCTGGATCATAAATAACGGCTCTAGGTAGATCCGTTGCATAAGCCACCAGCTGTTTATTTTGTGTCGGTGTTATCGCTTGGGAAACAGAAATGGGTAAGATAATCAGAGAGATAAAGCTAAATATGAATATTTTCAAAGAATTATTTCCATGTTGTATCAATCGATGATAATTAAAATCATCTTTATTTAATGACTTTATCATTTGCTAAATAGTGGGGTAAAAATATGAGAAGGATCTTAATTAACCATGACGCATCAATAAAAAAAACCGAGTTACTCTTAAAAGCAACTCGGTTGATATCAAAGAATGAAAGTGTTTAACGCAATTAGTTAAGCACAATATGGCTTTTGCGTCGTAAACTGGCAAATAACATATATACAGCTGTCGCTAATAACACGACAAAGAAAAAGTTCATAATGCCGTTACTTGCTTGTGACATAAACATACCTGCGCCTAATGGCCCCATTGCTGAACCCACGCTGTAACTTAATAACATCACCTGAGTAATTGCCACAATATAGCTCGCATTAACATGATCACAAGCTAATGTGATGGCAATAGGATAAAGTGCAAAAGATGACATTCCTAATAAAGCTAATGCAATAATTAACACCACATAGTCATTAGACAGATAAGTCATGCCCATCGCAAATACCCCAACTAAGCACATCATGGCTAATAATAGGGTTTTACTCATCATCACCGACAATTTGCTAATAATAGGCTGAACAACCATACCACCTAAAATAATTGCTGCCATCAACACCCCAATTTGGTCGGTGTTAAATTGTCCTTGATTTAAAGCCAATGGCATCATGCCATAAATACTCCCCATCACAACGCCAGAAACCATACAACCTACTAAAGAAGCTTTATTCAGCCGGCTAATCTGTTTAAGTGACAAACTTTTATGCTCGTGGCATTGGGGTTGTCCTTGTTTAAAAAACAAAGGAGGTAACACTGCAATTAATAGCAATGCCAATACCGCGATAAAAGGAATTGCCCCTTGCGTACCAATGGCACCAATAGCAAGCTGACCTAATGTTGTGCCACCATAAAGTGATGTCATATAAAAGCCCAAGCGTTTAGCTCGCTCTTTAGGATTATCACCAATTAATAACCATGATTCGACTACAACAAAGATACCCGCAACCGCCATACCACCGAAAAAACGAGATACTAGCCATACCGATAAATAAGGTAACAGTGGCAAAATACTCACGGTGAATGCTAACAACAATAAAAACAGCACAAAAGAGAGCCTATGCCCTATTTTTGCAATAATAGGTTCGATCATCACTGAACCTATAAGTAATCCAATAAAGTAAATGCTTGCTAACCAGCTAGCATAAAAAGTATCAATACCAAAACTATCCATAGATAGTGGAATTAAACTCATTAAATAGCCTGATGCGATAGCAAATACCGTTAAACCCGCGACAGGTACTAATGTACTGTCACCTTTGCGTACCAAAGTAGTGTTCTGTTTCACTACCCTCGTCTCCACAATCAAAACGGTTAATCATGCGCTGTTTTCTCGAAGCCAGACATTGGCACTCCTTTCATCTAGAAAAGATGAAAGCAATAGTGATGAAAACAGTGGGTGGCGTCCCTAAGTTAGGGGTGCGTGAATATAGCTCGTTACTAAAAATAAATAAAATTATAAAATCTAATGCTAGCGAGTAATTTTATTTATCCTATCCGTTATTATCGTCCTTTCACGGTAAAAAAGTAGTCCTTGGCGCAAATTATTTTTTAAAATTGAGAATAATCTATAACCTTTGTGATAACAGCGCACAGAGCAGAATAGCGGCTATTTTATTAAATAAAACAGCCGTTAATAACAACGCTTATTCTGTACTTTGTTCTAAAGCGGTTTTGATTGCATCAGGGATTGAACTGCCATGTCCTTTACCCGTAAAGAGGTAAAATTGGCATGTTTTGCCGGCATCAGTAAGATAATCACAGAGTTGTCGAGGAGTAAGCCAGCTACTACGCGTTTGATAGCGCAAGCGTTGCTCTTCGCTCATTTGAGAAAAATCAGGGGTTTCTTCTAATTCACCTAATGTAATGGTCACCGCAACATTATTGGGGATCTGTTGCCATTTATCTTGAGTGATCCACTCACCTTTTCCCCACCAAAGAGATGGGCTAGCGGCAATATAACGTTGAAAAGCGTCTGGATGGTTAAATAATACATATAGCGTAAACACGCCACCAAAGGAGTGTCCAAATAGTGATTGCTCAGTAATAGTGATGTTTTCTTGCGCCGCCTGTGCTAGTACATAGGGTTTTAATTGGCTTACCATAAACTGATAAAACTGTTCAGCATTACCGCCTTTTGCAAAGGCTTCGCCATGTACTCTTGGGGTATAGTCGTGAGTTCTTTCCGCTATAAAATAGGCCTTTTCACCTACATAGCCTAGGCTTGCAATAACAGGCAATGGCTTTTTCGCTTGCGCTAGTGCTTCATTCACAATAAGTGGAAATTGTGCATTTCCATCAACACTATACAGCACTGTTGTCTTAGGCGTATTTTTGGGGATCGCAAGAAAAAAGCGATACTGCTTTCCTTGATGCTCAACCTCTTTTTCCATAATGTGATAATAGGTTGATACTTGTGGTGTGAGTTGAGGAACTTGTTGATTAGGTCTTGCTTGCACAATAGAAGATAACATTATCATTCCACATAACATTAGTATTCTCATCAATCAGATACTCTGTAAGTTATTATCAAATGATGGCAGTAAGCCCCATAATAAATGAGGCTTACCTTTATTGAGATAGATTAAAAACTATATTTGATATTTGCCCAATAACGACGGCCTTCATCAACGACCCAGTTCCCCCCTTTATCGTTGACCGCAGGACCCGTTTCATCAGTAATATTCAATACGGCTAAATTTAGCATGGTATTTTTATTAAAGTTATAGGTCATTCCTAAATCAAAGGTTGTATAACCACTACGATAACGAGCGCCAGTATAACCATTTCGTTGAGCCGCCCAAATTTGCTTACCAGTATAGGCAGTATTGGCATAGAAACTGGTGGCTTCATCGTATTGCCAATCAACACGCGCATTGGCGCTATGTTTTGGTGTCATATCCAATGGATAACCTTTTAATGATTCACCAGAGCCTAATTTTTCGTCATCACTTTTACGCTTAGAGTTGATATAAGTGTAATTAGCACTTACTCGCCAATTATCAGCGACAGGGAATGCAACCGCGGTTTCAATCCCTTTAATATTAGCTTTACCCACATTATCATATTGGTACAGTTTTAATCCGGTAATAGGATCGATTTCACCGGTATCGTAGTTGGTAAGCTTATCTTTAAATTCTGTATTAAAGAAGGTCACATTGGCGGTAAAACCATCACCATTGTCATAACCAACACCAATTTCTTGGCTAACCGAAGTTTCAGGTTTTAAGTCACGATTACCATACATAATCGCTCGCCCTTTTTCCGTTGATGTACCATATTGAGGGCTAATTTCTCGTAAACTCGGGGCTTTAAAGGCCTTAGCAATCCCCCCTTTTATGGTAAATTCGTCGGTTAAATGGTAAACCGCGTATGCTCTTGGGTTCCAGTGCTTACCATAGTATTCATGATCATCAAGACGTATTCCCCCAGTTAGGGCTAAATTATCAGTGACACTAAATTCATCTTCTAAAAATAACGCTTTTTGATCAGCGGTGATCGTAGATTGTTTGACCTCTTTACCGCCGACTGAAGATTCGTCTTTTAAACGTGCATATTGGTATTGACCACCAAAAGTCATCACATTATCAGGAAGGAATGCGGTAAATTTAGCATCGAAAACAGTATTAGTGATTTCAGGGCGGCGATCTTCATAATATTTGTAGCTATTTCCTGTCGCTTTATCTACACCTTCCGTCTTTTGAACACGCTTGGTTTGCTCTTGATAAACACTTAACTCAGAGTGCAAAATATCAAACTGATTTTTATAAGTTAATGCCCAATGGTTACGGTCATTATTCGTTTCTAGCATTTTGTTTTTATCAAGACGTCCACCACGATTGGTAAATTCGCTCATCGATTTACCCGGTGTTGTCGTGCGTTGTAGCGAATTGCGTCCAGCTTCTAATAAAATGGTTTGGTTATCTGTAGGAGTAAAAGCTAATTTGGCCGTAATATTTTTATTATCGTTACGCCCTTGCCCATACGTAATTTTATCTTCTGCACGTAAGTAGCTACTACCATAAAGTTGTAAACCTAATTTATCTTCAATTAATGGGCCTGAAAGATAAAAATCACCATTGATAGAATCTCCCGCGTCACGGTTATGTTGCAATGTTCCCCCCATGGAAACTGCACCATGCCACTCTTTAGTAACAGGCTTAGTAATAATATTAATCACACCGCCCATCGCATCTGAGCCATAGAGTGATGACATTGGCCCACGTATTACCTCGATCCGTTCAATGGCATCCGCAGGAGGAATAAATCCACCTTCATATCCACCACTCCCATTAGGGCGTGATTCACGACTATTTTGACGTCTGCCATCAACCAAAATCAGTGTGTATTCTCCGGGTAAGCCACGAATAGTAATTTCTTGTTTATTTGCATTACCATTCACACTGACGCCTTCAACCCCTTTTACGGCATCAGCAAGATCGTGTATCGGTTTTTTCTCTAATTGTTCTTTGTTGATTACCGTAATGCTAGCGGGTGCATCTGTTTGTTGCTGTGCAAACCCTGAGGCTGATACAACTAATCGTTCTACTTTATCTTCTTGTGCATGTAGTGAATAAGAAGTCATTAAAATACAGGCTGTTAAAGCACTTATTTTAAATTTCATAACAAATCCCTGAAGTCAAATAATGGTTATAGTAATGAGAATGATTAATATTATCTTAATCAATTGACTGTGAGAATAATTTTCTTTTGCAATTTAGTGATATTTTTTAATCTGCATCAAAGCAATTTAGAGCAACAAAGATAAGAAGATTTGAATAGGCATTGAAGTGACAAAAAAGCAGAGCTATTGGCTCTGCTTTTTTTTGTAATACATTGATAAATAAAATTAATTACTAATTACCAAAATACAGCATAAAGCACACAGAGGATGATCATAATGATATAAGAAGCAATATTGAACCCACTTTGGGTTTTAAATGTTGCATCAGTTAATACAATCGCCCCTACGCTATCATCACTTTTCGTTGAGGTTAAGCTGACCAAACCAATAACAACCGCGGTGAAAATAAAGGTATACATCATTTGGTCAAGGAATGGCATTCCTAGTGGCATTAATTTTAGGAATAAAGCAAAAGGAATAGAGAGTACAACCCCTATAATTGCCCCTTTAGCATTAGTTTTCTTCCAAAATAGTCCTAACAAGAATACAGCTAAGATACCAGGGCTCACTAAACCTGTGTACTCTTGGATATATTGGAATGCCTGATCAATGCCCCCTAACAGTGGCGCAATAAAGCAAGCAATAATCAATGCAATCACCGCACTAATACGTCCCACATTAACTAAGCGGGTTTCTGAGGATTTTGGCCCAATATATTCTTTATAAATATCCATCGTGAAAATAGTCGCGATAGAGTTAAGCATGGAAGCTAAAGAAGAAACGATAGCTGCTGCCAGTGCTGCAAACACAACCCCTTTAGCCCCAATAGGTAAGAATTGTGTTAACCAAGGATAGGCTTTATCCGCTTGCGCTAAGGTTGGGATATGCTCCTGTGCCATTGTTCCTAATCCTGCCATCAGCGTAGGATCGGTTGTGATAACAAAAGCTGCGATCCCCGGCACAACAACTAAAATAGGCACAATCAGTTTTAAGAAAGCGGCAAACACTAAACCTTTTTGCGCTTCATTAATAGATTTAGCAGCTAAAGCACGCTGAATAATGTATTGGTTAAAGCCCCAGTAATAGAGGTTAGCAACCCATAGCCCACCGATTAGCACAGCAATTCCTGGCAAATTCATAAATTGTGGGTTTTCTTTTGCTAAGATCATTTTAAAGTGATCTGGCGCGGCGGCTGTCATCTTACTTAAGCCTTCCATTATTCCGCCATCACCACCGATATAGCTAACAGCAAGTACGGTGGTGAAAAGTCCACCGAGGATCAGGAAGAAAACTTGTACAACATCCGTCCATGCAACCGCTGAAAGTCCACCGTAAAGCGAGTAGATAACCGCAAATAGTGCCAGACCAATAATGGCATACATCATCGGCACACCAAGAATGGTTTCTAACGCCAATGATCCTAAATACAATACAGATGTTAAGTTAACGAAAATAAAGAGTGCTAACCAGAATACGGCGAGGATCGTCTTTAAATTACGACTTTTAAAACGATTCTCAACAAATTCAGGAATGGTATAAATGCCTTTTTCAATAAAAATAGGTAAAAAGTATTTAGCAACAATGATTAACGTCAATGCTGCCATCCATTCATAAGATGCAATAGCAAGACCTATCGAAAATCCTGAGCCAGACATACCAATGAATTGCTCAGCTGAGATATTAGCAGCAATAAGAGAAGAACCAATCGCCCACCAAGGCAGTGTTTTACCCGCGAGGAAGTAATCCTTTGTTCCTTTTTTAGCTCCATCTTTTGAACGAGAAACCCATAATCCAAGGCTAATAATAATGATGACATAGAGGGCAAAGATTGCATAATCTATTGTGCTTAATCCAACACCTTCTGTATGCATAATATTTTCCTTTCAGACCCATAGAGAGAAGAGAATATTAATGTAAACGTTTCCACTTGCTTTTTCCGTTACTCCGTTCACAATTTTATCGCCTATGTTAAAAATCGGATCGATAAAGCACATAACAAACGATTACCTTAACTAATAAATCAACAAAATTCGCTGATTTCACTTTATGCTCTTTTAATTGAGAAAAAAGTCATCGCTAAAAATAAACAAAATAGAGAGAGTTTGATAACGATTACAAGAAATAACCAGGTAATAATAAGAATATTTTTAAGCGATAAAACAGATAAAAAAGGCGCTTAAACAAACTGTTATAAACTTCTGAGCCTAGCATCAGAAGTTTGTAACATGTTTAAAGTATAATGGATGATTAAGAAAGATGGCTTAAATTATAAACGGAGTTGCGCTGAACCAGAGTGGGTGAGTAAATACGCTGCTTTTGGGTTAGGACTTCCCCTTGAGAAAGCTTTAACGCTAATGTTGCTGCTTGCTCTGCCATCATATGTATCGGATAACGTACCGTGGTTAGTCGAGGATGAATATAACGAGCGATAAGTACATCATCAAAGCCAATCACTGAAATTTTTTCAGGAACAGGGATCTCATTTTCATCAAGCACCGATAATGCCCCAGCAGCCATAAAGTCGTTATAGGTGACCACTGCTGTAAAATCTATCGACTTGGTTAATAGACGCATCATCGCTTGCTCTCCCCCTTCGCCTTCTGGCTCGCCATATTCAACATAGCTTTCAGGCAAACTAATATTATAAGCCGCTAAAGCAGCTTTATATCCCGCAAGCCTTTGGCTGGTATCTTCAATATGGTGAGTGGATGAGATATAGGCGATTTGAGTATGGCCTTGGCGAATAAGGTGTTCGGTAGCAATCCATGCCCCTTTATAGTTATCTAAGGCGACACAACGTTCCGCAATTTCTGGGATAAAACGGTTAATTAATACCATGCTATTAACTTCATTGGCATAAGCTAACAACTCTTCATCAGAAAGTGCCTTAGAGTGGATCACTAAACCATCACAACGGCTGTTGATCAAGAGTTCAATAGATTGGCGTTCATCTTGCGCATCATGGTAACCATTACACACCAGAATATGTTTTCCCGCTTTTCTGGCGATATTATCGACCGCTTTGACCAAGGTCCCAAAAAAGGGATCGGATACGTCATGCACCAAAACACCTAATGTTTGGGTACTTTGACTGACCAGCGCTCGCGCAGCAGCATTGGGGCGATAACCTAATTTTTGCATTGCCGAATTGACAATCTCTATCGATGCTCGGCTCGCTTTTGGTGAGTTATTAATGACCCGAGATACCGTAGCAACAGAAACACCCGCTTCTTTTGCCACATCCTTGATAGTTGCCATATCCACCTCATAAATAACTCTTATTCTGCATTAAAAACCTTGTGTCATTAATCGATGGCTAAGAAAAAGAGTAAGTTATAAAACAAGTGGCATGATTATCAGTGAAGATAAGAAATTTAAAAAGTAAAATGATCAAATAAACAGTAAAAAAGGAAAGCGTTTACACTTTCCTTTATCTATTACTGATAAAATTTATATATTGTTTGGCTATGCCACGGAGTATTTGCAGCTAAAATACCTTGGTTCTCACCCCATTCAGGATGATTCGGCCCATCAGGAAAATATTGTGTCTCTAAAGCCAGCCCCGAATAATTACCATAACGACGAGTTTTTCCTTTACTCTGTGCCAAAAAATTTCCTGTATAAAACTGTATAGAAGGCATGGTAGTAAAAACATCCATTTTAAGCTCACCTTCAGGGGCAATAACTGTGGCAATCGATGCTTTATCTGCTATTTTTTGTTTGTCTAAAATAAACGCATGATCATAGCCATTAGCGGCTTTTTGACATTCATCTCGCATAAAATCGATGCCAATACGTTTTAATTGACGAAAATCGAACCCCGTCCCAGTCACATCGACAATTTCCCCTGTAGGAATATTACCCGCGCCATTTTTTAAGTAGTGAGAAGCGTGGATAACTAAATCATGTTCAAGAGCCGTTCGCTGAGTATGCTCCCCAGCTAAATTAAAATAGGCATGATTAGTTAAACTCAGCGCTGTCGTTTTATCACTAATAGCCTGATAATTGATATGAACTTCATTATCATCCGTTAATGTATATGTCACACTGGCTTCGACGGTACCGGGAAATCCTTGTTCGCCATCTGCGGATAGCAAGCTTAAAGTGACCGACTGTGTGGATTGCGCCACAATACTCCAGCGACGATGGCTAAAATTTTGTTTACCACCATGTAGCGTATTGTTGCCTTCATTAGCAACAAGGCGATACTCAGTTCCGGCGATGGTGAATTTAGCCCCTGCAATACGATTAGCAAAACGCCCTACCGTTGCGCCAAAATAGGCCGTTTGCTGTTGATGGGCTTTCATATCTGCAGATCCTAAAAGCACATCGCGACGATAGCCATTCACAGGGACAATACAACTTAACCATGTTGCACCAATATCCATAATGGAGATAGACATACCAAAACGGTTTGTCAAAATCACGACTTGAGCAGGCAAACCATCAAAAGCGGCTTGTGTGGTCATCTGTTCAGGCTTAAAAAAACGGTTTTCATTTAATGCCATTAGTTATCTCCAGATAGCCCGCCCCTTGGCTTGCAGAGCAGACATAAATAGTTTCTTTTAAACCTGTTTGGGTTTTATATTGGGCTTCAACCGCTTGTGTCACTTTTGCAACTAAATCAGGAGTCACCAGCGCCACCACACAGCCGCCAAAACCTCCGCCAGTCATTCTAACGCCACCTTGCGAACCAATCACTGATTTAACAATTTCTACCAGTGTATCCACTTCGTTAACGGTTATTTCAAAGTCATCACGCATAGAGATATGTGATTGTGCCATCAACTCACTAAGTTTAGTAAGATCGCCTTGTTTTAACGCCTCAGCCGCTTGTAAAGTACGCTCATTTTCGGTGATCACATGACGAGCACGTCGATATACTTTATCATTCATCAGTGCCTTTTTCGCTTGCAATTGCGCTAAGGTCGCATCTCGTAATGCAGTAACATTTAATATTTTTGCCGCTTCCTCACACTGTTGACGACGCGTATTATATTCGCTATCGACTAACCCTCTTTTTTTATTTGAGTTAATGATCATCACTACCGCACTTTCTGGCATTTTTACCGCCGTAGTGGCTAATGAACGACAATCAATTAATAGTGCATGGCTCTCTTCACCACATGCAGAAATAAGCTGATCCATAATACCGCAATTGCATCCAACAAATTGGTTTTCTGCTTTTTGACCGTTAAGGGCAATTTCTTTTTGACTAATAGGAAGTTGATAAAGTGTTTTTACTGTTTGTCCTATAGCCACTTCTAATGCAGCTGAAGAGCTTAAGCCAGCCCCTTGAGGCACATTCCCTGTAATGGCAATATCCATACCCTGAAATACATATTTGGCTTGTTGTAAAAAATGAATAACGCCACGAATATAGTTAGCCCACATTTTATTAGGTAAAAACTCAATGGGATGTTCGAGAGAAAATTGATCTTGCGCATTCTGATAATCAACCGCAATCACACGAATAAGATTATCATCTCGTTTGGCGGCAGCAACTACCATTTGATAATCAATGGCACAAGGAAGAACAAAACCATCGTTATAATCAGTATGCTCACCAATCAGATTAACTCTGCCTGGAGCTTGAATAAAATGTGTTGGGGCATAACCAAAAATAGAGGTAAAAGAATGAGTCACATTATTAATCAGTGCCTGCATAATAAATCCTTAACTTAAAATTAAGTAATAACAACCTGTTACATCAATATAATAGTGATGCATCCTAGGCTAGGTAGTGATTTAAAAAGCGTCCGCCATCAACCCGTTAAGCTAATTTTCTTGCTCTTTATAATGGATATCGCTTACTTGGCGTAAATTATAAGCAGCTTGCTCTGGCGTTAAGTCGCGTTGCGATTCAGCCAACATTTCATAACCCACCATAAATTTACGTACTGTCGCAGAGCGTAATAACGGCGGATAATACAGGGCATGTAATTGCCAATGCTCGATGCTTTCGCCCTCTTTAAAAGAAGGTGCAAAATGCCATCCCATTGAATAAGGAAATGAACAATGAAATAGATTATCGTAACGACTGGTTAATTTTTTTATTGCCAAGGCTAAATCATCACGTTGTTCAGCCGTTAATTCACTCATTCTGCGAATATGGCTTTTTGGTAATAGCATGGTTTCATAAGGCCATGATGCCCAATAAGGCACGACAGCTAACCAGTATTTAGTTTCAACCACGGTTCGACTACCGTCTTCAGATTCAGCTTTAACATAATCCATTAATAGATTACGGCCATATTGATTAAAATAGTCTTTTAATTGGCTATCTTTGCGTGCTAATTCATTAGGTAAAAAATCACTCGCCCATATTTGCCCATGAGGATGAGGTTGAGAGCACCCCATTGTTTCACCTTTGTTTTCAAATACTTGTACCCATAGATACTCTTTACTTAGCGCTTCTATTTGGTTATCCCAAGTATCAATGATTTTACGTAGGCTACTAATAGGTAATTCGGGAATAGTTTTACTATGATCGGGGGAAAAACAAACAACACGACTGATCCCTCTCACCGCTTGAGTCTGGAAGAGTGGATTATCGGATACTTCAACACTATATTGGTCTGTCAATAATGCAGAGTGATCGTTATTAAAAACATAAGTGCCTGTGTAATCAGGATTTTTATCACCCGAAACTCGGGTATTCCCTGGGCACAGATAACAATGTGGATCATAAGAGGGAAGTGTCGCTATCTGAGGTTTTTCATCTTTGCCATTCCATGGTCGTTTTGCTCTATGGGGTGAAACTAATATCCACTGCCCAGTCAAAGGGTTATAACGACGATGAGGATGCTCAACGGGATCAAAAATCAGTTTTGACATAATCTTCTCTCTTATTTATTAAAGATTATCTGATAGCGTTTTTATGATCTATTTCAGATAACCGTTAGGATTTTGTGATTGCCAACGCCAAGCATCGGCTGCCATATCATCAATAGAGCGAATGGCTTTCCAGTGTAAGTCTTTTTCTGCTTTGGCAGGACTTGACCAACATTGTGCGATATCTCCCGGGCGACGTGGCTGAATTTCATAAGGGATTGCTTTACCACTGGCTTTACGAAATGCTTCAATCATTTCAATCACACTGGTGCCATTCCCTGTGCCTAGGTTATAGATATGTAACCCTGCTTTTTCTCCTAACGCATTTAAGGCGGCAATATGACCATCAGCTAAATCCATAACATGGATATAGTCACGTACACCAGTACCGTCTTTTGTTGGGTAATCATCACCAAATACCGCGACTTTTTCACGACGACCTATCGCAACTTGCGAGATATAAGGCGTTAAATTATTAGGAATACCCTTAGGATCTTCCCCCATAGTGCCAGATGGATGAGCACCTACTGGATTGAAGTAGCGCAGTAAACTGATAGACCAACTCTCATCTGCAATATAGAGATCAGACAAAATACGCTCGACCATATATTTACTGGTGCCATAAGGATTGGTAGTGCCACCAACAGGTGACTCTTCAGTAATAGGCACAGTTTGAGGATCACCATAAACCGTGGCTGATGAGCTGAAAATAATACTTTTTACGCCCGCATCACGCATACAACGAACTAACACCAAAGTACCGTTAACATTGTTGTCATAGTATTCGATGGGCTTTTCAACAGATTCACCTACCGCTTTTAATCCAGCGAAATGGATCACTGATTGAATAGAGTGCTGAGTAAAAATTGTGGCCAGTCGTTTTTCGTCACGAATATCCCCCTGATAAAACAGTGGGCGTTTTCCTGTTAATGCTTCAATTCGGTTAAGTACCTCTTCATTTGCATTACTGAGGTTATCCAAAATAATAGGCGTCATGCCTGCTTCTAACATTTGCACGCATGTATGACTACCGATATATCCCATTCCACCCGTAACTAAAATTTCCACATTCACCTCTTTTGATTTATTTCAAATGAAAAGCGTCAAGCGGTTTTGTTGATTGCCTCAGAGTTTAACAAGTTCAACAAACTAATTTCGTGATCAAACCGACATTTAGTGTAAACGTTTACACGCTTTTCTTATTCCTTAACCATTAAATAAAAACGACCTAATATAACCGTATTACAGCAAATTATTGTTAATAATCGTTATATAGTTATTTTAGAGAGAAGTGCCCTCTTCACCATAAAAGTAAACGATTACATTATACTGAATACTTTAATTATATGATAAAACTGATATTAATTGGTTTTTATCATACCTTATTAACATCCACGCTAATATGCTTTACAGTGAAATTAAGAGTAGCCTCAATAGATGAATTGAAGAGAAGAGAGTGTGATTTATATCTATTAGTTAATACCAATTAGGAGAACGCTATGAAACCCGTTGTAATACTTTATCAACCGCTTCCAGAAAAACTGCAACAAAAATTATCTGCCGTTGCTGAGGTAAAACAGTTTAACGCGCTCTCTCTCGATTGTGCCGATTTTAAAGCCACCCTCGCTCATGCTGAAGGATTGTTAGGCGCCGGCGGTAATATCGATAAACACTTTATTGAAAGAGCACCAAAATTAAAAGCCGTATCAACGATTTCTGTCGGTTATGATAATGTGGATGTTGCCGCGCTCACTGAACGTCATATCAAATTGATGCATACACCTACGGTATTAACTGATACTGTCGCTGATACAATGATGGCGCTTGTTCTTGCCGTCTCTCGTCGTATTCCTGAACTAGCCGATAATATAAAACAAGGTTTATGGGTAAAAAGTATTACGCCGGATTGGTATGGTACTGATGTTCACCATAAAACCATGGGGATTATTGGTATGGGGCGTATCGGTAAAGCATTAGCACAACGCGCCCACTTCGGTTTTGATATGGATATTATTTACCATTCTCGTACTGAATATAACGATGTTAACCAGCATTTTAATGCTAAATTTTGTTCCCTAGAGATGCTTTTACAACAAGCCGATTTTGTCTGCATTACTTTACCGCTAACACCAGAAACTCATCATCTGTTAAGCGCAAAACAGTTTGCATTAATGAAAGCTGACGCCTATTTAATTAATGCCGGACGCGGTGCCGTGGTTGATGAAAAAGCATTAATTAACGCATTAGAGCAGCGACAAATAGCTGGAGCCGGATTAGATGTGTTTGAGCAAGAGCCACTGCCAACCTCTTCACCACTTTTAACCATGAAAAATGTTGTCGCCTTACCCCATATTGGCTCTGCGACTAAAGAGACTCGCTATGCAATGGCTGAATGTGCCGTTGACAATCTGATTGCTGCATTAACCGATAATGTAAAAGAAAACTGTGTTAATTTTTAATTAAGCAAAGAATAAAAAAAAAAGGTAATAAATACAATTTATTACCTTTAAACTATCAAATAGTTAACGCTAAATTAAGCAGGATCGACGTGTATCATCACACTTAAAATCTGTGCATGCTGTTTAAGTACTCTATCATGGGCATTGACCACAATATCATGACTTTGATTGACCGTTAATTCGCCTTTAATTTCTAAATGGACATCAACTAATAAATAATCACCTGCACGACGGGTTTTTAAATCATGTACCCCTTGTACTCCTGGTGTGGTGATTAATGTATTGGTGATCTGTTCAAGTGTTTCTTCATCAGCACCTCTATCCATGAGATCTTGCAAAGCTTGATAGGTAAAACGCCATCCCATACGGCCAACAAATAGCCCGACAATAAGTGCTGCTAGTGGGTCAAAGAATTTAAATCCAGCAAGGCTACCAATGATCCCTATTGCAACCACTAAAGAAGAGGCGGCATCTGAACGCGCATGCCAAGCATTGGCCACTAACATGCTAGAATCGACTTTTTTGGCCACAGCTAACATATAACGAAATAACCCTTCTTTAGCCGCTAATGCCAATAAAGCCACATAAAGCGCGATGCTATGAACATCAGGAATGATTGAAGGATCTAACATTTTATGGATAGCAGAAAATATCATTCCCAAACCAACAATCAATAAAATCGTCCCTAACACTAATGAAGCGGCATTCTCATAGCGAAAATGTCCATAAGGATGATCGGCATCGGGTTGCTTTTGACTGCCTTTATTCGCAATTAACACCACGAAGTCAGCAATTAAATCAGACAGTGAATGAATACCATCAGCAATTAAGCCTTGGGAATGTGAGAAGAAACCAATTGTGATTTGAAATATGGATAAAAAGATATTAACAAAAACACTGACCAACGTGCTTTTCTTGGCCGCTTTGAATTTGTCAGATTGTGTTTTCTCAGCCATATTCAACTCAATATCATCAATGTGATTATGTGTCATAATAATAATCTTATTCTGTATAAATAGCCTACCCTATTTGTTTATAACGAATAGAGTTCCATAGGTTATTTCAGGTTCCATAACTCATTGGTGAGGATAAAGGACGACTCTGAATAACAATCCTGTTTAGGGACTAAGATTGCTGTCCAAACATCATATTGAGATGCTATTAACGGTTAATATGCCATACTTTATTGATTAAGTCTCTAAAAAATTACCAATAAAATCCTATAGATACAGAACAATAATATAATTGATAATCATTCTTTTGTGCATTTTCCTCTAGATGGCTAATTAAAATACTTTTATTTTAAATATCATCTTATTTAACTCATTCCTGTCAATAAGTTAAGATTGATATAGTTTTATTCTGCCTTTTTAGCTTTTTATTTTAAAAGCACTAATTATTACTATAATATAAATAATTAAGTGATAGAATAATCATTCTCACTCTTATTTAGAACGTAGATCACAGCTATATTTTTTATATTCAGTGATAATAGAGTTATATTTTAAAACTAACGTTAAGTGAGGTTTGTAATGTACAAAAAAATTCTAGTTCCTATCGATATTCTAGAAGATGAGCTTTCTCAGGAACTGATCACTCACATTGAACAAATTGCTCAAGTTGGCAAACCCGAGATCCACTTCCTCACCGTTATTCCAAATGCAGAACTTTTCTTTGGTATTGAGTTTGCCGCTATTCCTGAAAAATTTAAAGACTCTTCAGAGCGCACTCGCCTCGCTTTTATTGCTCTGCAAGATATGATCAAAGATGCGAAAATTCCCGATGAGCAAATTGTTTGCAATGTCGGTGTTGGTAATGCAAAAGATGAAATTTTAGAGTATGCACGTCAAATCGATGCAGATTTAATTGCTATTGCTTCACATCGTCCTAATGTTTCTTCCTACTTATTAGGCTCAACAGCATCATCTATTGTTCGCCATGCAAAAATGTCGGTATTGGTGATCCGTTAGTTGTAAAAAAAGCCCTTTGAAAACAAAGGGCTTTCCACTCAATAATCATTAAAGATCAATCATTATTTCTTTATTGAATCTTTAACCTCGTCAGAAGTAGACCACACACGATATTTCACATCTACATCTTTTGGTGCATAGACAACAATAGGTAATTTGCTGTTATAGCGGATAAATGCCGCTTGCCCCATATTAGCTTGAACAAAGGCGGGTTTTTTAGTGTTATCAAGACAACCCATCATCGTAGACATTGGGCCATTTAAGTCGCTTACGATATAGTAATCATAACCCCAACCTTCGAGATCTTTTTTATCTAACTCAGCACCAAACCATTGACGATTACAATCAACCATCATCTCTTTACCCACGATCAACTCAACTTGGTAATTGCCTTCGTTTTCTTTTTGTTCTAACTCAATAACATGACGAATTTGATTTTCCTTTGCTTTAGGATAAGGAGCGACTTTTTCTAAACTATCAACCGCTTGTGCGCAAGCAGACAAAGACATCGCTGCAACCAAAGATAAAATTACTTTATTCATCATTTTCTCCATATTCACAGCGCCAAATCGCTGTTAACAAATTTTGCTTAGATATTTTTATTAGTAATCATCTTAATACTAGCATTTTATAATATAGATGCTAACACTTTAGCAGATCTCTCTCTGAGAGGATTATTCTGATAATTTTTAAAGAACTCATTCTTTTATTGATGAAATGTAAATTTGTGATGCACTAACGTGCAGATCAGCTATCTATGATTATACTGAAATAGAGATCGCAATTTCTTTCATTAGGAGGTTATATGTTCTCAGAAAGACAATCACTGGTTTCTCAGTTAAAAAATACCCATCCTCGTTTCCAAGCTCTCTATGATAAACACCATCGACTTGATCAAGAAATTGCTAAATTAGAAGGACCTAATGGCGCAGGCTACAATGATGAAGTTGCAAAACTAAAAAAAGAAAAACTCTATCTAAAAGATGAAATGCAAAAAATACTTCAACAAGCTGAGAAATAAACCGTTCTTTACTACGGCGCAAATATTATTTATCAGCGACCTGAAGCGATGACCTTTTGTCATCGCTTTTTTATGATTAAAAACAAAGTTTCCCTCCTAAAAAGATGCATAATAAATACATCTTATATGATTAAGGGCTAACAAATGGCATCTATACATGGTCATGAAGTATTACATATGATCCTTTCATCAAAAGTGGCGTTTACGCAAAGATCACTTATCGAGGCAATTCATCAACGTTTTGGGGAAGAAGCGCGCTTTCATACCTGTTCTGCTGAGAATATGACAGCGGCCGAATTAGTGGCATTTTTAGAAAAAAAAGGAAAATTTATTGCTGCTGATGGCGGTTTTACTACCAGTGAAAACAAAATTTGTCGCCATTAGTAATATCAATAAGTAGATTGCCAGTAAGCAACATGTTTGGCATGTTGTTAACTATCTATCTAATCAATAAAAGTAAGATGCTCTGGCAATCTCTGTTTAACTTAATTGGTCGTTAATCATCATTCGTTTGGAGCCAACTATCATCTTCCCAAACACTTTGAATTAACTCCATAATATGCTCATGCTTAGCTTCATCTTTTACGCCCGTGACTTGGATCGTATTCATGCTACTAAAAGCGATACGAAACTGCATATCAGGATAAATAGGAATAATTTTTTTTCTTAGTTCATGTTCTAACAGCGGAAATAGTGAGTCAGTGACATTAGATTGTTTGTTAAATAAAATTTCCACACGCATTATTTTCACCATACCAAGGCAAATAAACTGTATATAAACACAGTATTATATAATCAAAAAAAAGAAAAGTATTTTTGCAAAATTTTTTCTTTTTTTGCCTTAAAAATAGCCAATTAATTTATCATCCCAGTAATGCGTTATGATAAAATGCATTTTAAATGCAATAATAAGTGAGAGTACCATGTCAGGTAAAAGAATTAATCGAGAGAAGCAAACCATCCAAAAAATGGTTGCTCTGTATGAACGAGCGCATCCTAATACCGACCCCGAGTATTATCAGCAATTAGTGACATATGCTTATAAAAGACTAGATAAATGTCGCTATGGTGAGGAAAAACCCGCCTGCAAACAATGCCCAATTCACTGCTATCAGCCAGTAAAAAGAGCAGCAATGAAACAAGTCATGCGTTGGGCGGGGCCTCGAATGCTAATTTATCATCCCTATTTAGCAATTAGGCATCTTATTGATGATAAGAAACCCGTTCCTGCATTACCGGCTAAAAAATCTAAACGTTTATCGGGAAAATAAAGTCTGCTTTTTTTTAATCGGTATAATACATGTTGTGCTAAAGGGTGTGTTTTATCTAGAGATGGATGCATAAAATATTCAGACTTCTTCATACCGAGTTTTTTCATCACCCCTTCTGAGGGTAAATTGGTCACGGCGGTAAATGCCACCACTTCTTCCAGTTTCAACTGTTCAAAAGCATATTTTAATACTGTTAAGGCCGCCTCATAAGTGTACCCTTTACGCCAATGAGATTGTGCAATACGCCAACCTATTTCAACACACGGATTAAAAGGCAAAGGGGCATTAGGAATATTTAATCCAACAAAGCCAATAAGCTCTTGCGTCTCTTTTAATTCAACGGCCCAAAGTCCCCAACCATTTTGCTGAATAAATTTATCACGCAATGTATCAACCATTGCATCGCTTTCTGCGCGGGTAAGTGGTGAAGGGAAATAACGCATCACCGATGCTGAGGCGTTAATATGTAAAAAAAATGGCGCTTTATCACTTTCACGCCATTCTCGTAAACGTAATCGAGGAGTAGCCAATTCCATCATTATTCTCATTCTAATTAGTTAGGATAATAATGATAAAATAAAACAGATCATAAGTAATAAAAAAAGAATCGCTTTTATTTTTTATTTTCTTTTAGTTTACTTTCTGCAGTTACAGACTCTTTATTGGTATTAACTGTACCTTCTTTAATAGATACAACACGTTGCTGTGCAACGGCTTTAGCTTGGTGTTCAACCTGTTCAGATTGTCCAGTAAAGACACCGCCACGTTTAATTGACATACTGCCACAACGACTAGTGCCACGTAGTTCACCATGCTCTAGAATATCAAGATTGTTTGCGGCACAAATACCTTTAACAAAACCATCAATAATGATGTCTGGCGCCGTTAATTCCCCTTCAACTTGGCCTGCATGCATAACACGGATCACGCCATCTTTTACATTGATATTCCCTGAAATTTTACCCCAAATTTGAATATCACCATCAACGTTAATATCACCTTGAAATACAGTGCCTTTAGCAATAATGGTATACAATTTTTGCTCCGGCATAGGCTTTTTTTCTTCTGCCATAACTGGAGCAATAGGCTCCGCGGCTTTTGGTGTTTCTGTTTTTCGACTAAACATTGCCGTTTTTTTTAACCTCAAAGTTATAGAGTAAATAATAATGCTAAAAATTAGGATAAGGGTGATCAAAAGCTCACCAGCTATTTGATATCGCCAAAAAGCCATTAATGCACATGACCAAATAATCCATATTATGCTAAATATAATATCCCGCTGTGTTCGCTTATTATCCATAATTAGCTATATCTGAACCTCCCTGATAATAAATACACCAGCTCTACTTATTATTTTAATAAATAATTATTCAAGTCGATGGCGATAATAACGCCATATATCATCCCCAATTTTGGGCTTTGCTTTTTAGGGAAAAGGTCGATTTATAAGTAGATACAAAAGAGATAACAATTAATTTTTTGCTAATTTATGAATAAGATGCACACTTTCCCATCCTATAATGATGATAATTTATAACACGAATTAACATATAGCTAATCGCATCTATTGATAACAACTTGATTATTCAAAAATCTTCAACAAATGGAGGAGAGCTAACAAAACAACAATAAAACCATCACAGATAAAATATGAGACATTAGTCACAAAAATAAACCACCGTCTATTTTTAAGACTAATTTCTTGATACATTACTGGCCATTTTTATGATAGACGTTAATTTTTATGTTTTCATAATGTTAAAACTATATAAAGACGAAAAAATATACTTGGGGAAAATTTATAGCAAGTTTATTTGCTTCTTTGCCATACTAAAAAAGATAATAATATATAGTGAAAATAACCTATAAAAATTACATTTTATTTTTTTTATCAAATAAATTCATTGCAAAAAACACTCATTTAATATACAAAATAAAAACATATACACAAAAATTTATTAACAACTCATATTAAACAACTTTATAGTGTTTAAAAAACACCCTTATTATGCTTTACAGTGTAAATTTTAAAATGAAATATAACTAATTGTTATTTATAGAATAAATAACTCTATTTCATTATCTGTCAATATATTATTACAAAATTCTACTAAATTTTGTCGCATTCTTTTCATTAAATGACTAGCTTAATTAAATTGTTTTTGCAATCTATAAAAAATGACATTAAATTAAACAAATGATTTATCTTAAATTAGAAATGGCAACTTCAATGTCTAATATCTAAAAAAAAACCACATCATAATAAAGAAAACATTCTATTTTTTATTTTTAATACTCTTTAAATAATAAAGAAGCTACTACTTTATATTCTTTTTATTTATTGGTATTAAATACAGTGATACTTATATAATAATTTTGGGCGAAAAATGAATACAATACAATGTGGTGAAAACACTAAACAAGATTGCGTTATTCAAAAACTCTCTTATTTTTATCCGCAATATCAAATATTAGAAAATAACCAAAAAGCTTTATACATAATCAGAAATAATGCGCTGGTATTACAAAACTGCACAAATACAATAACTATTAACAAAGATCAGATTATTTTCTTACAACAAGGAAATTATACCATAAAAACGCTAGGCAATGAGCCTTGTGAAACAATTTATATTCCTCTTTCTGATGATTTCTTAAGAAATTTCATGTCAAAAAATAGTGATATTCTCAGTAATATCGATAGAGAGGAAAATTTCTCATCGGCTTTTATCTGTTTTGAAGATTCACCTCTGATCCATTTTTGTAGTAATGGTTTTGATTATCTTTCTTCACAAAATTGTCCAGATACTTTTACTCAATTACGTATTGAAGAAATGCTCATTCTATTACTTTCTTCCGAGCAAGGTGCCAATCTTATGGCGTTACTACGCCAATTAAGTCATAGGCAAGTTGATCGCTTGAAAATATTTATGGAAAAAAACCATCTAAAAAATTGGAAGCTAAAACAGTTTGCTCGCGAGTTTGGTATGGGTCTCACCACATTTAAAGAGTTATTTAATCATGTTTATGGAACATCGCCAAGAACATGGATATGCGAAAGAAGAATTATTTACGCACATCAATTATTATTAACAACAGAAATGAGTATTGTCGATATTTCTATGGAGTCAGGATTCTCTAGCCAATCTTACTTTACACAAAGCTATCATCGACGTTTTAATATGACACCGAGTAAAGCGAGACATCTTAAATTAAAATTATAAAAAATCCGACCTATTATCATAATATCATCGTTCAATTCATCGCTAGAATATGCAAAATTTGTTCTGATGAGTGAAACTATTGTGATAAAGCGACAAACTAATACTAGCAAATACCAATATTATCGTTATTTTAATTTGCTAAAAAAAATGATGGCAGATGAAAATAAGAAAACTGTTGATAATTTATTTAATCTTCAGTTTTCTTTACTTATTACAAATAATGATATAAATGAGAAACAAATTAAAATATTATCTCGTATATTATGCCGTGAAGCTGTAGACAGTTTATTGCAATCCACATGGTTTTTACGCAAAAAACATTGCTCAGTGCCATTAACTAAAGAAAATATTAATGCCGTAGTAAATTTGGCTGATAAATACCAATCTAATATATCAGATATTAATTGGAACGCTTTAAATGCAAAAATCAACATTGCTGATCAAGCACGTTTAATTCAAGCTATCATAAAACCCATTTTTATTTGGTGGGTTGAGCATATAACACCGCATATATTTACACTTTATGAGATAAAAAAAGAGCTCGAATATCAAATTAATCAATGTGAAAACATTAAATTATTTGAAGAAAAGGAACCATCAAATATAGCCTCTTCTTTTTTATCTTTAGAAGATATAAAAACAAAATTAGAAGCTGATAAAGCACGGATCGTTGTGATAGATGATTTGCTGAAAAAGGATATTAAATTAGTTATAGAAGCTTGGGAAAAAGAGCCGGTATTCAATAAAAAAATAAATAATACATTAGAGTACTTACAAAATACACAACCGCATTCTGAGTTATTACAACCATTATGGGATATTTTAATCACTATTCCACAACACCCTGAAAATTGTAAAAAACTAAAACACTGGCTAGTAGAACACTCTTTATGTTTAATTAATGATGAATTTATGTGGCATGTATAAAATATCAGCTCTTCATTATTTATAGAAGAGCTGACAACGGTAATTTATTAAAGGGTGCTATTTGATAGCTAAAATTTCAATTGTCACTATAGACATCGATTCTGGAGGTACTTGCCCTGGGATACCATCTTTCCCATACCCGCCATCAGGTTTAATATAAATTTTAGCTTTGCCATTTAAGCCTGCTTTAGCAACAAAAGTATTAAGAGGCAGTGGAAGTTGACGGTATGGTAAAATTAACGGCTTAGCTTTGTCATAATTAAGTGTTACTGTACCATCGGTTAATTGTTCATGCATAGCGAAAACAACTGTTTTACCTGCAATTGAATCCACAGGTTTCCCTTGTTTTAGGATTTTAAAGTAAGTGTTATCATCGTATTGCACATAGTTCTGTTTTTGTATTTCCGACAGAATTGATTTATTTCGTTGGGCATTATCTTTACCGATAATTGAATAGGCATATGCAAGCTGACTTGCAATAATCTGCCCTTCTCCCATAGCTTTATCCAATTGCTGTTTTAATGTTTTATTCTCTTTTTGAACACTCGCACTTTCGCTATTTATTTTTTTAATTTCACTTTCTTTTTCTTTTAGTTGCTCACTTAATTTTAATTCTTTTTCTTCAAGTGTTTTCGTTAGCGTACGCTGAGCTTCAAGCTGCTTAGAGACTTCATTAAACTCTTTTTGAGCATTCGCATTTTCGCTATTTATTTTTTTAATTTCACTCTCTTTTTCTTTTAGTTGCTCACTTAATTTTAATTCTTTTTCTTCAAGTGTTTTCGTTAGCGCACGCTGAGCTTCAAGCTGCTTAGAGACTTCATTAAACTCTTTTTGAGAATTCGCTAAAACACTTTCTTGTTGCTTAAATTGAGCCGTCGATTCTACTTGCTGCTGTTTTAATGAAGCAATTAGTTGGTTACTTTCAGAATTTTGTTTTGCTAACTGATCTTTAGCTTGTGTTAATTGTGTCGTTAATTTATCAGTAAGCGATTGTTTTTCTGCTAGTTGTTTCTCTAATTGAGCATAAGCGTTATCGTTCGCTATTTTGCTTTCTTTAAGTTGCCCAATGGTGGTATTGTTCTCTTTAAATTGGGTATCCAATGCTTGATACTTATTGGCAAGATCTGCCTGAGCTTTCTCTAATTTAGCGATTACACCATTTTTTTCTGAAATCAAAGCATCAAAAGCTTTCTCACCCGTAGATAAACTTTTTTTCAGCTCAGCTAATTCATTAACCTTATTTTGTAACTCAAGCTTCAACGCTGGGATCTGTGTTAATTGATCATCTGCTTGTGCTTTTTGTTGTTGAAGAGTCACTAACGAATGATTTAACTGTTGTTGCTCTTGGTTTATTTTTTTTATGTGATCGTTAAGTTGAGCTATCTGTTGGCGTTGGGTATCAATTAACTGATTATTCTTAGCTAGAGTAGCTTCAAAAGAGGCTTTGTTTTTAGCTAATTGATTTTCTAAAGATTGGCGCACTGCTGATAAATTAGTTAAAGAATTTTGTAGTACCTCAATCTCTTTTTTAGCACTGTTATTTGTTAATAAGCGTTGAGCCTGCCCATATTGTGATTGTAGCTGCTGTTTTTGTTGCTCAAGTTGAGCAACATGAGTAGTCAATTGATTTAATTTTTGTGCCTGAATATCAAAATCTTCTTGCTGTTTAGTTAATACTTTATTTTTTTCTGTCACATCAAACAGCAACTGATCTTTTTCAGCTAATTGTGCAAGCAACGTATCCTGCTCTTTTTTAGACTGTGCTAATTCATTTTGTAACTTAGCCACAGACTGTTTTAGGCTATCATCATTAAGTAAATTATTCGCTACAGCCAGTTTATCTTGCGTTTTTGCCAATTCCGCTGTTAATTGTTGAACTTTTTCTTCTGCGGTTTGCAGTTTAGTTAAACTTTCAGTTAATAACGCGGTTTGTTCAGTAAATTTCTGATACAGACGTTGATATTTTTCGCGAGTATTTGCTAAACGATTTAATAGCTCTTTATTAAAGAGAGGTTGCTTATGGTCAAGCAAAGAACGTTTAAATTGATATAAAAAATGAAAAGGTATTTCAGTCACTGAATACACTGTATTTGGAATGAAATCTAATAAAGTATTATCAGTAGACTGATATGGCTGCCCTGGATAACGCTTACGCGTATAAAGCATTAGAGGATTATAGACCACGGATTTACTTTGATAATACCGATTCAAGTCCTCAGGGGTAAATTGCGGTTTAATCGGTACAAACGAAAGCAGTGGTGTTAAATAATGAGTGTAATCACTGTTTATTTTGTTGGTATTTGTAGATACCACAGAGCATTGTTCAGACAAAGTCACCTGAGGTACAGAGGGAGTCGCCACTACTGGCCGATGCTCATTGCGTACCACGGTTTGATGTTCATTCCGTACAACAGGCTGTTTAGGCTGAATTTTTTGTTGTGGTTTTTGTGGTGGCTTTTCCTTTAATGTCACAGTGGAACGCACCGTTCCACTACGCTGATCGGGAGTAGATGAAGATGAAATTGTTGCAGAGGGTTCAGGCTTAATATCAACGGGCTGTTGTGCTTCTAAATAACGGTCAAAATCTTCAATGACAAAATTAAACTCATTATTAGCAAAAGACAGCGCCGGAAACATCATAAAAGCGAGACAAGCACTCTGCTTTAATTTCATAGTAATTATTCACCTAATTTCTTCAGTGTCGAATTCACAGACATAACCGAAAGATAGCGCACTTTAGCACATAGTACTTCGGTCTTAGATTCGATACTCATTTTTAATAATGCTAAGCTATCTTTACTGGCGGTATTTTCAACACTACGGTATAACGCATTAATTTCACTGATTTCCTTAAATTCATCCACCATAGATTTATACTCTGCTGGTGAAAATGTTTTTAAAGAATCAAGTTGCTTGATACATGCTGTTTGTGATGCCAGTTTTTGCTCCCCTACGTTCATCTGTTGATAATTATTATCAGCAGGTGAAGTTACCGTGGATTGCACCTGTGTTGGCACCACCTCCACAGGTTGGCTATCACCAGATAAAATGCTACATCCCGATAGTGTGAGAACAGTAACTGCCATAGACAGAGCTAAAACATTGTTTTTATTTTTCAATAAGGACATCATTTTTCCTTAATTCCGATCAGTCTAAATAAGAGCGTATGTAGTATCGCATTTTAAGCTATCTTATTATAATTTTCTATTGTCTATTGCGTACTAAGTCAATAACCTAGCGCATAAATGACAATAACGGCTCCTATCCTTTCATTTCATTATTTTTTCTTACAACATTGCATCCGTCACATTAAAATCATCATTAAATGAGTATCGGTATTTTTAATTGGAAAAATGTTGTCGTGTTAGAAGCAGTTATTTCTACACAATGAAGATAATAGCAGATAATCAGAAAAATAATAACATCTAATTTTATCATTTAATTACCTTTATAAGGTGTAAAATAATACTCTTTTAATGTGTTATAATTACTTTTATTTTGTTGCTGTTTTCTATTATCAGGATAAAATCAAAATATGAATATCAAAATAGTAATTGATATTCATTGTTATCCTTCAATATAGGAGAGTTAAGATGAGTCATTTTAACATTGGTGTTGTAGTCGGAAGCTTAAGAAAAGATTCCTATAATAAACAAACAGCAAAAGCATTAACCTCGCTATTTCCTCAAGAATTTACTTTTCAGTTCCTTGATATCGGTACTCTTCCTCTCTACAACCAAGATGATGACGACAAAACACCTGAAGCCGTTGTCGAGTTTAAGCAACAAATTAAGCAATGCCAAGGCATTATCTTCGTAACACCTGAATATAACCGCTCAATCCCTGGTGTGCTAAAAAATGCGTTAGATCAAGCCTCTCGCCCTTATGGTACTAATGCATGGGATAGTATTCCTGCTGGGATCATCGGTGTTTCAATCGGTAATATTAGTACTGCTATTGCACAACAGCACCTGCGTAATTCATTAGCATTTTTAAATATGCCAACCTTAAATCAACCAGAATGTTTTTTAAAATGGTATGATGGAATGGTAGAAAACGGTCAGTTTTCTGAAAAAACAGCAGGTTTTATGCAAAACTGGGTTAATAGCTATATTAACTTTGTAAAGCATAATCAAAAATAGCTTAAAATAGTCCTAAATAGATTTCACAGAGTGTGGTTTATAATAATTACACTCTGTCTTATTTTAAAAAGAGGGAAAGTAAAACTAACTTGCTAACCAATCAATAAAATATAATTAACTATTAATTATCAATATTTAAATAGTACCTCCTAATAATAACTAACTTTATTATAGCAAGTAGCTCATGTATAAAAATGACATTTAATAATCTATTTAAAATAGTAAATGGTATGATATTTTTAGTCTATTAGTTAGCGCAATTAAAAAACCAATCAATAAAATCATTATGTTATTCTTTCTATCTAGCTCATAAAAACTAATAAATTAGATATTACTTTAGTTACCAAAACAAGGGGAGAATAATTATTATCACTCATTTCACACATCTTGCGCCTATTAAACATATTGTGCGTTATATCTCTCAATAATCTCTTTCTATAATTGTGATATATAAAAAAATTACTTATATTAATAATCCATTAGATACTGACAGGTAAATCATGGATAACAACTTAAGAGAAATCGAATGCGAGCTCGCTGCTTTAAAAATAGTCACTAAATCTCTACTTTGTGCATTAAATGATAAGCAACGACGCGATATGTTAGGCAATATATCTTTAGTTATTGAAGATACTTCAAGCAGATATCCACATCACAATGAAGTTATAAATCTTACTGAACAATATGTGAAAAAACTTATCCAAGCATAGACTCATTATATGATTTTAATGGTTTCCCCACCAATTTAACATCATAGGATGCACAATATTGCATCCTATGCTCTTCTTTTTACTAAAATAACGTTCACTCTTTTCTATTACTTAAGTCAAATATAACCTCTTACACTCTATCTTTATCCTCCAGTGATTAAGTTAATAAAATAGATCACTTTAGATAAAGCGCATCTGTAAAAGCGTTCTTTCTGTACTAATACATTTTTTACTTGGATTTACTTAAATAATTAATATGCAAAATTATCCCATTGCTATCGTAATAGTTCCTCGGAAGAATATATGGAAAAAAAATTAGTTAACATAGAACATGAAGTTGCGGCATTAAAAGTGATTTTAAAATCACTATTACTTACATTAACAAATAAACAAAAGGAATCTGTTATATATGATATAAACAAAACCATTAGAAATGCTTATGCTGAACATCCACAATACCAAGATATAATAGAAAAAACCGAACAATACATAAAAAAGATACTCCAAAAATAGTTGTGATTTACATCACTATCAGTAAATAACTATTTATATTGTTATTCATTATTTTTAGCTTTATATCTATAAATGCTGAGTTATTTTAATATGACATCATCAATGATTGATTGAGTTATAATATATGGCTGTTATTTGCCATATTATAAAAAAACAACAACACAAAAAATTATTAAATTTATTAATAAATTACATACAGTTAGAATATAAAATCTATCAATGCAATATTTTTAGGTATTTGCTATCTATTTCTTGCTGATTTATCTATTAAATAAAATTCGCCAAATCCTAGATCACAGATAACCATATATTCAGAAAATAAAAATTTGATAGACTTCAGGTGAGTTAAGTTTGGAGCGGGCGAAGGGAATCGAACCCTCGTATAGAGCTTGGGAAGCTCTCGTTCTACCATTGAACTACGCCCGCAGTAGATTTTCTGATTATACTCCAGCAAATTTTAACGGCAATCCCCTGCCTATTTAAATGGTTATCAAATAGACAATATAGAGTGTAATCCCTTGAAATTTAGACATAAAAAAGCCATCTTGCGATGGCTTTTTTCATATGGCGTATTTATCGTGACTCGATAATTATTTTCCCGGACGCATCGCTGGGAATAAAATAACATCACGAATAGTATGACTATTGGTAAATAGCATTACCATACGGTCAATACCAATACCTAAACCTGCTGTAGGTGGTAACCCATGCTCTAATGCAGTGATATAGTCATGATCAAAGAACATGGCTTCATCGTCACCCGCTTCTTTTTGACGAACTTGTTCTTCAAAACGCTCCGCTTGATCTTGCGCATCATTAAGCTCAGAGAAACCATTACCGATTTCACGACCACCAATAAAGAACTCAAAGCGATCGGTAATAAATGGATTATCATCATTACGGCGAGCCAGTGGTGAAACTTCTGCTGGATATTCAATGATAAAAGTTGGCTGGATCAAATGACTTTCAGCTACTTCTTCAAAAATTTCACATTGAACACGACCTAAACCCCAACTCTTTTCAATCTTAATACCAATAGATTGAGCAATAGCAACGGCTTTATCCATATCATCTAGATCAGCCATATTGGTTTCTGGACGATATTTGCAAATAGCTTCTTTCATGGTCAGTTTTTCAAACGGTTTACCGAAATCAAACTCTTCATCACCATATTTAACGATAGTCGAACCTAATACATCTTGAGTTAATGTACGGAATAACTCTTCAGTCAATTCGATAAGATCACGATAATCAGCATAAGCCATATAGAGTTCCATCATTGTGAACTCAGGGTTATGACGTGGTGATACACCTTCATTACGGAAGTTACGGTTGATTTCAAAAACGCGATCAAACCCACCAACAACTAAACGCTTTAAATATAATTCAGGTGCAATACGTAGATACATATCAATATCTAGCGCGTTATGGTGAGTGATAAACGGACGTGCACTTGCTCCACCTGGGATAGTTTGCATCATCGGTGTTTCTACTTCCATAAAGCCTTTATTCACCATAAATTGGCGAATAGCAGACATGATTTTCGAGCGGATCTTAAAAGTATTACGTGAATTTTCATTAGAGATCAGGTCTAAATAACGCTGACGATAACGTGTCTCTTGGTCAGCTAGACCGTGGAATTTATCAGGTAACGGACGTAGTGCTTTAGTCAGTAAACGTAACTCAGTACAATGAATACTCAGTTCGCCTGTTTTGGTTTTAAATACACGGCCACGGCCACCTAAAATATCACCGAGATCCCATTTTTTAAACTGCTCGTTATAAACGCCTTCAGGCAGATCATCACGAGAGACATAAAGCTGGATACGGCCGCCCATGTCTTGCAATGTAGCGAAAGATGCTTTCCCCATAATACGGCGAGTCATCATACGACCTGCAATAGCAACTTCCACATTAGCAGCATCTAACTCTTCTGCACTCATTGCATCATATTTTTGATGTAATTCGTCAGACATGGCATCTCTGCGGAAATCATTTGGGAATGCGTTACCATTATCACGTAAAGCTGATAATTTTTCGCGGCGAGTTTGCAGTTCGTTATTTAAATCAGGTGCCTGCTCCGCACCTTGTTGCTGTTGCGACATGTTTTTCCTCACAGGCCCGCTTTTAAGCTAGCTTCAATAAATTTATCGAGATCACCATCTAACACTGCTTGTGTATTACGCGTTTCCACACCAGTGCGTAAATCTTTAATTCGTGAATCATCTAGAACATAAGAGCGGATTTGGCTACCCCAGCCAATATCTGACTTATTATCTTCCATCACTTGCTTATCTGCATTTTTCTTTTGCATTTCCAGTTCATACAACTTCGCTTTCATCTGTTTCATTGCCTGATCTTTGTTCTTATGTTGAGAGCGATCATTTTGGCATTGTGTGACAAGCCCTGTAGGAACGTGGGTAATACGTACCGCAGATTCTGTTTTATTAACGTGCTGACCACCAGCGCCTGATGCGCGGTAAACGTCGATACGCAGATCGGCTGGGTTGATTTCAATATCAATATTGTCATCAACTTCAGGGTAAACAAAAGCAGAGCTAAATGAAGTATGGCGACGTCCGCCGGAGTCAAATGGACTTTTACGCACTAAACGGTGAACCCCGGTTTCTGTACGTAGCCAACCATAGGCATATTCTCCTATGATTTTGATTGTTGCTGATTTTAAACCTGCAACATCACCGTCAGACTCTTCAATAATTTCTGTTTTAAAGCCTCTAGATTCAGCCCAACGTAAGTACATACGCATTAGCATACTTGCCCAATCTTGTGCTTCTGTACCGCCAGAGCCTGCTTGTAAATCAAGATAGCAATCAGCACTGTCATATTCACCAGAGAACATACGACGGAACTCTAATTGCTCAAGCTTTTTGTTTAATCCTTCTAACTCAGCAACTGCTTCGTTAAATGTTTCTTCATCATCGGCTTCAACAGCAAGGTCAAGTAAACCAGAAACATCTTCTAGTCCTTGTTCGAGTTGGTCGATTGTTTCTACAATAGCTTCAAGAGATGAGCGTTCTTTTCCTAACGCCTGCGCCTTTTCAGGCTCATTCCACACATCAGGTTGCTCTAATTCTGCGTTGACTTCTTCTAAACGCTCTTTCTTGGCATCATAGTCAAAGATACCCCCTGAGGACTTGAGTCCGCTCAGCGACTTCTTCAATTTGGTGTTTTACTGGATTGATTTCAAACATACTTTTTCGTCTTAACGTTGTTTTTAAAAACAATTGGAATAAATTTTGAACCGCATATTGTAACGGATCTCAGCGCGGGTTTATAGCATTTATATACAATTGTCTATCGGATTATTGTGCTCATAACAGCGCGCTGCCCAATACAACCATAAAATGACTTATCTATCGCGATTAGCAAGGCCAAATATGCTCCACCAGCAGTTGTGCATTGCGCTGTCCTCTAAATTCATTGACGTCTAATCGGTAAGCAAGCTCAACCGTTTTAATACTGTTATCCGGCCATATATTAACATCAACATTAAATGCAATAGCATCAATCATTACATGGCTATTTATCGGTTGAAGCATCATTTTTAAATGTTTGCTTCCCACAATACGTTGCTGTAGTAAGGTGAATTTGCCATCGAAAAGTGGCTCAGGAAAGGCTTGTCCCCAAGGCCCTGCTTCTCTTAACATTTCCGCAATAGGTAAAGATAACTGACTGTCGCTTAACTCGCCGTCTGTTAAAATCACGCCTTGTAATTGTTCAGCAGAAACTAATTCCGCCATAAGTGCCGAAAAGTGACGCTGAAAAAGTGGAAATTTATCTTCTTCCAGAGATAGTCCGGCCGCCATCGCATGGCCACCAAACTTCACCATTAATCCCGGATTTAACGTATTCAAACGTTCTAATGCATCTCGCAAGTGTACACCATGAATAGAGCGTCCTGAGCCTTTTAGTAAACCATCACCGCTTGGGGCAAAAGCAATCACTGGGCGATGTAGTTTTTCTTTAATTCGTGAAGCGAGAATGCCAACCACACCTTGATGCCACTGTGGATGATAAATAGCTAATCCATTCGGTAAGTCATCTTGGGTAGTAATAAATTGGCGAAAAATTGTCGATGCTTCTTCTTGCATTCCCGCTTCTATTTCACGACGAGTCTGATTTAATCCATCCAGTTCATTGGCAATTTCACGGGCGACACCAATATCATTAGTTAACAGTAAAGCAACGCCAACAGACATATCATCAAGACGCCCTGCCGCATTAAGTCTTGGCCCTAATGCAAAACCTAAGTCACTGCTGACTAATTGTGATAACGTTTTACGTGAAACTTCCGTCAAGGCTTTGATCCCTGCACAGCAACGTCCTGCACGAATACGGCGTAATCCCTCATAAACAAAAATACGATTATTTTCATCAAGAGGAACCACATCAGCAACCGTGCCTAATGCGACTAAATCAAGGTAATCGGCCATATTGGGGCGAGCTAATCCCTGTGCTGTAAACCAACCTTGTTTTTCTAATTCAGCTCTTAATGCGGTCATTAAATAGAAAGTGACACCGACACCCGCTAATGATTTCGACAAAAAGGCACAATCCGCTAAATTAGGATTGATAATTGCATCAGCTTGAGGAAGGGAGTGCCCCGGCAAATGGTGATCAGTAACCAATACACGGATACCATATTCATGAGCAACATCAACACCTTCAAAAGAGGAGATCCCATTATCAACCGTAATAATCAGATCTACGCCTTTCTTTGCCACATCATGAACCACTTGAGGACTAAGTCCATAACCATCATCAAAACGATTAGGAATATGGTAACTTACTTGCTGAAATCCCATTTGCCGTAACGCTTTAATAGCAAGAGCTGTACTGGTTGCACCGTCGGCATCAAAATCCCCTACAATAACGATCCGCGATTGCAGCTTTAATGCCTCAACTAATAAAGAGATAGCAACATCAATACCGTTTAAATCTTGATAATGCAATAAGCCCTTTAACGAGCGCTCGAGCTGAGTTTCAGAGGTAATACCTCGATTGGCATAAATTTGCCGTAATAAGGGATCGAGGCTTTCTGGCAATGCTGTTGCTTTCGCCACACGCCGACGTAATGTCGGTTCAATAGTAACCATAAAACGCTATCACTTCTCTTTTTTATTTAATAATTCAAGTAGATTAGTCGCCGATATATATCCGCCATAAATACTCGCATCAGGTAATACAATCGCAGGCGTACCTTGAATGCCCATCATAGTGCCAAGTTTAAAGTGCTCATTGATATTAATTTTTTTACAGTCATCAATCGCAATAATTTTGTCACCTTTAAACGCACTATCGAGTGATTTTTTAGGAAAACCGCTACACCATACGGCATTCATCTGTTGACTGACCACATTATTTTTCACCCCGTTACGAGGAAATGCCAAATAACGTACCGTGACACCTTGTTTATTTAGCTCTGGTACTTCTTGATGCAATTTTTGGCAATAAGGGCAACTAATATCGGTAAAAACCGTGATCACATATTTTTCATTAGCAGCCTTATAAACAATCATTTCATTTTTCAGTGAATCAATTTTTTTCATGATCACTTGATTAGCGATACTGACAGGCTCCTCACCATTAATATTATAAATCGGCCCTGCTGTAAGGTATTTCCCATCATCAGTAATATAAAAAATGCCTTTATCAGAAAGCACTGCATTTAAACCCACTATCGGTGTCGGTTGAATGCTCTCTGCTTTTATCTGCATTTTTGCCAGTTGCGCTTTAATAGCAGCGTTATCTGCAAACACTGGCATTGACACCATACTGAATAAAATGGGTAACCAGAGTAATTTCTTTTTCATTTGAATTCCTATTTAACACCAGCCATTCGGCGGTTATCCCCTTGGGTGATGTTGCTGATGAAGCACTTTTAAGCGCTCTGTAGCAACATGGGTATAAATCTGTGTTGTAGAGAGGTCACTGTGCCCCAATAACATCTGTACAACACGCAAGTCTGCTCCATGATTTAATAGATGTGTTGCAAAGGCGTGGCGTAACACATGGGGTGATAATTTCTCTGAATCAATTCCGGCGATCACCGCGTAATGTTTTATACGATGCCAAAATGTTTGTCGCGTCATTTTTTGGCCTCTTAAGCTTGGAAACACAATATCATCGGTTTTCCCTTGCATAAGGGCTGGTCTACCATATTGCAGATATTGTTCTAACCAGTAAATAGCTTCTTCACCTAAAGGAACTAATCGTTCTTTATCGCCCTTACCTATCACACGTAACACCCCTTGCCGTAAGCTAATATCAGATAAAGACAATCCTACTAGCTCAGAAACCCGTAATCCACAGGCATAAAGAACCTCAAGCATCGCTTTGTCGCGTAATTCTATTGGCTCATCAATACAAGGAGCACTAAGTAAATTTTCTACTTGCTGTTCACTTAAGTCTTTGGGTAAACGTTTGGGTAATTTAGGTGTAGAAAGCAAAGCGCTGGGATCATCTTGGCGTAATTTCTCACGATAAAGATATTGGAAAAACCGACGTAAGGTACTTAACAGTCGTGCCGCACTGGTTGCTTTATAGCCCTCATCCAAACGAGTGGCAAGAAAAGCGTGTAAATCTAACGTCGTCACCGATAACCAATTGAGTTTTTGTGTGACCAGCCACTGGCTTAACGCCTGCAAATCTAAACGATAAGCGCTGAGTGTATTCGCAGATAACCCTTGCTCTAGCCAAATACTATCGAGAAATTGTTCTATGATAACGTCATTATCTTCTTGGTTATTATCTGTTGTCGTTTGTGTCGATAACTTGGTCTGGGTCACGGGTTTACTCTCTCTTCTTTACGTTGTTACTTGTACATTATGCCTCATAGAAAAAGTTTTCTGGTACAATAGTGACCTTTATTAGCAAAAATATCCTAAAAATCTTTATGAAAATTGGTCTATTTTACGGTTCCAGCACCTGTTATACCGAAATGGCGGCAGAGAAAATTCGTGACATTCTCGGTGAAGAGTTTATTGATCTTCATAATGTTCAAGAGTGCGATATTACTCTGATGCAAGAGTATGACATTCTTATTTTAGGTATTCCAACCTGGGACTTTGGTGAGATCCAAGAAGATTGGCTCGCAATTTGGGAAACGCTACCAACATTAGATCTCAAAGATAAACTCGTTGCTATGTATGGAATGGGGGATCAAATTGATTATGGTGAATGGTTTTTAGATGCATTAGGTATGCTCTACCACCATTTACTGCCAAGTGGTGTTAAATTTATCGGTTTTTGGCCTATTGAAGGGTATGAATTTACCAGTCCTAAACCACTTACTGATGATGGTAAACATTTTGTCGGGCTCGCATTAGATGAGGTGAATCAATTTGAAGAAAGTGATGAACGTTTATCACAGTGGTGTATGCAAATTTTACGAGAAATAGAAGAAAACTTGTAAATCGCAATCAATCTATTGCTTCAGGTTATCTACCGCAAGGTAACACTTTTAACCTTAGTCAATCAGTAAGCATTCTAACGGTTTATATACATACCCAGAATTAAATATCTGGGTATTGCATCAGCAGTTGTGAAAAATTTCGCCACTCATTTTCCGGCATACTATCAAAAGCAACCCATAGCGTGATTTGCTTATTATTTAAGATAGAATCTAACGTTATTTTTGCACCAAATCGGCTGATCCACGGTTTTTTTGCAATCTGCCATTCATGATATTTCCATTGAATACGATTGCCATTAAGCAGCACTAAATCCCCTTTCCTTTTATTGATATTTTTTTGGCTAAAATACCAACCTAATATAAGTAAAAGTAACAAAGGAACCCAGATATAAATAAAGCCAGGTGGCCAAGGATATAACAGCAATGCTATTTCAAAAATAACGTAAACACTAGTTGAAAATAACTGTGTAAACCAAGAAACTGTTAAATGTGATTTCCATAAAGTCACGAGTGATATTAGCTCCTGCTTTAATATCTTATTATTACAACAAGATATCGTCGTCGTTTTTTAATAGCATAACTGATTTTTGTAAAAAAAGGAGAATATAAAAAATAAAATGACGATCCTCTATTTTTTCTTTGAAATGCCACGCAAAATTATTGTCACTAAGATTTAATATTACCTCATTAAAATTTTCTATTCTTCGTTTTTTACTTACTAAAACGCCCTTATTCATTTAATGAATAAGGGCGTGATACTTAGTACTTCAGGCTTTATTTAATGCACTTGGTTTTATATTCTATTTTTATTAGTACTAATACTTATTAACAATTTCAGCCATACGAATTCTATTACGCTCTTGAATTAACTTTACCATGTAATAAAGATCTTCATCATCAGGGCGGCCGTGGTTCATCAACCAATTAAATAAATCAGGATCAGCACATTCAAGTAAACGAACAAAGAGCCTTTTGTCGTCATCAGTGAGTGTGTCGTACTCGTTTTCGAAAAAAGGCATGATAGAAATATCTAGTTCACGCATTCCACGGCGACATGCCCAATTTATTCGTGCTTTATTTTCTATATCGATAGTCATATTCTGCTCTTTAATATGTTCACTTCAAGAAATACCACTATTTCTTCCTGCCTTGATGATAGTCTTATCGCACCCTTTTTAACATCAAAATGATCACAATTTGTCGCTTTCGTCCAATAGCAACGCTTTGAAGCATCAATAAATTGTTATGCACAAAATTCTTTCTGTGCGCTGAAAATAATAATGACTTGCATTGTCTTGTGACTCTTTTACCATAAACAGTGTATCGGATTAACTACATAGCGGGTGATGTCATGACTCAAAATTCTACTCAGACAAAACGCCCTCATGCCGCAATCAATTTACCACTCACCTTGATCTCTTTAGATGATTGGTCATTGATAACTGCAACAGGGGCTGATAGTGAAAAATACTTACAAGGCCAACTAACAGCGGATATTGCCGCATTACCGACTACAGAGCACACTTTAGCCGCTCATTGTGAAGCTAAAGGGAAAATGTGGAGTACATTGCGCATTTTCCATCAACAAGCAGGATTTGCTTATATATTGCGGAAAAATGTTGCTGAAAAACAACTTACTGAGCTTAAAAAATACGCCGTATTTTCAAAAGTGACTTTTACTGAAAATACAGATGCGGTGTTATTAGGACTTGCGGGGCAAGGCGCGGCACAAGCCTTAGCGGAATTCTTCCCTGAGATCCCCCGTAAAGCCAATGAAGTGGTTAATCACCAAAATAGCTACTTACTGCAACTCCCGTTACCTACAGAGCGCTTTTTAATTGTTACAGATGAAGAGACTGCCAAAAAACTAGCCACGACATTGCCCGCAGAAACCAGTGATAGTGACCAGTGGTTAGCCCTTGATATCGAGGCGGGTTATCCCATTATTGATACCCCTAATATCGAACAATTCTTACCACAAGCGACTAACTTACAAGCATTACCATTAAGTATTTGCTTTAAAAAAGGTTGCTATACAGGTCAAGAAATGGTGTCTCGTGCCAAATTCAGAGGCGCAAATAAACGTGCTATGTATCTGTTATCAGGTGGCGCAGCACAATTGCCGGACATTGGCGATAGCGTTGAGTGGCAATTAGGTGAAGATAAATGGCGCAAAACGGGCACGGTATTAAGTGCGGTTCGTATGGCCGATAACACGATTATCGCCGAAGTGGTGATGAATAATGATATGGATGCTGACAGCGTATTTCGTGTCCAAGGTGATACCACCAGCCGCTTAACGATTAAACCTTTGCCTTACTCTTTAGAAGATGAGTGATAGCACTTCCATATGAACGGATTTTTATGACACAACAAACTAATGGGGCTTTTGGCCCCTTTTCAGATACCATCAATTTTATTATTGAACTCGATAAACTCAAACGCGTTTACCGCAAAAATAATGTATTAGACAATAGCCGTGCTGAAAATACCGCTGAGCATAGTTGGCACTTTGCTGTTGCAGCAATGAGTTTTCAACCTTATGCCGGTGATATTGATATAGGTAGAGCGATCCAGCTAGCTTTAGTGCATGATATTGTCGAAATCGATGCTGGTGATGTGATGGTTTATGATGTTGCCGCTCGTGAAGCGATTAAAGAGCAAGAGCAAAAAGCAGCCAGACGTATTTTTTCGTTGTTACCTGCACCACAAAGTGAATATTTTCTTAATCTCTGGCTTGAATATGATGCAGCACAAACCCCTGAGTCACAATTTGCCAATATTTTAGATCGCGCAATGCCAATGTTAATGAATCTACATAACGAAGGGCAAAGCTGGGTTGAAAATAATATCCGTTTAGAACAAGTGATTGCACGAAATCTATTTATCGAAAAACAGTGGCCAGAATTTTGGCAATACCTCTATCCTCAATTACTAGAGGCTCAGAAAAAAGGCTGGTTAAAATAATTTTTTGCTGTTCATTTGATACTGACCAAAAAAATACCGAAGGTAGATTTTGAATTTACCCTCGGTATTTTATTTAGTAATAGCGCTAAATTAACCTTTACTCATAATCACTTATTGGCGCACAAGAACAATGCAAATGACGATCACCATAAACATCATCAAGGCGTTTTACTGCCGGCCAATATTTATTGCGTTTCGTTGCTTCACTTGGGAATACCGCACATTCACGGCTATAGCTATGTGACCATTCTTGCACTAATTCATACTGTGTATGTGGTGCATTCACTAGCGGATTATCATCAATCGGCCATACCCCGTCATCGACTTGTGCAATTTCAGCACGAATCGAGAGTAACGCATCAATAAAGCGGTCAATTTCAACTTTGCTTTCAGATTCTGTTGGCTCAATCATTAATGTCCCCGCAACAGGGAATGACATGGTTGGCGCATGGAAGCCGTAATCAATTAGACGCTTCGCCACATCCATTTCACTGATACCATAGTTAGCTTTGAGTGGACGAATATCAATAATACATTCATGGGCAACATAACCTTCCGCCCCAGAATAGAGGATGTCATAGTCATCTTTTAAGCGTTGAGCAATATAGTTAGCATTTAAAATCGCTACTTGGCTCGCTTGTTTAAGCCCTTCTGAGCCCATCATACGGATGTACATCCAGCTAATAGGTAATATTGAGGCACTACCAAATTGTGCTGCTGACACGGCACCTTGGGTCGTAACACCGTCCATTTCCACGACACTATGTCCAGGTACAAATGGCGCTAAATGTGCTTTTACGCCAATAGGTCCCATACCTGGGCCACCACCGCCATGGGGGATACAGAAAGTTTTATGTAAGTTTAAGTGTGATACATCAGAGCCGATAAAGCCTGGCGTCGTGATCCCCACTTGCGCATTCATATTGGCGCCATCAAGATAAACCTGTCCGCCATATTGATGAATGATCTCACAAACTTCACGTATACCCTCTTCATAAACACCGTGAGTTGAAGGATAAGTCACCATCACACAAGAAAGCTCAGCTTGGTGCTTCTCTGCTTTCGCTTTTAAGTCTGCAATGTCGATATTACCATTTTCATCACACCCCACGACAACCACCGTCATACCCGCCATATGGGCTGATGCAGGGTTTGTACCATGGGCTGAGCTTGGAATTAAACAGATATGGCGATTTCCTTCTCCTCGACTTTGATGGTAACGACGAATAGCTAACAATCCAGCATACTCCCCTTGCGCCCCTGAGTTAGGTTGCATACACATCGCATCATAACCCGTTATGGCAGCCAACCAATTAGATAGCTGCTCAATCATTATCTGGTAGCCTTGCGCTTGATAAGGTGGGCAGAATGGGTGCATTTCGGTAAATTCAGGCCATGTGATCGGCAGCATTTCAGCCGCAGCATTAAGCTTCATAGTACATGAGCCTAACGGGATCATTGCTTGGTTAAGCGCTAAATCTTTATTTTCTAAACGATGCATATAGCGCATCATTTCAGTTTCACTGTGATAAAGATGGAAGTTTTCATGGGTTAACACCGCATCTTTACGCAACATTGCCGTTGGAATTGAGGTCGATGAAGAGGCTACCAATGCATCTAATGTATCAATGTCATCAGAGAAAGCTTTACCACTGATAATCTCAATCAATCTGACAACATCTTCGCGAGTCGTCACTTCACTTAAAGTGACACCTACTGCGCCAACAATATCGGTTCGTAAGTTAATTTCAGCATCTTTAGCACGTTGTAATACACCCGCTTTATCCGCTGTTTCAACGGTTAAAGTATCAAACCATGTCTGATGGCGTAATGTCATGCCATTTTGAATTAAACCCGCGGCTAAAATATCCGTTAAGCGATGAATACGCTGAGCAATATTTTTTAGACCTTCAGGCCCATGATATACCGCATACATGGCAGCAATATTGGCCAGTAATACCTGTGAAGTACAAATATTCGAGTTAGCTTTTTCACGGCGAATATGCTGTTCACGAGTTTGCATTGCCATACGTAACGCTCTGTTACCTGCAGCATCACGCGAGACACCGATAATACGTCCTGGCATGGCTCGTTTATATTCATCTCGACAGGCAAAGAAAGCAGCATGTGGACCACCATATCCCATTGGCACCCCAAAGCGTTGGGCTGAGCCTAATACAATATCCGCTCCTTGTTGCCCTGGAGCCGTTAATAACACCAGTGCCATTAGATCAGCCGCTACACTGGTAATAATTTTTCGCGTTTTTAGTTCACTAATGAGCTGACTATAATCATGAATTTCACCGGTTGTGCCGACTTGCTGTAATAGCACACCAAAGACACCTTCTAGCTCTAACACTTTTTCAGCTTTATCGACAATCACTTCAAAACCAAAGGTGTTAGCTCGGGTTTTTACTACGTCTAGTGTTTGGGGATGAATATCATCAGCGACAAAAAAACGCTCCGCATTTTTTAGTTTACTAACACGTTTTGCCATTGCCATAGCTTCAGCGGCAGCAGTAGCTTCATCTAATAGCGAAGCAGAGGCTAAATCCATGCCGGTATAATCAATGGTTACTTGTTGAAAGTTAAGTAATGATTCAAGACGCCCTTGAGAAACTTCTGGCTGATAAGGAGTATAAGCGGTATACCAACCTGGATTTTCTAGCAAATTACGTAAAATAACAGGAGGCAATACCGAAGGCGCATATCCCATACCGATATAAGAGGTAAAACGTTTATTTTTACGGGCTATCGCTTTTAGTTCTGCTAATGCCTCTTGTTCAGTAGCCCCCCCTCCGACATTAGGCGGCGTTGCTAATTGGATATTATCGGGAACAATCTTTTGTGTTAATTCATTTAATGAGGAGATGCCAACAACATCAAGCATCTCTTTAATCTGTTCTGGCGATGAGCCAATATGGCGACGAATAAATTCATCACGATATTCTAATTGAGTTAAAGTTTGTGTCATTGCGGGTAATTCCTGAATTCACAATAAATGGATAAGCTGTTTTTACTGATTTGAAAATAGGCTGATAAATAAAAACGCCCCGACTTTTTAATGACGAGGCGTTTATTTTTACTCTTCGTTTTCAACTAACTCTTGGTAGCCAGCCGCATCAAGGAGATCGTTTAATTCGCTTTCATCTTTTGCTTTTATGCGAAATAACCATCCATCCCCATAAGGATCACTATTAACCAGCTCTGGTGAACCATCCAACTCCTCATTTACTGCAATAATTTCGCCAGATAATGGGGCATAAATATCTGATGCAGCTTTTACTGATTCAGCCACAGCACAATCATCCCCAAGATCAACTTCACTGCCTACATCAGGAAGATCAACAAACACCATATCACCTAACAACTCTTGAGCATGTTCAGTGATGCCGATAGTGTATTCGCCATTGCCTTCAGAACGGATCCACTCATGAGATTGCGCATATTTTAATTCACTAGGTATTTGACTCATTGACCGTACTCTCCATTTAAAATAATAATGCTTTATACCAATGCTTTACCTGAACGAACAAAACCAGGTTTTACCACCTCTACCGGTATTTCACGATTACGCAATAAAACAATTGCGCTATCTTTAATACCTGCGGGTACTCTGGCTAATGCAATACTAAAGCCCAATGTCGGTGAAAATGTGCCACTAGTAATAACGCCTTCTCTTAATTCACCTAAATCATCGGTAAAGTGCACGGCACTACCTGCACGTAACACCCCTTTTTCTCGCATCACCAGACCAACCAGTTTATCTGTGCCTGTTGCGCGTAATTTTTCTAATGCTTCTCTACCAATAAATTGACGATCTTCGGGTAACCAGGCAATCGTCCATCCCATATTAGCCTCAAGAGGATTAATAGTTTCATCCATCTCTTGACCATAAAGATCCATACCCGCTTCTAAACGTAAAGTGTCTCGAGCACCTAACCCTGCGGGCTTAACCCCCACTGCTAATAACTTTTGCCAATAATCAACGGCTTGCTCTTTTGGCATGGCGATTTCATAACCTGCTTCACCGGTATAACCTGTCGTCGCGACGAAGAGATCATCAAGTTGTACGCCATAGAAAGGCTTCATCGCTGCCACTATTTGGCGATGCGATTCACTTAATAAACGCTGTACTTTTTCTTGTGCGTGAGGGCCTTGTACTGCAATTAATGCTAAATCATCACGTACTTGAATATCGACGACATAATCTTTGGCATGCTCAGTGATCCACGCTAAATCTTTTTCGCGGGTTGCGGAGTTAACCACCAGACGATAGAAAGTCTCATCAAAGTAGTAAACAATCAGATCGTCAATCACACCACCGGACGCATTTAGCATACCAGTATAAAGTGCTTTGCCTTTTTCGGTGAGTTTAGCGACATCATTCGCTAATAGATAACGTAGAAAGTCTTTAACTTGCGGGCCATGTAAATCAACAATCGTCATGTGAGATACATCAAACATACCTGCATCTTGACGCACATTATGGTGTTCATCAATTTGAGAGCCATAATGCAGTGGCATCATCCAACCATGAAAATCAACCATACGAGCACCACAGGCGACGTGCTCATCATATAACGGAGTCTGTTTTGCCATTCTTCCCTCTTTCTATTTTTAGTTTAGATGATCCAGAGAACGCAATTTGTTAAATATAAAATTAAACTTGATTAAAAATCAGCGTGTTAATTACAAGCTTAAGTTTATTTTTAAACATTATTTTAACAAATGTGAGCAATTAACGTACAACGCAAACGATACCTTTACTTTGAACTTATCACTAAGAGAAAAAATAAACCATAAGTTAAAATAGGGTATTACCTCTACCAATCATAATGTAGAGAAATAAGTATGCAGAATGAATGATTGTAATTATGCGTATCAGCCCTCATTTTTAGTGAATAATGACTAAAAAAAGGGGAGCAATACAAAGAATAGACTGAAAAAATAGCTATTTTTAGTGTTATTTTTCCAGTCTGTTATAAAGAAAAGTAATGTGAAATGGCTGTTGAATTAGATTTTTTCAGCTGAAACAGAATTTTTATGCTTTAGCCATTCTGGTAAATCAGAAAGTCCCATCGCCTGTTCAAGTAACTTTGGTTTTACTCCTGGTAAACTATCTGCTAACGAAAGACCGATATCACGCACCCACTTTTTAATAGGGTTATTACCTTCAAATAATTCGCGGAACCCTTGCATAGTCGCTAACATGACCGCAGCGGCATGTTTACGGCGGCGCTCAAAACGTCTTAAATAGAGATACTCACCAAAATCTTTACCTTCTGCTTTTAAACGACGGATTTCACCAATTAATTCAGCAACATCCATAAAGCCAAGGTTAACCCCTTGTCCAGCTAAAGGATGGATGGTATGCGCGGCATCACCTAATAACGCTAACCGTGGAGCAGCAAATTGACGTGCATAGCGACCCGTTAATGGAATTGTCATACGTTCACTGACTAATTCACACTGGCCTAAGCACATATCAAAAGTAACACCTAGCGTACGTTCAAATCGCGTTTTATCTGCACTCTTATAATCTTCAGCCAATGAGCTAGGTAGCGACCACACAATAGAACAAGTATGAGGATCTGCAAGAGGTAAAAAGGCTAAAATCCCCTCACCATGAAACACTTGGCGCGCCACATTATCATGGGGTTGTTCTGTGCGTATGGTTGCGACTAAAGCGTGATGTTCATAATCCCAAAAAGTCAGTGGAATATCAGCATTTTTACGCAACCAAGAATTCGCACCATCGGCGCCAACAACCAGCCTAGCGGTTAACATTTCGCCGTCATTTAAACTGATAAAGGCTTCATTTTCTCCCCACACAATGCGTTCAATTTGAGCAGGGGAATAACAGGTAATATCACTATGACTGGTGACCTTTTGCCACAGCACTTCACGAATAAGATGATTTTCAATAATAGTGCCAAGATGAGATAACCCTTCTTGTTGCGCTGAAAACGCAATACGTCCAAAACTATCTTGATCCCATACTTCCATACCTTGATAAGGAGCTGTACGTAATGCCGTTAAGTTTTCCCATACCCCCAATTTCTTGAGTAATAACTCACTGGCAGTATTAATCGCAGATACCCGTAATGCAAAATCATCTTGCGGATGGAAATGCGTGGTTACTGGGTGATTTTCTATTATCGCTATACGTAATCCACAGCCATGTAATCCGCAGGCTAATGCAAGCCCGACCATTCCACCACCAGCAATAACAACATCAAATGATTTCATAATAAAAGTATCCTAAAAAGCAATTATGCTCAGTTTGTCCAACCTAATGTTTGGTGTGCTAATTTGTTACGAAGTGCAGGCACTAATTCCATCGTCATTAAGCCTAGATTACGGGAGATAATTAACGGCATACAACGATTCGCAAACACTTTCACTAAGCCATCAGTGATCGTGATAGTACTTTCTCTATCCTGTTCGCGAAGCTGTTGATATTGTGATAATACGCGATAACTGCCGATATCAAGACCTGATTGTATGGCCGAGGTTAATGTATTGGCTAATGTCATTACATCGCGTAAACCAAGATTAAAACCTTGCCCTGCAATAGGGTGCAAGGTTTGAGATGCATTACCTATCAATGCTAAACGATGGCTGATCATTTGCTGTGCTTTTTGCAAAACTAATGGATAGCAATGACGCTGTCCTACTTGTTCAATCTTACCCAAACGCCAGCCAAAATCCCGTTGTAACTGTGCAATGGTTGTTTGATCATCCCATTGTGAAACTTGCTCTAATTTTTCAATAGGATGGCACCACACCAATGAACTACGCCCTTCGCTCATGGGTAACATTGCTAATGGACCAAATTGTGTAAATCGCTCAAATGCACAACCTTTGGGATCAATCTCTGTTTTTACATTGGCGATCACCGCAACTTGATGATAAGGCGTTTTCTGCCATTGAATATGACATTGATGACCAATGGGTGAATGTGTACCATCTGCGGCAACCAGTAAATCACCGCTAAGTTGCGTACCATCATCAAGTGTCACTTCAACGTTATCGAGATGGCGCTGAACATGCTCCACTTTAGCGGGACAATATAGCGTAATATTGGGTTGTTTTTTCAACTGTGCAAACAGTTGACGCCCCGCATCATGTAATTCAATAACATAACCGAGTGCGTCAATATCGTAGTCCTGTGCATTTATGTTCACAAAACCGCAATGGCCTCTATCAGAAACATGAACGTGATTAATAGGTGTCACAAAGGGTTTTAAGACCGACCATAATCCGATTTGTGCTAATCGCTTTGCTGTGCCATGCGCTAAAGCGATCGCTCTAGCATCGAATCCGGGATGCCCATTATCTGGCTCTCGCGCTTCAATAAGCGAAATGGGAATATTACCCTTATTTAATGCAGAAAGTGCTAGTGCTAACGTTGCACCCGCCATTCCGCCACCCACAATAATCACATTCATGCTGATTTTAGCCTTAAATTTTTCCTGCCATCAGAGCTTCAATTTCATCAGGATCTTTAACAACCATAGCCGTTAAATTTTCATTACCTGTTTCAGTAATAACAATGTCATCTTCAATGCGAATACCAATACCACGATACTCTTGTGGTACATCTGCATCTGGCGCAATGTAAAGTCCTGGTTCAATAGTCAACACCATACCCGGCTCTAAGATACGATCGCGATCGGTGCCATAGTGTCCAACATCATGAACATCAAGACCTAACCAGTGACTTAAGCTATGCATAAAGAAGCGCTGATAGGCTTTTGTCTCAATGAGGTGTTCGATATCACCGTGCATAATGCCGAGCTTAACTAAGCCTTCCACCATGATATACACGACATGTTTAGTGACTTCTTTGATGCTTGTACCCGGTTTATACAATTCGAGGGATACATTGAGTGATTTTAAAACAATCTCGTAAATTTCACGTTGTTGACGGCTAAATTTACCATTAACAGGGAAAGTTCGCGTAATATCACCCGCATAACCTTCATATTCACAGCCTGCATCAATAAGGACTAAATCCCCATCACGCATTTTAGTTTCATTTTCAGTATAATGTAAGATACAACCGTTCTCACCACTACCGACAATACTGTTATAGGAAGGGAAACGCGCACCATGAGAGATAAACTCATGTTCAATTTCCCCTTGTAATTGATACTCATACATACCTGGCTGACATTTTTGCATTGCGCGAGTATGGGCTAACGCAGAAATTTTTCCGGCTTTGCGCAGTAATTCAATTTCAGCATCAGATTTAAATAACCGCAGTTCGTGCACTATTGGGCGCCAATCAATAAGCGTTTGTGGCGCTTTTAAATTACGGCGAGAGCCTTTTCTTAAGGTATCCAGAGCATTAAAGACGATTTCATCGGCAAACGCATATTCACCTTGGGCATGATAAACAATATCCAATCCATTGAGTAATTGATAAAGTTGCTCACCTACATCTTCGTAAGGTAGCGCTTTATCAACACCTAATTTTTCAGGGGCAGCTTCTTGCCCAAGACGACGACCAAACCAGATTTCCGCGGTTAAATCTCTAACCCGATTAAACAGTACGCTATGATTATGTGTTTCATCACTTTTAATCAACACAAGGATAGCTTCTGGCTCACTAAATCCGGTGAGATACAAGAAGTCACTATGTTGGCGATAGGGATATTCACTATCAGCATTGCGTTGTGCTTCTGGCGCAGCAAAAAAGATAGCTGCACTTGCTGGTTTCATCTGAGCTAATAATGCCTGACGACGGGATAAAAATTCTTGCTTATTCATACCCACTCCTATCCTTTATTGATCTTTTGGTTATCTAATTAATAAGGCAATTATTAATGTAATGTCCGTTGTTCATCTTGTTTATCATTTTCTGTTGTTGTCTCTTTTGAGGCGACAAAAGTGATATAGCACAGCTGAACAGAGACTTTGACATATTCTGTAACTTCTTCGAGTGCATCTTCAAGCTCTTGTTGATTTTCATCTTCTTCATAGCCTAATGCACCAATATTACGCAAATCAGTGATAACTTCCGTCAACTCTTTATGCTCAGATAACTTAGGTTGTGCAACACCTAATCCTAATAGAAAATGATTAACCCACCCTGCAAGGGCATCAGCTCGAGGAAAAACAGATTCTGCATCGTCAGGTAACAGCATAGAAAAATTAAATACGCTGTCATCAAGTTGCTCATGAGTGACGTGATAAAGTGATTCAAGGGGTTCTGATAACGATTTAGGGAACGCTAAGCCCTCATTAGTCAGTTCATGTAACAAAGTTTTCCAACTATTGTCATGTACTGCTCCACAAATAAACCCAGTAATTAGGCCATGCATCTCTGCGGCAGTTAAAGGCACGGCATGTTGTTGTAATAATGAATCAATTGCTGAGTAATCTGGTAATGTGTTTTGTATTGACATAAGAATAAACGTCGCATTTAGGGGAATAGTTCAAGATATGCTACCATCAATAGAACGCACTGTACCAGTTAAGCTATGTTAAACATTGGAATTTTTGCAGTAATAGCGTTTAATACTGCCTTATAACCGTATACACTACTAAACACGTAGCACAGATTTTATGTCAGGAAGGAATCATGTCCGCACAACCCGTTGATCTTCAAATTTTTGGGCGCTCATTACGTGTCAATTGCCCACCAGAACAAAAAGATGCTTTACTGGCTTCTGCTGCTGAACTTGAACAACGATTACAAGATCTCAAAGAACGCAGTGGTGTTTCCAATACTGAGCACTTAATTTTTATCGTGGCATTAAATATGAGTCATGAGTTGGCAGAAGAAAAGTTAAAAACGAGAGACTATGCCTACAATATGGAAGAGAAAATAAAAATGCTACAACAATCTATTGAACAAGCTTTACACGATCAAGGCAAGCACCATGATCGCACTTTTTCAACATCAAAGTAGATTTGTTCAGAAAGCATGCGCACACCACGAAATTAACAGATAATAGGTTGCTTTCTACAATTAAAATAATACAATAGTTCATAGATAAGGTGCTTAACAGCACCCACCTAATTTCTCTGAGATGTTCGTCAGTGGGTAAGTCCCCTGAGCCGATATTTCAAAAAAAATAGAATGTGGTGATCTATTACTTGTGAGCATACCTGATTCGTTCAGGCAGCCTAATGGTGATAGCACTATGTTCACCTTGGACCACGGGTTCAAGGGTTACAGCCTACAACGGCATCTTGGAGACCCCAATTCAAGTTCTAAACACTGAGTACTGATTAAGTATTTAATGTTTAGAGCTTTTTTTATTTCTTTTGCCCCTATCTTTCTTGGCTTTTCTCTTTTTTACCTCTAAAGTGTAATAAATTCATAGAAGTGATATATTTTTATTCATACTAATTCCTTGCTGATGGATTAATCATGACACAACCCCCTGTTTTCCAGCAAAGAGATCAGATACGTAAAGCTATCCGCCAAAAACGCCGTCAACTTACTGTGGCACAGCAGCAAGATGCTGCACATAAACTCTCTGAACGGATACTCCATCATCCCAAAGTCAAGCAAGCTAAAACAATTGCCTTATTTCTCTCTTTTGACGGCGAGATTGATACTACTCCCCTAATCACTCATTTATGGGATTTAAATAAACAGGTTTGTCTGCCCGTATTACACCCTTTTCGTCGCCATCATTTACTTTTTTTACGTTACGCTCCCACCACGCAGTTAGTGAAAAATCGTTTTAATATTTTTGAACCTCCACTCAATGTGAATAACATTATTCCAATATCTGATATTGATATTATCTTTACGCCACTGGTTGCCTTCGATGAAAGCGGTCAACGACTCGGTATGGGCGGAGGTTTTTATGATAGAACATTAGAAAATTGGCAACGGCAGTCATTTTATCCTATGGGACTTGCTCATACATGCCAACAAGTTCATTCGTTACCGAGCGCAGATTGGGATATACCGTTACCTGAAATTATTACACCTGATAAAGTATGGCGTTTTAATGAACAACTGATACAGAGAAATTAAGACGAGCTTTTAACGCTATCTTTGTTTTTTTATATTATTATCTTATTTTATAAGGTTAAATCTCTATTTTTAACCACATTGTATTTAATATGAAAAATAGAGAAAGTACGAAATTTATAAAAAGCATTAATATCATTCTTAATCTTTCGGGAAAACAATTAGATAATACAAAACCAAACATTAATAAATACGATGATACTATCGCATCATTAGAAAAAAAACATGCTTTTAAACTAAAGAAAAAAAACATTCATTATATTTTTAAAAAACAATTACACTACCCTATGATTTTTTTAGATCGTTCTAAAAATATATTTATTCTTTTAAAATATAACAATAATGAATTTCTAATTTATAATCTACAAACTGACAATATGGAGACATGGAATAAAGAGAGATTAATAAATAACAGTATAAATCACTATTACTATCTGGACTTTGCAGAAAAGCATTTTTTTGATATCACTTGGTTTGTCCCAACCTTTATGAAATATCGTATATTATTTCAAAGTGTATTATTTTACTCGTTAATTCTTCAACTGCTAGCACTTGCCTCCCCGATTATTACGCAAATAATTATGGATAAGGTAATTATCCATCAAGCCCTATCCACGCTTGATGTGTTAATAATAGGTCTTATTTTTGTCGCCGTTTCAGAATCTGTATTAAAGGGGATAAGAGAGTATATTTATCATCATACAGCAAATAAAATTGATATGTTGCTAAGTTTGAAATTAACTAATCATTTATTCAAACTTCCTATCAGTTATTTTAAATCTCGCCAAACAGGTATTATTGTTACACGAGTAAAAGAGCTTGATATCATTCGAGAGTTTATAACAAAAACCTTATTAATGTTATTGGTTGATTTCTCATTTATCTTTATTTTCCTATTTGTTATGGCTTATTTGTCATTAAAGTTAACATTAATCTTTCTTGCCACCATCCCACTCTATTTTATCTTAGCTAAATTAATTGCCCCTAAAATAGAAAAAACCGTACAACAGCTTTATCAATATTCAGCAACAAATAGTGCTTTTTTAACAGAAACCCTAGGAGGTATAGAAACAATAAAAAGCCTTTCATTAGAACCACGTTTTACACAACAGTGGCATACGCAAATTCATCAACTGACTAATGAAAATTTAAAATTACAAAATATTGATAACTTATCGCAATACATTGTTTCATTTTTACAAAAAATAACGACAGCGATACTTTTATGTCTAGGTGCTTTTGAAGTCATTTCACTTGCAATGACAATAGGTCAACTCATTGCTTTTAATATGCTATTAAACCACTGTCTACAACCTTTAAGTTCTGCAATAGAAGTTTGGGGAAAGTATATCCGAGCCAAAACGGCTATTTATAATTTACAAGACATTCTTAATCTCCCAATAGAGCAAGAAAAAGCCAATAAGAAAATGACCTTACAAGGTGAAGTGAGTTTTGAGAATGTCAGTTTTAGTTATCAACATGATGCCCCCCCTGTTGTAAGGCAAATTTCATTTAGAATAAATAAATATGAAACTATTGGTATCGTCGGGACGTCTGGATCAGGGAAAAGTACATTAGCGCGCATCATCGCAGGGCTTTATATCCCACAATTAGGTCAAGTTAAGCTTGATGGCATTCCGGTTTGTGAAATTCCCCCCGCAGTATTACGTCAACAAATAGGGTTTGTCTTACAAGAGAATTTTTTATTTCATTTAACCGTGCTCGACAATATCCGTTTAACGCAACCATCAGCCTCATTAGATGAGGTTATTCATGTAGCTAAATTAGCAGGTGCTCATGAGTTTATTTTAAAACTTCCTTTAGGGTACGACACACTCATTGCTGAAAATGGCAGATCTTTATCTGGGGGACAATGCCAACGTATTGCAATTGCTAGAGCCTTACTCTCATCCCCTAAAATTTTAATTTTTGATGAAGCTACCAGCGCATTGGATGGTGAGTCTCAAGCCATCATCGAAAAAAATCTTCCCCTTATTACCCAAGATAAGACCGTCATTATGATTGCTCATCGCCTTTCCACAATAAAAAACTGTGACCGCATTATTGTATTAGAAAAAGGCCAGATAATTGAAGAAGGCAAACATAATGAATTGATTAGAAAAGATGGCGCTTATAAGAAACTTTGGCAACATCAACAAGGATAACAATGATGAAATCAAAAATAAAACAAATGATTGCTCACTACTTTAAAACTAAAAAAGAGCCTAAAAACTATGATTTTTACCCTAATCATATCGCCGTACTTGAGAAACCGCCGACACCTTATAGTCGTATTATTGCAATAATAATTTCATTAAGTGTGATTATATTTTTACTCTGGGCATATATAGGTAAATTAGATGTGCTTTCTTCAGCTATAGGAAAATTAGTGGTTTCAGGTTATTCGCAACAAATTCAAATTTATGAACATAGTCGCTTAAGCGCCATTCATGTAAAAAATGGCCAACAAGTTACCAAAGGAGAAGCGTTATTAACACTTGATATTTTAGGTGTTGATGAAGAGATTAATAATCTAAAAAATAAGATAGAAAATCTATTATTACTAAAAATTCGTTATCAAGCATTAAGTCAAAACACCCGACCTGATACAATTGATGATTTTAATTTACTAAATAAAGAAAAAAAAGAAGCGGTTCTACTAAGTTATCAAAAAGAAAAGGATGAAATTGATGCTAGTATTAATCATATTAATTCTGAAATAGAAACCAACAATAAAAACAAGCTTCTTACTCACCAAGAAATCAATTCATTAAATGAATTAAAAAACAATATTGAAAAACGTTTTAATATAAAGAAAAAACTCTATGATAAAAAAATCATTAGTACCATGGAGTTTTTAGAAAATAAAAAGGAGTTATTAGAAATTAATCAAATCATTAAAAGAAAATCATCAGAACTGATTATTTTATCCAGTCAAGAGCAACAATATATAAAAAATCGCGATAGATTAGAAAAACAAAAACACCTAGAGTGGCATGACAAATTTAAACAATATGAAAGCGAAGTTTTTATTTATCAACAAAATCTTTTTCATGCTCAGAAACGTCAACAATTAAAAATTGTTCGTTCTCCTGTTACAGGTACAGTACAGCAACTCGCTGTTCATACCCTAGGAGCCGTATTGCAACCTTCACAAGCGGTGATGGTGATAGTGCCCGATACTCAGCATAATGTTGCTGAGGTGAATATTCTCAATAAAGATATTGGTTTTATCTACCCAGGTCAAAAAGCGGTGATTAAAATTGATGCTTTTCCTTATACCCGTTATGGCACCATTGAAGGCACCATTGTCAATATAGCAAAAGATTCCATACAACATGAACAATTAGGCTTAGTTTATCCCGTCCTGATTGAACTTGATAAGCAAGTGATGGGTGAAGATGAAGCACAATATAAACTGGCTACAGGTATGTCTTTAGTTGCCGATATAAAAATTGAAAAACGTCGAGTGATTGATTATTTACTCAGTCCAATAGAAGTTTATCAACATGAAGCATTAAGAGAAAAATAATAGCGAGATATCTATGAACTATATAACTAAAAATACGCCATCTCTTCATCCTTCAATTATTGATGGGCTTATTTATTTTTCAAAAAAGAATAAAGGAACATTAAAAAAAGAGCAGCTTATTCATTTTTTAGGTAATGACGACAATCTCTCTGAATTAAATATCATAGAAGCCGCTCAACAACTCAATTTAAAATGCGAATTTTCATTTTTTAATAGTGAAAGTGAGTATAAAGATAAAATAATTATTGATACACTTATCGAAATTAATGGTTATTGGTATATTCTAAAAAATAGAATAAGTGATAAATTAATTATTATTGACCCAAGCACTAACACAGAGAGTCATTATCATATTGATAAAAAAATCACTTATACCACACTGCTAATTATTAATAAGATATTTACCCCTAAACAGAGCAAGTTTAGCTTAATGTGGTGCATTCCATCACTATTAAAACAAAAAAAATCATTATATTTAATTTTTATTTTATCTTGTTTTATTCAATTATTTGCTTTAGTTAATCCAATTATTTTGGAAAAAATTATTGATAAGGTATTAACAGGAAGAAGCCTCTCTAATTTGCAAGTTTTAGGGGTACTCCTCGTGCTGCTTGCTATTATAGAGCCTATCTATCTTTTATTACGAGATAAACTTTATGCTTTTGTTTCTTGTACCCTAGGTGCCGAATTCTCAGGGAAAATTTATCAACACCTCATTCGGCTACCCAGTCAGTTTTTTAATCAACGTCAATCTGGGCAAATTATTGCTCGTATTCAAGAGCTTGCTCATATTCGCCAGTTTATTACTGGCTCTGCGTTGATGATGGTACTGGATTTTATTTTTATTATCGTATTTCTTTCAGTAATGTTTGCTTATTCCGTATTATTAACTTGGATAACCATAGCAGCATTAGTCGTTTACTTTTTATTTTGGCTGATACTTGGCCCCATGATCCGTTATTGGGTTGAACAAGAGTATCAAGCAAATGCTGATAATACGAGCTTATTAACAGAGGCTATTAATGGTATAGAAACCATAAAAATAACAGCAACAGAACATCAATTTATTGAAAAGTGGCAATATAAACTCACTAATTATATCCTTAAGCGTTTTTCAGCGGCCAAAAAAGCGTTATTTGCTCAGCAATTAATTGGGGCTATTCATAAAATTACTATGGCAATTATCTTGTGGCATGGTGTTAATCTGATTATGAAAGCGCAATTAAGTGTGGGAGAATTAGTGGCTTTTAATATGTTTGCCACCCATATTACACAACCTATTTTACGTTTAGCCCAACTTTGGCAAGATGTTCAACAAACAGGCATCTCTATACGTCGTATTGGCGAGATCGTTAATACTCCCACAGAGCATCAACATCAAGGACTTGCTACTGTACCTAATATTGCAGGAAGTATAGTATTTTCTCATGTACGCTTTCGTTATACAGCCAATACTCCAGATGTGATTGAGCAACTCTCTTTTTCGATCCCCGCGGGCAAATTTATTGGTATTACAGGCCCCTCTGGTTCAGGAAAAAGTACTATCACACGTTTAATTCAACGTTTTTATACTCCTCAACAAGGCCAGATTTATATTGATGGTATGGATCTCGCCATTGCCAATCCCCTTACTTTACGCCAATCAATTAGTGTTGTTTTACAAGATAATTTTTTATTTAGTGGCACTATTATGGAAAATATTCGGTTATCAAAACCCGATTGTAGTGAAGAAGATATTATTGAAGCGAGTAAATTAGCCGGCGCTTTTCATTTTATTACTCAACTCCCTGAGGGATTTAATACACAAGTGGGTGAAAGAGGTAGTAATTTGTCAGGAGGACAGCGTCAGCGTATTGCGCTAGCAAGAGCACTTTTACCTGATCCACGAATTCTTATTTTAGATGAGGCAACATCGGCGTTAGATTATGCCTCAGAAGCGGAAATTTTAGCCAATCTTCCGGCTATTTGTAAAAATAGAACGGTAATTTGTATTGCTCACCGACTTAATGCTATTTCTATTTCAGATTATATTTATGTTATTAATAAAGGTCGTATATTAGAAGAAGGTACACATAGCGATTTATTAAATAAGAAAACACTTTATCAGCAATTGTGGCAGCAACAGACACAGCAATAAACCGTGATAACTAATGAACCATAAAAATAAAGGCTCTAATTATTGAGCCTTTATACTTAATATAAAAATAGCGATATTAGTACAACATACGAGCACGAATGGTACCCGGTAGTCCTTTTAGTTTCTGCAATACTAACTCAGCTTGTGCTTTCGTTTGTGTAGTAACGTCAATCACTACATAACCCACATTCCCAGCTGTACGTAGATATTGCGCAGCAACGTTAATATTTTCTTCTGTAAATACGTTATTGATACTATTCATAATACCCGGACGGTTTTCATGAATATGCAGTAAACGGTTTACATCATCACCATGACTAGGCAATGATACTTCAGGGAAATTAACCGCAGATAATGTAGAACCATTATCAGAATATTTAGCTAACTTACCAGCAACTTCATAACCGATATTTTCTTGGGCTTCTTGGGTTGAACCACCAATATGTGGTGTTAAGATCACATTATCAAATTTAATTAATTCTGATACAAAAGGATCGTTCGGATCGTTATTTGCCCCCGGCTCCGTTGGGAAAACATCCACCGCCGCACCTGATAAATGTTTACTCTCTAGCGCTTGTGCTAATGCCGGAATATCAACCACAGTTCCACGAGAGGCATTAATAAGAATAGCGCCTGGCTTCATTCGTAATAGCTCTTCGTGACCAATCATATTTTTTGTTGATGGCGTTTCTGGCACGTGTAAGCTAACAATGTCACACATATTCAGCAGTTCGGATAAGTGGCGAACTTGGGTTGCATTTCCCAAAGGAAGTTTGTTTTCAATATCATAAAAATAGACATCTAAACCAACACTTTCCGCCAATATCCCTAACTGGGTGCCTATATGACCATAGCCAATAATTCCCAGTTTTTTACCTCGCGCTTCAAAACAGCCTTTAGCTTGTTTATCCCAAATACCACGATGCGCTTTAGCATTAGCTTCTGGAATACGACGCAGTAATAACAGTAATTCCCCTAACACCATTTCAGCCACGGAACGAGTGTTTGAAAAAGGTGCATTAAAAACAGGGATCCCACGACGGGCAGCCGCATCTAAGTCAACTTGGTTAGTACCAATGCAGAAGCAGCCTACAGCAACTAATTTTTCAGCGGCTGCAAAAATTTCTTCTGTTAAGTGAGTGCGGGAACGGATCCCCACAAAGCGTGCATCACGGATAGCTTGTTTTAATTCTTCTCCCGATAATGCACCTTTATGATATTCGATGTTGGTATAACCTGCTGCTCTTAAATTCTCTACCGCACTTTGGTGTACACCTTCCAATAGTAGGAACTTTATCTTTTCTTTTTCCAAAGATACCTTGACCATTTACCCTGCCCTATTTGTGTTACATGAATAAAAACGAAATCCTGTTTCACCAACATAACAAAAATAGATTTTGAGGCAATACAACCGATTGCACTGTTGACAGAATAAGCGATAGATAAAGTGATTTTCTACCGAGCAAAATGATTTTGACAATAAAAATGGCAGCATTTTAAAGAGAGATATCTCTATCGTGTGATATATATCACTGAATTTATGGTTTTCAAAATAATTTGCAAAAAGTCATCATTCTGATTATCTAAGGGGAAAGATAAAAGAGAGTGGGAAAACAATATAGTTCTCCCACTCTCTTTAAGAGGATGTTGTTATCTCTGACTAGAGATACAATTTAATCGTGTTATTTAATGGTTTTCACACCTTCAGAAGTCCCCATTAATACAATGTCTGCTCCGCGATTAGCGAAAAGCCCGACAGTGACCACCCCTGCAATACTATTAATTTTATTTTCTAGCTCGATAGGGTTCAAAATAGTGAGATTATAAACGTCTAAGATCACGTTACCATTATCCGTCACGACGTTTTCACGATATTCAGGTAACCCACCTAATTTAACCAGCTCGCGAGCCACATAAGAGCGAGCCATTGGGATAACTTCAACAGGCAGAGGGAATTTACCCAAAACATCCACTTGTTTTGATTCATCGACAATACACACAAAGGTTTTTGCCACCGCTGCAATGATTTTTTCACGGGTTAATGCCGCACCACCACCTTTGATCATCTGCATTTGATGGTTAATTTCATCAGCACCGTCTACGTAGATATCGAGCGAATCAACTTCATTACAGTCAAAAACGGGAATGCCATAGCTTTTTAGTTTTGCCGTTGAAGCCTCTGAGCTAGAAACTGCCCCTTCAATTTGACCTTTCATTGTTGCAAGAGCATCAATAAAATGAGAAGCCGTAGAGCCTGTTCCAACGCCCACGATAGTACCCGGTTTTACATATTCAAGGGCGGCCCAACCTACTGCTTTTTTTAATTCATCTTGAGTCATTTACAAAACCTTATTTTTCACATTTATCGAATAAGAATAGCATAGTGCCCATAAAATCCGCACAAGGTGTATCAAAATTTGAGACACAACATTTTAACTCATAAAAACTAAAAATATGGCATAGTACACAGTAGAACATAAAATCAAAGAGAATCTGTCAATGAAACGTCCTGATTATCGGGCCCTGCAAGCCCTTGATGCCGTTATTCGAGAGCGTGGTTTTGAACGAGCCGCACAAAAACTATGTATTACGCAATCTGCCGTTTCACAAAGAATAAAACAACTTGAGAATCTATTTGGACAACCTTTATTAGTACGTACGGTTCCGCCCCAACCCACAGAGCAAGGGCAAAAGCTACTCGCATTACTGCATCAGGTCGAAATGTTAGAAGAGCAGTGGTTAGGTGATGAAAATAGTGGCTCGACGCCTCTTTTACTCTCTTTAGCTGTCAACGCGGATAGTTTAGCTACTTGGTTATTGCCTGCTTTGCACCCGGTATTAACACAACTTCCTATCCGGCTTAATATTCAAGTAGAAGATGAAACTCGTACCCAAGAGCGATTAAGACGTGGTGAAGTGGTTGGCGCTATCAGTATTCAGCCTCAAGCATTGCCTAGCTGTCTAGTCGACCAATTAGGCGCATTAGACTATCTTTTTGTGGCATCCCCTGATTTTGCCCAACGTTATTTTGCTAATGGGGTCACTAAATCATCTCTGTTAAAAGCCCCCGCCGTCGCATTTGACCATCTTGATGATATGCATCAGGCTTTCTTACAGCAAAACTTCGGTTTATCTCCCGGTAGTGTGCCCTGCCATATTGTTAATTCTTCCGAAGCCTTTGTTCAGTTAGCTAAACAAGGCTCAACATGTTGTATGATCCCTCATCTACAAATTGCCGATGAGCTAAAAAGTGGTGAATTGATTGATTTAACGCCAGGATTATGCCAACGCCGCATGTTGTATTGGCACCGTTTTGCCCCAGAAAGCAGAACGATGAGAAAGGTAACGGATGCGTTACTTGATTATGGTCGTAAAGTGCTTAAGCAAGATGAAGAGTAAAAAGTAACGTTGATGATGTTGTTTCTTGATCAATATTATCGCTATTCTTAGAAAGGGATTTAACCAGTGTGTTCCATCAACCGGTTTAACTCACAGTGAGGAGTTGATGTTTTCCTCTACCGGAAGAAGCAAATTTAAGTTTTATTGGCATTTAACGGGCATAATATTGTATAATAAATGAACATAGGAAAAGGAGATTCAGATGAGCACTTTTATTCGTCGAAGTCGCAACGTTGCTCTAGCCATTGATGCTGGACGTAAAAGTGGTAGTGCTAACATAGAAGGTAATACCCCTGCTGATATTCAAGCCAGCCTGCTGAAAAGCTTAGGTGAGTTTACTGCATCTATTCCAACTACAAAACAACAACCTTACGTGAAAGGATCTCACGGTGCCAATCATAAAAAAACCTATTTCGGGCGTTGATCTCCGTGCAAGTTTTTATTTGACTTCCCAAAGTTTAGGATATCCTTCAAATAAACAGGCAATATTAATGGCTGATATTGCCACATTAATAGCTAAATGGAGGAATGGCTTAGAGGTCGAAATTTATACGGAAAATTATGAATTTAGATATGGTAGGATTAAGTCTTCACGTTTTAACGCCTCTGGTGAGGAAAGCGTATATTATGCAACTTACTTTCATACTCGTGCCAAGCCAAAGGACAATGATCCATTTCTAATAATTACTTTTGATCCCGTTGTTGGACAAGACGATTTTATGTTCATTGAGACCATTATTGATCATAGAACCTATTTTGGTTCACCGGGTGCAAGTAAAACTAAATCTCATATTGAAAGACGGTCATCTGATTTAAAACGCCGCATTGAAAATGGAAAAAAAATTAGTTCCGAACCTTCATCTTCAGTTCAAAACGTTAATAAAAATAACAATGATTCGCCTGATCAAGAAAATAAGTAAAGATGCTTTTTATATATGTAATATTTTCTGACATAAAATCATTTTAAAATATAAGCTTAATAACTGCTTTTCGCACCCAAAAGAACTATCAAATCAGATCCTGCGCTATAACATAGATGTATCAGCTCACTGCTGAGCCAATACATCTTATCTTTTGATGGTAAAGATTATTTAGCTGTTTTTAATTCAAATACCACGTCAACGTAATCTTTAAACTCAATGCTTTGTTGTTGATAGGTCTCTTTTACTGCTTCCGGTGACGGGGCACTTAATGCCATAGCATCCATTTTCATTCGTGCTATCGGATAAGGTGTTGCTTCTGGTGCGCGATAACTTACGCTATAAACAGCCCCTAAATCAGCACCAAACCCTTTTGCCACTGAACTTGCCTGTTGTATGGCATTTTTAATTGCCACTTCTCGTGCTTTGGCTTTGTACTGTTCTGGATCATTAACGCCAAACTCAACATTATTAATTTCATTTAGCCCTGCTGCTAATGCCCCATCCAGTAAGGTATTAAGCTGATCAAGTTTTTTGATTTTTACATCTACGGTTCGTGTTGCTGTATAGCCATTAATCACCGAACGTTCTGCTTTTTTATCATACTCATAATTAGGCTGTGTACGAATGTTGGCAGCATCAATATCTTCTTTCGTCACACCGTTTTCTTTTAAAAAGGCAAAATATTTTGCAACACGCTCATCCACTTGTTTTTTAGCTTGAGCTGCATCTTTTGCTTTTTCACTAACCTGAATATTAAGTGTCGCCATATCAGGAGTCGCTTTAATTGTTGCATTACCTGATGTAGTTATATGGGGTCCTTCAGGTACCGCCCCGGCTAAAGCGATTGAGGGTGCTCCAAGGGCTAACATGGATGCTAATACCATTGCTTTTACTTTCACAAAAACCTCCTGACAAAAATCATGTATGGGTATTGTCACTAAATTACAGTTATAACAACATTAGCATATCTGTTGTAAAGTTCTTTCAGATTAAAAGAGGTTTTTCCATCCCTGAGCGGCCAATTGCAGAGCAATAAACCACATCACACACCCCACAAACAAGTTGATGATACGTTGAGCGGTCACTTGGCTTAAAATAGGTGAAAACCAAGCCGCTAGTAGTGATAAAGCAAAAAACCAACTAATCGATGCGAATACCGCGCCAAAAGTAAACCAAGGACGTAATTCTGCTGATAATTGCCCTCCGATACTGCCAAGCACTACAAAGGTATCAAGATAAACATGGGGATTTAGCCAAGTGACGGCAACTAAAGTTACAATCACCCGCCAACGACTTTTCACTTGATTTTTATGTTGTGATAATTCAATCTCTTTTGTAAAAGCGGTTTTAAACGCATTCCAGCCATACCACAATAAAAAAGCCACACCGCCCCAAGTGATCAGTAATAAAAGATATTCTGATTGGCTCAGTAATGCACTTCCACCAAAGACTCCCCCGCTAATTAATATCACATCACTTAAAGCGCATAAAAATGCACTCATTAAATGGTATTGTTTTTTACTACCTTGTTGCAAAACAAAGGCATTTTGCGCACCAATGGGCAATATCATTGCTGCACTTAATAAAAACCCCTGAAAAAATGTTGTTAACATGCAAAATATCCTAATAATTATTCATTAAATTAAGAAAAATAATAAAAGGATTTTGTTATTAGAGGAAATGAATCATTCTTATTGATAATAAGAAAAACTAATAGCGGTAAAAATAAAAGAGCCACGCTTAATCGGTGGCTCTTGAGATGTGTTTTATAACAATAGTGCTTATTCTGCTTTCATCACGGTATTTTGTGCTTGATGCATATAGACATCCATTTGTGGGAATGGAATACCAATATTATTTGCATCTAGCGCGCGTTTAAAGTTTTCCATAAGATCCCAATAAACTGGCCATGCATCATCATTGGTGGTCCAAACACGTACCACAAAGTTTAATGAAGAAGGCGCCATTTCATGTAAACGTATTGTCACGCCTTGGTTATGTTGAATACGTTTATCTTGCGCAACAACATCACCGAGCACTTTTTTGACTTTATCAATATCAGCATCATAAGCAACGCCGACAATAATTTGTGTACGACGATTTGGCTCACGGCTAAGGTTAATAACCTCACTACTGATAATTTTGCTATTTGGAATAACAATGATCCGGTCATCCGCTGAACGTAATGTGGTCGAGAATATTTGTACATCTCGCACCGTACCTTCGACAGCACCAATCATCACGTATTCACCAGCACGAATAGGACGGAAGATAACAATTAAAACACCCGCTGCAAAGTTAGAGAGTGAGCCTTGTAATGCTAAACCAACCGCTAAACCTGCCGCACCAAGTACTGCGATAACAGAAGCTGTTTGAACCCCTAATCGACCTAATACTGCAATCAAAGTGAATGCAATAACGGTATAACGCACCAAGACAGACAAGAATGTCACAACAGTTGCGTCGATATGGCGTAACGTTAAAATTCGTGCAACCCCTTTACTGACCATTTTAGCGACAAAAAGACCAATAAATAGGATCAAGAATGCAGCAACGATATTCACAGCATATTGAATAAAGAGTTCTTGATTAGCAACAAACCAACCTGTTGCTTCATCTAAACTCGCAGGTAATTCATTCATTAGACCACCTTTTAAACTTATAATCCTAATAAAAAGAATAGCAACCAATAGTATATTGTGGCAGATTTATTTAATAAATATATGGGATTTGTTAACTTCTTCTATTTTCCAGAATAAATAACCGATATTTTTGTAGCATAGTAGCAAAATCATCTAATCCACAAAATGCGATGCTTTCATTATCGTAGTAGCTCATCCCTTCTTCTAAATCATCGGTTTCAAAATGGAGAGTATTCGCCCTTACCATAATTTCCTCATCATCAATAGATAAGCTGTATTCTTTACCAATCAATTGCCACTGTTTCTCACTGCCTTTAACTTCGTCCATCTCAGTCAAAATTTGATCGATTAAGCTGATATCACCTTGGATCTCATCATTTAACCAATAACCAATCGCCTCATGATCCATTGAAAAACGGGCCAATATACCGCCAGTAAGATCACGCTGAAATTCATAGTCCATGGTGTATGCCCCTTAAATTAGCTGTCGCCTTTTTCTATATAAAATATCTATTGTTATTATGGCAAAAATAACAAAAAAACAGGAGGCATTGCCTCCTGTTTCAGACTGCTGAACAACGTTATATGTTGGAACGCAGTTGTAATCAATTTTTAGTGAAAAATCAAACTCAGTTATACCGTGGTTTGGAAAATCACTTGTGTTGCTTTATCTGTATATTGCTCTAGTTGGTCAAAATTGAGATAACGGTAAGTATCTTCCGCCGTTTCATCGACTTTATTGATGAAATCAAGATACTCTTGTGGCTCTGGTAGACGTCCTAACAGTGAAGCCACTGCCGCAAGCTCTGCGGATGCAAGGTAGACATTCGCCCCCGTACCTAAACGATTCGGGAAGTTACGTGTTGATGTTGAAACAACCGTTGCCCCATCCGCCACTCGCGCTTGGTTACCCATACATAATGAACATCCCGGCACTTCGATACGAGCGCCACTCTTACCAAAGACGCTGTAATAACCTTCTTCAGTCAGTTGTGCTGCATCCATTTTTGTTGGTGGTGCAACCCATAAGCGTGTCGGTAATTGACCTTTATGTTGATCGAGTAATTTACCCGCCGCACGGAAATGCCCAATATTGGTCATGCAAGAGCCAATAAAGACTTCATCAATTTTGCTGTTTGCAACTTCTGATAATAGACGAGCATCATCAGGATCGTTTGGTGCGCAAAGAATAGGCTCTTTGATTTCGTTTAAGTCGATTTCAATTACAGCAGCATATTCAGCATCCGCATCTGCTTCAAGTAATTGCGGATCAGCTAACCAATTTTCCATTGCCGTAATACGACGCTCAAGTGTACGACGATCACCATAACCTTCTGCTATCATCCATTTTAATAAGACAATGTTAGATTGTAGATATTCGATAATCGGTGCTTTATCTAATTTAATCGTACAACCCGCAGCAGAACGCTCAGCCGATGCATCAGCTAGCTCAAAAGCTTGCTCAACTTTAAGTTCAGGTAAACCTTCAATTTCTAAGATACGACCAGAGAAAATATTCTTTTTACCTTTTTTCTCAACGGTCAATAACCCTTCTTTAATCGCATAAAGTGGGATGGCATGAACCAGATCACGTAGCGTTACCCCCGGTTGCATTTTACCTTTAAAGCGTACTAACACCGATTCTGGCATGTCTAATGGCATTACTCCTGTAGCCGCTGCAAAAGCGACTAAGCCTGAACCTGCAGGGAATGAAATACCAATAGGGAAACGTGTATGTGAGTCACCACCAGTACCAACAGTATCTGGCAATAACATGCGGTTTAACCATGAGTGAATAATGCCATCCCCCGGACGCAGTGAAACCCCTCCACGATTCATAATAAAATCAGGTAACGTGTGATGGGTGGTTACATCAACAGGTTTTGGATAAGCGGCGGTATGACAGAATGATTGCATAACCAAATCAGCGGAGAAACCTAAGCATGCTAAATCTTTCAGTTCATCACGTGTCATTGGCCCTGTAGTATCTTGAGAGCCAACGGAGGTCATTTTGGGTTCGCAATATTCACCAGGGCGAATACCATCACGACCACAAGCGCGTCCCACCATTTTTTGTGCAAGTGAGAAACCACGATCGCTCTGTTCCACTGCTTTGGCATGACGGAATAAAGTGCTAGGTGGTAAACCTAAGGCGCTACGAGCTTTTGAGGTCAATCCACGACCGATGATCAAAGGAATACGTCCACCCGCACGCACTTCATCAATCAGTACTTCTGTTTTTAGTGCAAAGGTTTCCAATAACTCATTGGTTTCATGGTTACGGATTTCACCTTTGTATGGGTAAATATCAATAACATCACCCATATTTAATTTAGAAACATCAACCTCAATAGGTAATGCACCGGCATCTTCCATCGTGTTGAAAAAGATAGGGGCAATTTTGCCACCCAATACAACTCCACCACCGCGTTTATTTGGTACATAAGGGATATCATCCCCCATAAACCAAAGTACCGAGTTGGTTGCAGATTTACGTGAAGAGCCTGTTCCGACAACATCCCCCACATAAGCCAGTGGGAAACCTTTTTTATTCAGTGCTTCGATTTGTTTAATCGGGCCAACGCTACCCGGTTGGTCGGGTTCAATGCCTTCGCGGGCATTTTTTAGCATAGCTAGAGCGTGTAATGGGATATCAGGACGAGACCAAGCATCTGGTGCTGGTGATAAATCATCTGTATTGGTTTCACCCGTCACTTTAAACACGGTTACCGTGATTTTTTCAGCAAGTTCTGGACGTTCAGTAAACCACTCTCCATCAGCCCAAGATTGCATAATTTGTTTCGCGTAAACGTTGCCAGCTTTCGCTTTTTCTTCAACGTCATAAAAGCTATCAAACATCAATAAGGTATGAGAAAGTGCTTTTGCCGCAATAGGAGCCAGTTTGTCGTTATCTAGCGCTTCAATTAATGCATGGATATTATAGCCACCTTGCATAGTACCTAATAATTCTACGGCTTTTTCTGGCGTGATAAGCGGTGATGTTGTTTCACCTTTTGCGAGAGCCGTTAAAAAACCGGCTTTAACATAAGCGGCTTCATCAACGCCGGGTGGAACACGGTTAACAATTAAATCAAGAAGGAATTCTTCTTCGCCTTTTGGGGGGGACTTTAATAGCTCAACAAGTGCGGCTGTTTGTGTGGCATCGAGAGGTTTTGGAACGACACCTTCAGCTGCACGCTCTGCTACGTGCTTACGGTATTCTTCTAGCACGACTTTCTCCTCGCTTCTTTGTCATTTTGTATAACCCGGCTGTCTGCACCCTATCTAGTTGGATGCCAGGTCAGAGGATCTTTTGCTCGCATAAAACATCTATGGTTGTGAAATTATGCCCAGCTAAGGGCTATCAGCATAGCAAATTTTCAACACTATGTTAATTCGTTCACATAAAAGCAACATACAACAAACGTAAATCTCACCTTATTCATATTATGACACTCAATCTAATAGGCATTTTTCACCAGCCTCGTTTTTACCAATAAACTCAGTTAATAAATAGATATCAGTGCTACTCGGTAAACGTAACTTATCTTGTAAATTAAAGTCATTTGATTTAAGTAATGAATAACTAGAACAATAAACCTTACACATACATCCTTTAGAATTATTTTAAATAGAATGCTTATAAAAATAAACCCAACATCACCAACAAATAAAAACTTAATCAATAAACTACTATAAACCCCATATAATAATTATTTTTTGATAGAGTTTTAAAATCTAACATATTAATATGAAATAGCTTTACCATGTTAATTATTTAAACAATAATTTCATTAAGTTCATTTACAAATAGCACTTAGCAATTACGTTCAACCTTTACATTTAAAAAAAGAAAATTATCGATTTATTCATTAAAATGATTAATTATATGGAGAAAGTCTTTATGGCAATTAACGAAAAATTTGTCCAAGAAATATCAAGCATTAATTATAATAATGGTATATTTTCACTCTATTTTGTCGGTCAAGATCCTCATAAAATAGCACAAGGTATCATGCCAGAAAAAGATGAAGAATTAGCCCTAAAGTAAGTGATCCACATTCCTGCTTCTGGTTTTATTTATATGGCTTCAATAATTAAAAGCATGCTGGAAAATCCATGCATAAACAAAGAGTTTGAAAAGCTAATTGCAGCAGATCTACTTCCTATTCTTCAAAATGAAACTAATATGACTGAAAATTTTACTGCCCTTCATTTAATAAAAAAAACAAATAATAGAAGAATAATTTTATATAAGAACTTATTCATCATAAATTAACTCTTACCCTGTTTATTAATAACTGAAATAAATACAACTAATTAAAGAGAGGAAACGATTATTTACAATAATCTTCTCTCTTCAGTTTTTTTGTCTTAAAAAAGACAATTCAGTCAAGTCAGACGCTAGAAGGGTATATAGAGATGCTAGAACTACTGTATTTAAAAATTACTGTACTTTTTATTAAAAATAAGTTTGAGGGAAAATGATGTCAAAAATTTTAAAAGATTTAGAGTTTACTTTTACAGGAAAACGTTATGGTACAGATGGAAATGACGATATTGATGCCATAGGTTTTGGAGGGATCATTTATGCAGGAAAGGGACACGATACAATCACAGTCGGAACATTTGCAGTTACCGCTTACACCGGAGACGGGCACGATTTTGTCAGAGGGGGAAGTGCTTATCTTAAGATTATTGATGAGAACGGTGATTTAGATGTCAGAGGATTAAATGCATGGGGAGAAATTGAAAAGTCCGGTCATGGCGATCTGAAATATGTTGGTGCTTCTGCCGCGATTAAGATTAATCATACTGGATATGAATATGGAAATATCAATTATTCAGGAGCTGCTATTGCAAATATCATCACCCGTAAAGGCGCAATTAGTAATATCAACTACCAAGGTGCTGGCGGTTACAATCAAATTTGGCATGAAACCAATACTGGCAATATGACGTTTAAAGGGGGGGGAGGCTATAATAAATTGGTTCGTACTTGGTTTAATAGCTATCAAAATTCAAAAGGAAATATTAATTTTGAAGGATTAGGCGGAGGCAACGGAATCTTCTCTCGCGTTGAAACAGGTGATATTAAATTTACCGGAGGTGGCTTAGAAAACGTCTTAATACGCGAAGGTAAATCAGGCGATATCTTTATGTATGGAGCAGGAGCCAATAATAGGCTTACACGTATCAGCCGAAATACTGATACCTATAAAGAAACAAGTGGCAATATCTATTTTTCGGGGGGGGGAGGTTATAATCATATCTATTCCAATATAGCACAAGGCAATATCACATTTTATGGAGCTGGGGCTTACAATGAGATCATTCGTACAACTCAAGTTCATCCTCATAATGATTTATTAGTTGAATATACGAAAGCTGAAAATATTTTTCTAACAAGTGCTTATATGTTAAATCTAGACTTAGATAAAAGTATTAATTTTCTAACAAGTGATAATAAGCAAAATTTCGAATCCGGTAAACCTGTTGAAGTAAAAGCGATTAAATCATTGCGAGAACCAAATACTTATTTGTTTAAAACACCGGGCCCAGGGGATACCAATTTATTCATATCAGACTATGGTCGTCGAGATTATACCTTTAATAAAGTCAAAATTTACAATGATCCTGAAACGGGAAAACTTCAATACGATTCCGAACTTTGGCGTATAACGCCTGATAGTGGGGACATTAGGAACATACGTTTTGATAAAAAAAATTTTGAGGATACCTATAATCTTAGTGTGGTCAATAATTGTTGGAATACATTAGAAAAACAAGAAATTATCGAATCACCACGTTTCACAAAAATAAATGCTGATAGCCACTATCAATTATCTAATTTAAAAGTATTTCAACACATTAATACAGAACAAATCCAAAGAAAGTCTCTAGAAACAATCAAGTTGGGCGTAGCACAAGAACTTTTTAAAGACGATAATTCTGCTGAATGCTCTGGTGATATCAATTTCACAGGTGGTGGCGCTGGTAATGTCATTAAATCTGATGTTACACAAGGTGATATCAATTTTACAGGTGGCGGCATAGCAAATGTAATAAAACATAACTCTAATTATGGTAATACCAACTTTACTGGTGGAGGCGCAGCCAACATCATTGTAAAAAAAGGTCAAAGAGGAGACCTAACATTTGATGGAGGAGGATTAGCAAATGTCTTACTACATCAAAGTAAAGAAGGAAGAATGAACATTAATGCTACTGGTGCCACGAATGTATTAATCCGAATTGGTGACGGTGAATATAAAGCACATCTTACGGCATTAGGGAATGTTTCTATTCACAAAGGACAAGGTGATAGTCATATCACAATGTTAGGAGGATTAAATACCCATACCCAGATTGATAGTCATCAGCGTGATAAGGCTTTATGGCGAGCATTAGGCGGACTTAATGTCATGACACAAGTCGGTGCTGGTACTATTACATCTTTACTCGGCGGCGGTGGAAATGTCCTGACTAAAATGGGTGAAGGCGACCTAAGTAGCATCATGTTAGGTGGTGCTAATATCATTACACATATCAGCAATAACAAAATAAAATCAAACACTTACACTATCACCCTAGGTGGATTAAATATTTTAACAAAAAAAGGTCAAGGTGATATTTTAGCCATAATGGGGGGAGGTGGCAATGTCCTAACACATATCGGAAACGGTAACATACATGGCGTTATGCTTGGAGGTGCCAATATCTTAACTAAAGTAGGTAATGGTGATCTTTCAGGCATTATGCTAGGTATTGGTAATGTACTAACACATGTTGGCGATGGGCAAACCCTAGGTATAATGGGCGCTGTGGGGAATATTTTCACTAAAGTCGGTAATGGAACCAGTATGGGTGCCATGGTCGGTGGTGGCAATATATTCACCCATATAGGTAATGGTGAAGCTTGGGCACTAATGGGAGGTTTAGGCAACGTCTATACCAAAATAGGCAATGGGAATACTTTGGCACTAATGATCGCCAAAGGGAATGTGTTCACTCATGTGGGTGATGGAATGTCGGTTGCTCTAATGTTAGCGATAGGCAATATAGCCACAAAAGTGGGCGATGGCATGACATTAGCTGCAATGATTGGCAGTGCTAATATTTTTACTCACATTGGGCATGAAGAAACCTTTGCTGCAATGGTGGGTAAAGGTAATGTCCTTACCAAAGTTGGCAATGGATTAACATTGGGATTAATGCTAGGTGTGGCTAATATTTATACCCATGTCGGTGATGGCATTAGTATTGGGCTGTTTTCTGGTAAAGCAAATATCATGACCAAAGTGGGTAATGGAACCACATTATCAGCGATGTTTGGCAAAGCCAATATTATGACCCATATCGGTGATGGGATAACTGGCATACTTGCATTAGGCCAAGCCAATATCATAACAAAAGTGGGTGATGGCATTGCGGGAATCATTGCTGGTGCGAAAGGAAATATCGTTACTCATGTAGGTGATGGAATAACCGCTGCGATCCTCGGCGGAAAAGCGAATATTTTAACAAAAGTGGGTGATGGGCTCACCGTAGGTCTGCTGATTTCAAAGGTGGGAAATATTATGACCCATATTGGTAATAGCACCACGATTGGTTTTGCCAAAGGCAACGCCAATATCATCACAAAAGTAGGCTATGGTTTAGGCATTAACGCGGCATGGGGTAAAGCCAATATTTTCACTCATATCGGCGATGGTGAACGATATAACTTCGCCAAAGGAAATGCCAACATCATTACCAAAGTAGGTAATGGACAAGAAACCTCTGTTGTTAAAGGTAATATCAATATTATTACACACGTAGGTAATGGAAATAATTATACTGGTGCATGGGGCAATGGGAATGTTGTAACACAAATTGGTGATGGTCGTCAGGTCGCCTTAGCAAAAGGTCATGCAAATATTGTCACTATGCTCGGAAAAGGTGACAACTATGGCATAGTTTGGGGTAAAGCCAATATTTCGACAAAAGTAGGTAATGGCACGCAAGTCACCATAGCAAAAGGCCAAGCAAATATTACAACAACCGTAGGTGATGGCCTAGGTGTTACCGTTACATACGGCAACGCAAATATCAATACTAAAGTGGGGAATGGTGTATCTGTAAACGTTGCTTGGGGGAAATATAACGTAAGTACCAAAGTGGGTGACGGCTTAAATGTTTCGGTCATGAAAGGTACCGCTAATGCAAATATCCATGTTGGTAACGGTTTAGGTATTAACGCCTCTTATGCAAAAAACAATGTCATCGTTAAAATTGGCAATGGTGATATCTACAGCTTATCGGTTGCTTCTAGTAATACTCAAAGTAATAAACTCGCTACTTTCTTCGGCAATATAAAACAGAGTGTACTTGGTGTGGTCGGGAGTCAGGCTATTAACTATTTAGTACAAGGTGATGATGTAACCACTTCCGGCTCCCGCAAAGGCAAAGGCGCTATTCATTTAATTGAAAAATCTTCAATCGACGGTTTCAAAATGAACAAAATCGACGAAGTGAAGAGTAACATTGATATAAATTTAAAAGGTCATATCACAGAGGTAGAAACCCCTAGTTTAAGTGATGTTAATACAGATGAATCCAACTTAACCAATAACAGTCCGAATTTGATCATAAATGGTGACTTTAAACATGGATTTAAACCTGTAACAGAAAGTTGGAATATTGCATATACTCAGGATAAAATTACAGCAATTAGCCAATATGGACATAGAGCCTCTATTGATACACCAACTAATACTAATAATAAAGATTATTGGGATGGTGGACTTATAGCAGAATACAAGGAAGAATATGAACCAAATATCGCTATATATCAAGATATTAGTGGTTTAATGCAAAATGAGGTGATTGAATTAAGTTTTGAGTATGAACGACAAGATAATACGCCAACAGAGAATAAATTAAGTGTTATCTGGAATGGTGAGGTTGTCTTCACTTCATCAAGTGATGATAAGTCAATAGCATGGCAACAACAACAAATTAAATTAACCGCAAATGCAGAAAATAATCGTCTTATTTTTACCATTCCAGGCTCTGATGGCTTGCAAGGAAATAATTACAGACTAAGAAATATTGTCGCTAAATCAGCTGTAGCAAATATAAACAAGCATATCTCAGATTCTGATGCGACAAAAAATGCCCTCGCTGACAAAAAGAAGGCAGATGCCAATCGTCAAAAACTAACTGATGAAAAACAACGCCTATTAGACCACATCTCTACCACACAGACTGAACTTGAATCGACCGATCACCTTGCACTGGAGAAAAACGGCCATAGAGAACGCGATGCCATTCTTGAAGAAGCTAATTCAGTAACACACAATTTGACCACAGTTGGTCAAACACTGGAAGTACTCAGCGAATATTCACAAGATGCCCCCCCTCAGATCAACAATGGAGTGAGCAATTCGCGGAAGGAATTTTAAATGATGTACAGAAGAGCTTAATTAATACTAAAAAAATTGTTTCAGTGCCTGTTAATAATATTAAAAATCAGTATGTTGCAAACCTTACAAAGGTGAAAAAATCGATAAAAAAATCGGAATATGGCGTTATTCAAAGTGAAGAACATTGTCAAGAAGTGCAACTCGATACTTCCAAAGCAAAAAACGATGCAGATAAAAGATACTCAGACGCGATAGATAAAAAAAATAGTGCTCAAATGGCAGAGAAAAAAGCATCAACCATGGTGGAAGATGCGAGATCACGAGGAGATACGGAGCAAAAAACAGCGACTAGCATATCGGATAAAGCACAAAAAGAAGCTAAATCTGTTCAACTGAAAGAAAGTGATAAACCTAATCGTCACAGGGCGCATGGTAGCGGTTTATCCGGAGAAGCGGCCTATGTAGAGGGGGCTGATGATAATCCATCCAGTTATATCAAACCAATATCAACTAAAAAAAATGATGGTCGTTTCAATAATAAACTGACAACATTTAATCAGGAATTACTTGATGATGCTCAGCAAGCCATTAATCGTTTAAGCATTAATGCTGGGATCCGACAAAAATCGGCAAACATTCTTCCCTCTTTTACATCAGACCTTAATGGAGATGACGTAGCAACCTATCAACAACCTTCTCTTCGTTCAGGCAATCTTCAATATCACAAAATAGGAGCTATCGCGGTCAATCTTTCTGGATTAGGCGAAAGCCCCATTTTTGAAACGCTAAAACAAAAATTCAATGTAAAAATTAAGAATAGAAATACTTACTTTACTTTTATTTTGGAAAAAAATAGTGGTCGTATCCAAAAAAATATTTATTTGGATAACATCAATGATCCCACTCAGCAAAAAATAATAGAACACTTTATTTTAGCTAATTATTCAAATTTTGAAGCAATGCCTAATGAACTTCATTTAGAAAATGACAAAATTAAATCAAGTCATAACAACAAAGATAGGATACTTGCAGAATACGTAGAACATAAATGGCAAATGCTAACTGATTCAAAAGTCATGTCAGTTGATGAACTACATAAAGTTGCAAGTGTTAAAGGCAAAATACAAGGCGAAAGTTATAAATCAATCATTACAACTCTCTCGGAATACCATGAAAAAGAATCGAATACAAACTGCTTACCAATAGAGAAATTGAGAGTGCTAGCTCAGTTGCGAAACCAAATTGATGGTTACCTATTAGGACACCCCGACTCTGAACGCAATGATGGATTGAAACAGTTACAAACTCAAGTCAATACACGTTATAAACACGCATCGGCTTTAATACAAGATAGTCACACCATCAACGCTGATAGCAGCTTTAGTCGCTTATACGATTCACTTTCAAATGCCAATTTAAAAAGAAGTAAACACATTTATATTGATATTAACGGACACTTTGTCACTGAAGGAAAAAACAATCTGCAAGGGAAAAATAGACTAACCAGCGGAAAAGAAGTGATTGAGCGAGTAAAAAATGCCGTAGAAAAAGAATATGGCGCACCGATTGCCAATAAAGTCTTCAGTCAATTTGCAAATAATGAATTCGCTGAAAACGGCGAGGGTATTGATGTTTCAGGGTTAAAAAAAATTCACAGAGCTATTGAGCGGGAACTATCTCCTCATAGTGCAACCTTATATATCTGGAAACCAAGCAATCATAGTAATTTGGGACACGCCACACTACAAATAGGTCAAGGTCGCTTACTGTTAAACACAGAAGACGCACAAAATAATCATAAAGAAAACTACATCAGTTGGTGGCCTAACAAGGCGAAGTCATATTTTGATGTGATGGGAGTCCCCTCACAACCAAAAGAGTCGTTAGCATCGGATGTTGCAGCAGAAGAAAATGATGGCTTTGGTTTAAATTACAAATATAAAGAACTAAACAGATATGACCGACTCATGAATATTGCGAAAGGTGAAACGGTCAGCACTGCAGATGATTTATCTCTTGCAGACGCAAAAAATATATTGACGATCCCAAATTATATAGAAAATTCAAAAATACCGCGAACAATTGGACAACCTTTTATTGATGAATGGGTAATAACTCAGAAAAAACTCAACAACATCGCCACAAATTTTCTAGAAGCTGTACAAGGTAAATTTAGTGGCAATACCATAACTATAAATGGTGCCATGATACTATTGACAGAGCCCACGTTACTATCAAAAAGAAAAATCCCACTTTCTGTTGCACAGCCTTTTATTGAACAATGGGATAATATAAAAACACAACAAGAAGATATATCTATTCAATTATTAAAAGCGATGAAGACTTGGATACAAGAAGGTAAGGATCCAACGTTAACGAAAAAACGAATTGCTTTAGTAGAAAACGAATTTGCTGAGCAAAAACAAAAAAGTATTGACAGATTTAAAACCAGCTTACCTGATGAAGGACGAGTATTCCGTATTAATTTAGAGGGGTTAGACGTTGCTGCTATGCAAGCTGAATGGCAACGAATTAAAAATTCACCTAATGGTCGTTATCATTTATTAACCCAAAATTGTTCGAGTATCGTAGCGAAAATTTTAAAAGCGGGTGGCGCAGATGAACTGATTGGCTATAACTGGCAACCTAAATATAATATTTGGACACCAAATCAAATGTTCGCATTTGCTCAAGAGTTACAAGAAGCGCAAATGGCACGACAACAAAGTAGAATGATTCCACCTAACTTACACGCGTTGTCAGGTTCTGAAAATATCCGTCAAGAGCTAGAAAACACCTCCCCTCTTATTTCTGCTGAACAAAAGCTCAATATTGTTTTTAGTGAACAGGAAACGGGTTTTCTACTGACACAAGCATCAGATGAAACGAATGAAAAATTTATTTATATAAAAAATGGAGATAATCAAGAACAACAAAAAATAATGAGTAATTTTATACTCACTCATTATCGTGATTTTGACTCTATCCCTGAGCAACTTTATTTCTTAGATAATACAATCGTGTCACTCGATAAAAACCATTCACGAATATTATCAGAAAAAGTCGGTGAAAATTGGCAACCTGTTGCCTATTCGAATCTAATGACTGCTGATGAATTAACCTCCGCTGCAGAGGTGACAGGAAAAGCACGCGGTGAAAATTATAAAGCGATCATTCAATCGCTTAGAGATTATGAATTACAAAGTACAAATACAAACAACACACCAATAGATATATTTCAGCAACTATCCACATTACGTATACAAATTAATAGTTATCTGCTTAAACACCCTGATTCAAAACGTAACGAAGCATTGCAACAATTACGCGACCAAGTTGATATACGTTATAAACATGCTTCTATCTTATTAAGTAATAGCCAGCAAGTTGATTCAAATAATACTTTTAGTCATTTATATGAGCTTTTTTCAAATGCTAACTTAAAAATCAACAAACATATTTATCTTGATGAAAACGGCAACTTTGTTACAAAAGGGAAAAATAATTTACAAAACCAAGACAAACTTATCAGTGGTAAAAATGCAATCACAAGCATTAAAAGATTGGTCGAAAAAGAGTATGGCAGTGAAATTACCAATCAGGTATTTAATCAATTTACAGAAAATGAATTTGCCCGAAATGGCCATGGTATTGACCTGTCAGGATTGAAAAAAATTCACCAAGCAATTGAACAACAAGTTTCACCAATCAGTTCTACACTATATATCTGGAAGCCCAGCAAACATAGTCGCTTGGGGCATGCTGCGCTACAAATAGGTTCTGGGCGCTTACAATTAGATAGCGATAGTGTGCAGGATAACCATGATAATAATTATGTCAGTTGGTGGCCTGCCGGGAACAAATCGCTCGCAAACCCACTGAATATTACAACAGAAAAAAATCCTGATTTAAAATTACGCTGGTATGATTTAAGCCAACCAGTGAGTCGCTCAACAAATTTCATGACTTTACAAATTGATATTCAAGAAGAGGAAAAGACGAATTTCAAATTAAATAAAGATGAAGGGGAAAATGACAGACAGTTAAAAGAATTTAGAGATAAAACGAATCTTACCCGAGGTCTCGAAAATATTACACCTGAAATCGCAGGCTTACTGTTGAATGCTCCTCATTGGATACCAGAAACACTTATCCCACCTGAAATTTCACACCCCTTTATTAAACAGTGGAAAAGCCCAAATAGTAATCTACTTGAAGTATCAACAAACTTTTCAATCGCAGTGAAAAACTGGCTAAAAGTCGCCTTTCCAACAGCGATGATTAACCAAACCTTTGCATTGGAAATCAAGAAAATTAAAGAAATTGAAGACCGAAAAACAGAAAATTTCAAAACAAGTGTCGCTGATGATACAAATGATGGCGTGGTGTTTCGCATTAATCTAGAGGGACTTGATGCCATCGCCATGCAAAAAGAGTGGAAGCGCATTAATAGCCAGTCTGATCCTCGTTACCAATTATTAACCAAGAACTGTTCTAGTATTGTTGCTAGAATATTAAAAGCAGGCGGAGCAGATCAACTGATTGGTCATCATTGGAAACCTCGATTTGGCATATGGACACCAAATGAGTTGTATAAATTTTCTCAAAAGATACAGGAAGCACGCTTAGCCCAAATTGCGGTACAACAAGGCAAACCTATACATTCTAATTTACAAGCATTATCAGACCACAATAAAGTGGCTATTGATAATGACGGTACATCACCAAACGAGAGAAAAAATCTTAGCCCATTAACACGTTTTTTTAATGATCATTTTTTCGGCAGCTATGAACGTCGTAGAGAAATGACAACGGTGATGAGAATAAAAAATGAAGAAAAAATAACATTAAAAGGGGATGCAGGCCGTCTTACAGGATCATATTACAGAGGAAACGACAATATTCCAGAAGCTACCGATAAGAAAGTAGTACTATTTTTACATGGTTCAAATTCCCCTACCGAAAAACAATCCTCTAGTTTTTATCATTATTATAACCAACAAGGCATCGATATGTTAGCGATTAACATGCGAGGGTTTGGCGAAAGCGATGGCTCGCCAACAGAGCAAGGAATGTATGCTGATGCACAAACCATGTTCCGTTATCTCGTTAATGATAAAGGTATCGATCCTAAAAATATTATTATTCATGGTTATTCCATGGGGGCACCAATTGCGGCTAAATTAGCCAGCGATATTTCAGCTAACGGTCAGCATATAGCTGGGCTATTCTTAGATAGACCAATGCCAAGTATGTCAAAAGCAATTGAATCTTATGATGAATATAGCCTTAAGAAATTGACTGGACAACTCGCAAAAAAAATCAATGGCCAATTCTCCGTAGAAAAAAATCTACAGGGTTTCTCAAAAGATATCCCCATTATATTGCTCACTGACTGTGGCGAGCTGGGCATTGGCGGTGAAAAAATGCGCACTAAATTACTTGATAAAGGATATCTAGTTAAAGGAGAAAGAACCGATGTTTCTCATTTAGAGAGCCTTATGTTGATGAATCAATACGGTAAACAAATAATATCAAGTTTACTATCCCCAGAGTATGTAAATAACACCAATCACAGAAATGCGTTAGATTCGATACAAAACCCGATAAAAAAGAATAAGGTGACTGATTGGGGGATGGTATATGTAAAACCCAATGATAATGGGGGTGATAGTCGTTTTGATAGCCAGATTATTATCCAAACAGAGGATGATCCGATAGTCGCTCAAGCAGCTTCGGCACTTGCCGCTAAACATGCCAAAAATAGTATCGTGGTACAATTGGATGCCGATGGTCATTACCGCGTAGCTTATGGCGACCCAGCACAACTTTCAGGTAAAATACGTTGGCAGCTTGTTGGCCATGGTCGTGAAACAACCGAAAATAATCATTTACGCCTTAGCAACTACAATGCTGATGAGCTTTCCAATCAATTGGTTAAATTCAATACCGTATTCAGCAAAGAAAATAATATCAATACAACTCCTGAACATATCAGTATTGTCGGTTGTTCATTAATAAGTAATGACAAGCAGGCAGGATTTGCCCACCAGTTTATCAATGCATTAGATCAACAAGGCATTCGTAGTAGCGTTTCTGCTCGAGTAACAGAGGTCGCCGTTGATAGCAATGGTCACAAATACACCAAAGATAACAACGGAGAGTGGGTAGCCAAACAAAACCAAAACAAGGTAGTGTTAAATTGGAATAAAGAAGGCAAAATCACGACTGAATTTGAGCAAATACATAATGGTGTTGCTGAAGGTGATATTGATTTGACTAAAATAGGTGCTTCAGCTGACAACAAAGTACGTGGCGCAATTGCAGATAATAATGAAGTCTTTACCGCCCCCAAAAAAGGTAAAAAATCAACCAAACAAAGCTCATCAGGAAGTGATAATTCATCACTAAGCTATTCTGGCAATATCCAAGTCAGTGTGGGTGACGGCGAGTTTACAACGGTTAATTGGGGAACCTCTAATCTTGGGATCAAAGTAGGTACTGGCGGATTTAAATCACTGGTTTTCGGTGATAACAATGTGATGGTACACGTTGGTAATGGTGATAGTAAACATAGTGTTGATATTGCTGGCTATCAAGCTTTCGAAGGTATGCAATTATTTGTTGGTACACGTAACGTCAGCTTTAATCTGGGGCGTAGTAATGATCTTATTGTGATGTTAGAAAAATCAATTCCAACCCCTCCACTGATCAACCCTTTTGATGGTGCTGCTAGAATCACCAAAGTTCTAGAGTCAATCGCATGCTCAGGTGAAAATAATGATAATGATTGGTTGTCGGTACAAAACGATCAGTGGACACTCGCTGGCGCTAAAAAATTTGCCATAGATATGTCAGGAATAGACCAAACGAGCAATGTTGACTATAAAACACTGACTGATCTGAATTCACAGAATAAGCGTAGTAGCCGTGGATTAAAGAGTGATCTAGAAGCCACACTAAACAAAAAATATAACCAGTGGTTAGGTGGTAGTGGCAATAACAACGAGATGGGAAAAATCAGCCGAGCTGAGCAACTTCGTCAACTAGATAGTAAAATCGCTTTTAATTTCGCCATTGGTGGTCAAGGTGCTGATATTCAAGTTACTGCCGGGAATTGGAACTTGATGTTTGGTGATAATATCCAGTCTATTATAGACACTAATCTTGGCTCATTATTTGGCTTAATGACGCAGCAATTTACAGCAACTGGTATGGTGGAAACCACCTTTACTTATACCCCCCAAAACTTACCAACTAAGTTAAAAAATAAATTGCTAGGTCGGTTAGCCAGCGTGAGTTCAGACACGACTCTGGGGGATATTTTTGGAGTAGACTCTACCACAGATGGAAAAATAATCTCTCGTAATGGTGAGCCCATTGATGTTGTCGCTATTTTGAAAGATATGCTCGCTGTAGTGACTGAGTTTGGAGGTGAAAAACTGTCCGCATTTACTGATCCGACTAAATTATTAGATAACCTCCAATCATCTATTAATCTGGGCAAGGATGGTATTATTTCATTTGCTGAAAGCCATGGTTTAAAAGAAAAAGCGACAGAAGATCAACAAAATGAATCTGAAGTTTCAATTAATGCCCAAACACCAATAACAACGAGTCAAACTGAAAATAGCAAGATCACAGAGGAAAATGATCGCCCTTTCGGCTTCAATTCGCTAAATATCCCCAATCTATTTGCCACAATCTTTAATAAAGATAAACAAACAGATATGCGTGATCTCGCAGAAAACCTCAAAGAAAATTTAGCAGCTGATGTACTGAACATGGAGAAGAAAACGCTCGATTTCTTGCGTAATAGTGGTCATTTAAAAGGCGATGGTGACATACATGTCTCTCTTGGCAACTATAATTTCAACTGGGGGGGAGATGGTAATGATCTCGGCGCTTACCTAGGAGATAATAATAATTTTTGGGGTGGGCGTGGTTCAGATACTTTCTATGCAACGGGGATCTCAAATATTTTTACTGGGGGTTACGGAAATGATCTCGGCGTCTTGATGGGGCGCTCAAACATGATGTTTGGAGGCGATGGAGATGACACTGCTATTATCGCCGGTCGGATCAATAATGTCTATTTAGGTGACGGACTCGATAAAGCATTTGTCTTTGGGGAAGGCGGTGAAATTCACACTAATGCAGGTAATGACTATGCTGTCACTACCGGTAACTACAATCGCATTTTCAGTGGTAGTGAACAAGATTTTGTTGTCACAATTGGTAACCACAACCAAATATCCTTAGAAGAAGGCAATGATTTTGCCAAAATTTTTGGTAACTACAATAGGTTGAATGGAGGGGGCGGTGATGACGAAATTCAACTAATGGGTTATCACGCCGTAGTTGATGGAGGCGATGGAAATGATCAACTAATTGCAGCTTCATTCTCGAAATTTAGCCTTCTTAATGGTAATACAGGTAATGATATTATCATATTAGGTGGATATCAGAACCACTTCAAAGGTGGAAACGGTATCGATAGCTTCCTGATTAATAATAATGTGATTGATTGTTATATAGACGATATTAGCCAAGAAGATAATATTGTACTTGGAGATATTGATTGGAATAAATTATGGTTTGAACGCAGTGGCTATGATTTAAAGATCTCACATATTCGCTTCCCACAAAATACAGGGGAACAAGCCACATTTGAGCGCATTGGCTCAACTACTTTTACTGATTATTTCAATGGTAATCAGGCAAAAATCGTTATCGCAATGACTGATAAAGATCACTCTGATCAGCGCGAATATACGGCTTTATCAAGCAATGCACTCGCTATTCAAATTCAGGCCATGAGTACATTTCCTATGAAGGCAGGCGCATCCGGATTTTTCGATAATATAAGTGATGAGGCTAAACAAATGATAGCCGTAGCTTGGACAGATACAATTTCAGGAAAAGGCATATTAGTGTAGTTTAACCATACTCTATAACTATAATAAATCCTCTCCGTTGGATATGAACTGTGACGCGAGAGGTTTTTATCTTAAGAGTACTCTCAATGGAAAAATAATATCGTATCAAATTAAATTCCTATGTTGTTTAATCCATCATAATGAAAAAAGAGCCAAGCTCATAATGAACTTGGCTCTTAACATTTACACTTTGTCTTGATTATAAAATCAACTTATTTTTTCTTTTTCGCTTTTGGATTTGGCAGGTCAGTGATGCTACCTTCAAATACTTCCGCAGCCATACCGATTGATTCGTATAGCGTTGGGTGAGCGTGGATGGTTAATGCGATATCTTCAGCATCACAACCCATTTCAATAGCTAGACCAATTTCACCTAACAGTTCACCACCGTTAGAGCCGACAATTGCCCCACCGATAACACGGTTGGTTTCTTTGTCAAAAATCAGTTTAGTCATACCATCTGCACAGTCTGATGCAATTGCACGACCAGATGCTGCCCAAGGGAAAGTTGCTACTTCATAGCTAACACCTTTCTCTTTCGCTTCTTTTTCAGTCATACCAACCCATGCAACTTCTGGCTCAGTATAAGCGATTGATGGAATAACTTTAGGATCAAAGTAATGTTTCTTACCAGAGATAACTTCCGCAGCAACGTGACCTTCATGAACACCTTTGTGTGCCAGCATTGGTTGACCAACAATATCACCAATAGCAAAGATGTGAGGTACATTAGTACGCATTTGTTTATCAACATGGATAAAGCCACGATCATCAACTTCAATACCAGCTTTACCTGCGTCTAATAATTTACCATTTGGTACACGACCGATAGCAACTAATACAGCATCATAACGTTGAGGCTCAGCAGGTGCTTTTTTGCCTTCCATTGTGACATAGATACCATCTTCTTTTGCTTCAACGGCGGTCACTTTGGTTTCTAGCATCAGATTGAATTTTTTGCTGATACGTTTAGTAAAGACTTTAACTACGTCTTTATCTGCCGCTGGGATAACTTGGTCGAACATTTCAACCACGTCAATTTGTGAACCCAACGCATGATAAACGGTACCCATTTCCAAACCGATGATCCCACCACCCATGACCAGTAAACGCTCTGGTACTGTTTTCAGTTGTAGTGCATCTGTTGAATCCCACACACGTGGATCTTCATGTGGAATAAAAGGTAATTCGATTGGACGAGAGCCTGCGGCAACGATAGCATTTTCGAAAGTGATTGTTGTTGTACCTTCACTACCTTCAACAGACAATGTATGTGAGCCTGTGAATCGAGCTTCGCCGTTAACAACATTTACTTTACGGCCTTTAGCCATGCCAGCTAAGCCACCGGTTAACTGAGAAATAACTTTGTCTTTCCAGATGCGAATTTTGTCGATATCTGTTTTCGGTGCATCAAAAACGACACCGTGTTCAGATAATGCTTTCGCTTCTTCGATTACTTTAGCAACGTGGAGTAACGCTTTAGAAGGGATACACCCCACGTTCAGACAAACACCACCTAATGTAGAGTGACGTTCAACTAAAACTGTATCTAAACCTAAGTCAGCGCAACGGAACGCCGCGGAATAACCCGCAGGGCCTGCACCGAGAACCACTACCTGTGCTTTAATTTCAGTACTCATCGTGACCTCATTATTTATTTGTCCGGCGAGTCAGACGATAATCCATATTTAACACCGAGACTTACATACCGCATGCAGTTTACAGAAATGTTAATAAACTGAAAAGCGCTCTAACATGACAGATCTCACAACCTAGAATGTATGACTGCAAAATCTGTCACGGCAATCAGAGAAACCGGCGCTTAGCACCGGTTTAGATGATTACATTACCAAACGACGTAAATCGCTCATGTACTGATTAATCAGAGTGATAAATCGAGCACCGTCAGCACCATCAATCACACGGTGATCGAAAGATAATGACATTGGTAACATTAAGCGTGGTACGAACTCTTTACCGTTCCAGACTGGTTTCATCGAAGAACGAGACAGTCCCATAATCGCAACTTCTGGCGCATTAACGATTGGTGCAAAACCGGTAGTACCGATACCACCAAGGCTAGAAATAGTGAAGCATCCGCCTTGCATATCAGATGCAGTCAGTTTACCTGCACGAGCTTTCTTAGAAACTTCTGCTAATTCATAAGAGAGCTCTAAGATGCCTTTTTTGTTTACATCTTTAAAGACAGGTACAACTAAACCGTTAGGTGTATCTACGGCGATACCGATATTGATGTATTTTTTCAGGATCAGTTTCTGTCCATCTTCTGAAATTGAGCTGTTAAAGCGAGGCATATCAGCCAGTGCTTTAGCCGCAGCTTTCATCACGAAGACTAATGGCGTGATCTTAACATCCAGTTTTTTCTTCTCAGCTTCTTTATTTTGCTGTTTACGGAATTCTTCAACCTCAGTGATATCTGCTTCATCAAACAGGTTAACATGAGGGATCATTACCCAGTTACGGCTTAAGTTAGCGCCAGAGATTTTCTGGATACGGCTTAGTTCAACTTCTTCAATTTCACCAAATTTACTGAAGTCAACTTTCGGCCAAGGCAACATACCTGGTAATCCACCACCGGCATTAGCAGGTGCAGATTCAGCACGTTTAATTAACTCTTTCACATAAGACTGAACGTCTTCACGTAAGATACGTCCTTTACGACCTGTTCCTTTAACTTTCGCTAAGTTCACACCGAATTCACGTGCTAAACGGCGGATAACAGGTGTTGCATGGACATAAGCTTCGTTTTCAACAAATTCTTCTTTTGCTGCTGGTGCAGAAGCAGGCGCTTTTGCTGGAGCAGAAGGTGCTGGTGCTGCTGATGTAGACGCTGCAGGCGCTGCTGGCGCTTGTGCTGCTGGTGCGGCACCGGCAACTTCAAAGGTCATGATCAGTGAGCCTGTTTTCACTTTATCACCGACAGCAATTTTGATCTCTTTTACTACACCGGCAAAAGGTGCTGGAACTTCCATAGAAGCTTTATCACCTTCAACCGTGATCAGAGATTGCTCTTCAGCAATGGTATCACCCACTTTCACCATCACTTCGGTGACTTCAACTTCATCACCACCGATATCTGGTACATTAACATCTTTAATTGCAGAGGCTGCTGGTGCTGATGCTGCAGGAGCCGGAGCTGATGCAGAAGGTGCTGGCGCGCTACCTGCTACTTCAAATACCATGATAAGAGAGCCTGTGCTCACTTTATCACCGACAGCAATTTTGATCTCTTTTACTACGCCAGCAAAAGGTGCTGGGACTTCCATTGAAGCCTTGTCACCTTCAACCGTGATCAGAGATTGCTCTTCTGAAATGGTATCACCTACATTGACCATCACCTCGGTGACTTCAACTTCATCACCACCGATATCCGGTACATGAACTTCTTTCAGTTCGCTCGCAGCAGGTGCGGCAGCAGAAGGCGCAGGTGCGGCTTCTTGAGCGGGTGCCTGAGCACCCTCTTCAGTATCAAAGATCATGATAAGAGAGCCAGTTTCGACTTTGTCGCCCACGGCAATTTTGATCTCTTTAACAATACCCGCTTGTGGTGATGGCACTTCCATAGACGCTTTATCGCCTTCTACGGTGATCAAGGATTGTTCTTCCTCAATACGATCACCGACTTTCACCATCACTTCGGTGACTTCAACTTCATCTGCACCGATATCAGGGACTTTAATTTCAATAGACATTCACTTTACCTCTTACGCCAGACGTGGGTTTACTTTTTCAGGGTTGATGTTGTATTTTTTGATTGCTTCTTCAACAACCTTCACATCAATCTCACCACGTTTAGCTAATTCGCCTAATGCAGCAACAATCACATAAGAAGTATCAACTTCAAAGTGGTGACGCAGATTTTCACGGCTATCTGAACGACCGAAACCATCTGTACCTAAGACACGATAGTCGTCAGCTGGCACATAAGTGCGAACTTGTTCTGCAAACAGTTTCATATAGTCTGTTGAAGCAACAGCGGGTGCATCATTCATGATTTGAGCAATGTATGGTACACGAGGCTCTTCTGATGGATGTAGCATGTTCCAACGTTCACAATCTTGACCATCACGAGCCAATTCAGTGAATGATGTTACACTGTACACATCGGAACCAATACCATATTCAGTTGACAGAATTTGTGCCGCTTCACGTACGTGACGTAAAATAGAGCCAGAACCCAGTAACTGAACTTTACCTTTCGCGCCTTCCAGAGATTCCAGTTTATAGATACCTTTACGGATACCCTCTTCTGCTCCAGCTGGCATTGCTGGCATATGATAGTTTTCGTTTAACGTTGTGATGTAGTAATAAACGTTTTCTTGTTTATCACCATACATACGCTCTAAACCATCTTGCATAATGACAGCAACTTCATACGCGAAGGCCGGATCGTAAGAGATACAGTTAGGAATAGTCAGTGATTGAATATGGCTATGACCATCTTCGTGTTGTAAACCTTCACCGTTTAGCGTTGTACGACCTGAAGTACCACCAATTAAGAAACCGCGTGCTTGTTGGTCACCCGCAGCCCAACATAGGTCACCAATACGTTGGAAACCAAACATTGAGTAGTAGATATAGAATGGGATCATTGGCAAGTTGTTAGTGCTGTAAGATGTTGCAGCCGCTAACCAAGATGCACCCGCACCCAGTTCGTTAATACCTTCTTGCAGGATCTGACCTTTAACGTCTTCTTTATAGTAAGCAACTTGCTCACGATCTTGAGGCGTATATTGCTGGCCATTCGGGCTGTAGATACCGATTTGACGGAACAGACCTTCCATACCGAAAGTACGTGCTTCATCAGCAATAATAGGGACTAAACGATCTTTAATAGATTTGTTTTTCAACATTACGTTCAACGCACGAACGAATGCGATAGTAGTAGAAATCTCTTTAGATTGTTCTTCTAATAACTGGCTGAAATCTTCCAGTGTAGGAATTTCTAATTTTTCATCAAAACGAGTACGACGAGCAGGTAAGTAACCTTCTAGTTCCTGACGGCGAGCATGCAGATATTTGTACTCTTCTGAATCTTTATCAAAAGTGATATAAGGCAGTTCTGCTACTTTCTCATCGCTAACAGGGATATTGAAACGATCACGGAAATGTTTCACACCGTCCATGTTCATTTTTTTCACTTGGTGAGCGATGTTTTTACCTTCTGCCGTTTCACCCATACCATAACCTTTGATGGTCTGAGCTAAAATAACGGTTGGTTTATCTTTGGTTTCTTTGGCTTTTTGGAATGCCGCAAAAACTTTCTTCGGATCGTGACCACCACGGTTTAACGCCCAAATTTCGTCATCAGTCATATCTTTAACTAATGCGGCAGTTTCTGGGTAACGATTGAAGAAATGCTCACGAACATAAGCACCGTCGCGAGATTTGAAAGTCTGGTAGTCACCATCCAGTGTTTCATTCATTAACTGGATCAGTTTACCGGAAGTGTCTTTACGTAGTAGTGCATCCCAACGGTCGCCCCACATCACTTTGATCACGTTCCAGCCAGCACCTGCGAAGATACCTTCTAATTCGTTAACAATTTTGCCGTTACCTGTAACTGGGCCATCAAGACGCTGTAAGTTACAGTTAACCACGAAGCACAGGTTATCTAATTTTTCGCGTACAGCGATAGTGATAGCACCTTTAGATTCTGGCTCGTCCATTTCACCATCACCTAAGAACGCATAAACACGTTGCTTAGTGGTATCTTTTAAGCCACGGTGATCTAAATATTTCAAGAATTTTGCTTGATAAATCGCAGATAGTGGCCCCAAGCCCATTGAAACGGTTGGGAACTGCCAGAATTCAGGCATTAATTTAGGGTGTGGATAAGAGGATAAACCTTTACCACCAATTTCTTGACGGAAGTTATTTAATTGCTCTTCAGTCAGACGCCCTTCTAAGAATGCACGTGCGTAGATCCCCGGAGAGATATGACCTTGGAAGTAAACTAAGTCACCGCCATCATTGTCATTATGAGCACGGAAGAAGTGGTTAAAGCAAACTTCATATAAAGTTGCAGAAGACTGGTATGACGCCATGTGCCCGCCGAGTTCCAAATCTTTTTTGGACGCGCGCAGAACCATCATTACTGCGTTCCAGCGAATAGCAGAACGGATACGACGTTCCAATTCCAGATTGCCAGGGTAAGCGGGTTCATCTTCAACAGGAATAGTATTGATATAATCACTGTGTACAGAGCCACCTAAAGCAATATCAAGACCGCCATTACGGGCTTGTTTTAATACCTGATCAATCAGGAACTGTGCACGCTCAACACCTTCTTCACGGATGACCGAGTCGATCGCTTGTAACCAATCGCGAGTTTCGATCGGATCCACGTCATTTTTCAGCATATCTGACATGGTGTATTCCTTATCTGTTATCTGTTTCTAATGGTTATAGGAGCCTATCTTCCCGTGATACCACGGGGATATGACGGGAAGATAGGCCCTGCTGTTATTACCGCTACCCCTGAATATTGCAGGGAGATAGGTAGTACAGACTCAGCGGTCAGGATCTGTGCTACTAAAATAAATCAGGATGTTGTTGGAGCCGGCGTAAAGAACGCTCACGACGAGTATGTTCACGACTCATATCCAACAAAACATCTTCAATAAAGGCCAGATGGCGGTGTGAAGCTTCACGGGCGGCTTCTGGCTCTCTATTAATAATCGCCTGATAAATCTGTGTGCGATGCTCACTTACAGCAGTTAACATCTCTTTACGTGTATAAAGAAACTCAAAATTTTGTCGGATATTCTGCTCAAGCATTGGCACCATACACCTTAATAAGTGTAGCAAAACGACATTATGAGCAGCTTCCGTAACGATTAATTGGTATTGCAATACCGCATCCGACTCCGCTGCGATATCCCCTTTATCATGAGCATCAATAATGCGAGCATGACTGGCTTTAATACGCTCAAGATCATCATCAGTACCGCGTAATGCAGCATAATAAGCCGCAATACCTTCAAGGGCATGGCGTGTTTCTAACAGATCAAATTGAGATTCTGGATGCCCACTGAGGAGTTGAGCGAGAGGATCGCTAAAGCTTTGCCAAAGGTTATCTTGCACAAAGGTTCCACCACCTTGGCGGCGTAATAAAAAACCTTTTGCTTCCAATTTTTGGATTGCTTCACGCAATGAAGGACGCGATACATCAAATTGCTTTGCCAGCTCACGTTCAGGCAGGAGTTTTTCCCCCGGACGTAGGGTGCCTTCTAAAATAAGATGCTCAAGTTGTTGTTCTATCACATCAGAAAGCTTTGGTTGGCGGATCTTTGTGTAAGCCATATTGCTAGAAGCCATTATTGGATAACTATTACCTTGGTTATTGAAATGTCAATTGGTAATACCAATTTAATGTAATGGATAATAAAGTAACAAAGTATTTACTAACTGTCCATACAGTTGTTGAGCGAAATCATAAAAACCTGCAAATTTTAACAAATTATTTGATAAATTCATCAAATTTGATAACTAGATCGCATTATTAGAAAAGATTAAAAACACTATTTTTTAACATTGATTAAACACATAAACAGTCATACTGAAGCGTGACAGCATTCATATATTGATTATCAATGCAAAAATATCAATTATTAATGCATTTTGTTGTGTTATTTTGCTAATAGTGCTCGGTAATATGACCAATTAAAATGAGGTCCTGGATCTGTTTTCCGACCAGGTGCGACATCACTATGTCCGGTAATATTTTCTTTAATGCCCGGATAGTGTTCAATAAGTTGCTGAGTGAGTGTCGATAATTGCTGATATTGCAGCGGCGTAAAGTCACACTCATCGGTTCCTTCTAGCTCAATACCAATCGAGAAATCATTGCATTTCTCTCGCCCTTTATAGAAGGAAACCCCGGCATGCCACGCTCGTGCCGTAAAAGGCACATATTGCACAATTTCACCATCACGGCGAATTAAACAGTGCGCAGAAACACGCAGGTGCGCAATCTCATTAAAAAAAGGATGATCATCAACAGCAAGCGTATTGGTAAACAGTTGATCAATATAAGGTCCACCGAATTGCCCAGGAGGAAGACTGATATTGTGGATAATCAACAATGAAGGGATTTCACCTTCAGGTCTATTGTCATAATTTGGCGATGGAACGAGCTTTACTCCCGTTAGCCAGCCTTGCTTAATCTCCACAACACCCCTCTTTTTTCTACATTTAAAATCATATTAGCTATTTTTATTAATAATATCCGCCAATTAATGCGAACTTGCTCTCAATAATAGTGGTTAATTTTGTATCACGCCTTTTTCTTTTCGATATTTTACTCAATTCTTAGCTTCTCTATTCGCCAATAAAACGCTTTTTTCTCATACTTCAACAGGTTATTTATCAAGGAGAGAAAAATGAATACATTAAATTATCACTCAACAGAGAATGGATTCACGCTAATGGAATTGATGATTGTGATTGCCATTATCTCAATTTTAAGCTCAGTGGCGATCCCTGCTTATCATGGTTATATCCAAAAGGCCGCCTTAACTGATGTATTACAAACCCTGTCGCCTTATCGTTCTGCAGTGGAACTTTGTCACTATGAACATCAATATAACCAATGCCATGCTGATGCCAGTTTTATGCCTCAACAATTTCGTAGTCGATACCTTACTGATATTCATGTTGCCAATGGCGTTATTAGTGCAAAAGGTAAGGCTCAACTAGAAGGGCTAACCATCGTAATGACTCCTGCAACAAACAGTAAAGAGACACTTCCCCATTGGCAAATTAACTGCACATCAACTAACACCGCGTTACAAACGCTATGCCATAAGGTTTTTAAATCTCATTAAACCAATCTAACGACAACCTCAACCAAGGTGGAAAAGCCAATAGGCTCTGTTTCTAGCCCTTACCATCCATAAATCATTTATCGTAAAAAAAGAGCTTTCATGAATAATACTATCCATACAGCAACAGAGTTTATTGAGCAATTGTTACGTCACAGCCTTGCTCAACGTGTTTCTGATCTTCATTTAGAGCCACAACAAAATAGCCTGAGAATTCGCGCGAGAATTGATAATCATCTAGTGTTGTTTTCTCCCCCTGACAATCAATTAGCTAACGAGATCCTGACACGTTTAAAAATCCTCGCGAATATTAATATTGCCGAAAAACGCCTACCACAAGATGGTCAATTTAATTGGTCTTACCAGAAAAACAATTATTCAATACGTGTTGCGACACTTCCTACTTTATATGGAGAAAAAATAGTTTTACGGCTCATGAATAATCTGCAACAGCCACAATTAGCACAGTTAGGTTTTCAAACAATTCACCTAACACTATTAAAAAAATATCTTACTCAACCTCAGGGAATGATTTTAGTCACCGGCCCCACAGGGAGTGGTAAAACTTTAACACTCTATAGTTGTTTACAATATTTAAATAAAGATAATCGTAATATTAATAGTATTGAAGATCCTATTGAGTTACCTCTCCATGGCATTAATCAAACACAAATAACAGAAAAAGCTGGTATTACTTTTGCAACAATATTACGGGCACTATTACGCCAAGATCCCGATGTTATTATGATAGGTGAAATACGTGATCAACAAACAGCAGAAATAGCAATAAAAGCGGCACAAACAGGCCACCTAGTTTTATCAACACTGCATACTAACTCTACCCAAGCAACACTCGCCCGTTTGGCTAATTTAGGCATCGCAAAAGATTTAATCGACTCTTGTGTAAAATTAATTATTTCTCAACGTTTAGTTCGTTGCTTATGTAGCAACTGTAAATACCCATCACCTGAACAGAAAAATTTCATTATTAATAATCAACAAATTATATTACCCAATTGGCAAGCAACAGGTTGTCAATTTTGTTATTCCGGCTACAAAGGCAGAACAGCTATTTATGATTGTTTTGAACTTGCCAAGCAATCACTTCCCTCACCTTACGCACTATTTAACTCAGGTATTGAACTGATAAAGAAGGGGATCACGTCTTTAGATGAAGTTTATCAAGTAGTCGGAGATATTGAATGAAATTACATTTTATCTATCGCTATAATGCATTAACTTATCAAGGAAAATGGCTAAGTGGCAACGTTGTCGCTCAATCTAAACATGAAGTTATTGATCAACTTATTCAACAACAAAAATTACCAGTAAAAATTCGCCTATATAGGGTAATAATCTTTCAAAATAGTGATAAACAATACCGCATTCAACTTCTTGAACAGTTAGCGTTATTACTTCATTCAGGCTTAGCACTTTTGCCCGCATTAACACTGCTTAAAGAAGAATGTCGTTATTTACATTGGCAATGTGTTTTAAATGATATTATTTTTCACCTAAATCAAGGAGGCGCGCTGTCTAAACAGTTAAGTCGTTATCCACTCTATTTTCCTGCTAATTTAACCCATTTTATTTATATTGGTGAAGAGAGTGGTAAGCTTGATGAAGTTCTCTTATTACAAACAACACAATTAAAAAACCAGCGGGATTTAATAAAAAAAATAATAAAAGCTTTTCAGTATCCTCTATTCTTATTATTAACATTAATCGTTATTACAATATCTATGTTGATCTATGTTTTACCTGAATATCAATCTTTATACAGTGCATTTAATACTGAGCTACCGACACTAACATTAACCTTAATTAGATGTTCTCAATGGTTTTCTCAATATAGTTTAATTATCCTGCTGTTTATATTAATAATTTCTTATAGCTATTACACTATTAAACACCATAGTGCTAAATTTCGCGACATTGAACAACGATGTTGGCTTAATCTTCCTTACTTGGGGGTCTTATTAAGATATCACCAGCTACATATTATTTTTCAGATAATGACGATTACACAACAAGCTGGATTACCACTATTACAGGGGTTAAAAATTATTACAGAGCAATTAACGCATTCACTGTATCAACGAGCACTCACTGATATGATAGCGCATATTACTCAAGGCAAATCACTTAGCTCATTTATGCGACATAATCCTCTATTCCCGCCAATCTGTTATCAATTTATCTCTTCAGCAGAAAATTCTGGACAACTACAGTTTTTTTGCCAGCAACTTACCCACTGGTTTTATCATCAATTAGAAGAACGCCTTGATAGTGTAAAAACATGGCTTGAGCCTATTTTAATGACACTGATCGCATTGATTACTGGCACGCTTATTATTGCGATGTATCTTCCGGTGTTACAACTAGGTGATACCATACATTGATGCTAGCAATATCCTAAAGTCATTAACAATGCGTCTAATAATCAAAACATCAGTGATACAATGCATCATCATTACATTTTGATATATTAATAGCCGATTAAGCGAAGATTTAGCCACTTACTGTAAGCTAGGCTGTCAGGGTAGCAGAAAATCGCTTATCATAATAACTGAATAAAACCCAAATATTGCGGTTATTATCTTGTGATAAAAATCAGTTTAAGCTTTAGAATATCGCAATCAACAGTAAATTTTGATTAATTAAAAATAGACGAACGCAATGACTTATACAGTTGCTCTTACAGGTGGTATTGGTAGTGGTAAAACAACCATCGCTAATGGTTTTGCCTCACTCGGCGTCCCTCTTGTGGATGCGGATGTCATTGCCCGATTAGTGGTAGAGCCAGATTCGCCGGGATTAAAAGCCTTACAGCAACACTTCGGTGACACAATTTTATTGCCTGATGGCAAGTTAAATAGAGCACAATTACGTCATATTATTTTTCAAAATCAACAAGAAAAAGCGTGGGTAAACCAGTTACTCCATCCACTTATACAACAAGAGACGCAAAAACAAATTCAACAAATTCGCGCCCCTTATTTTATTTGGGTTGTTCCTTTATTAGTTGAAAATAAACTAACACATTTAGCCGATCGTATTCTTGTGGTTGATGTGACTGAAGAAGAACAAATTACCAGAACTATGCAACGTGATGGTGTAAGCCGAGATCATGTACTCAAAATTTTACAAGCCCAAGCTAAAAGAGAACAACGATTAGCCGTTGCTGATGATATTATTGAAAATCACGATAATAGCTTAAATCAAGATGAACAAATAAAACAACTTCATCAGCATTACTTAGAATTAGCTCAAAAAAGCAATACAGGACAATAGCCATGAGTGAAGAAACCTCAACAATTATTTTTGAACACCCGCTTAATGAGAAAATGCGTTCATGGCTTAGAATTGAAAACTCATTAATTCAATTAAATAGTTTTCAATCTATTAATTCATTATCTTCTGCATTATCTTTTTTTCGTGCCGTTTCAGAATTTATTGAAGTTTTAGATCGCGGGGAGATCCGCGCAGAGCTACTTAAAGAGTTAGAAAAAAGACAAAAAAAACTGCAACAGTGGTTATCCTTTCCTAATGTCGATAAAGAGATTGTCAGTCATATTATTAATGAGTTATCAGAAAGTGCTTGCGCATTAAGTAAAGCACCACGTATTGGACAACATTTAAAACAAGATAAAATCATCAGCTTAGTAAAACAACGCCTCAGCATTCCGGGAGGATGTTGTAGCTTTGACGTCCCTACTTTGCATTTGTGGTTAAATCTTCCTCAAACGGTGCGTACTGAAAAGTTAACTTGTTGGCAGGAAGGGTTATATCCTCTACAAAATGCATTAAATGCCTTATTAACACTTATTCGTCAATCAGATACATTTAAGCCGGTATTAAGCCATAGTGGTTTTTATCAAGACAGTACGGAAGAAGGTGAATTATTGCGGATCAAGCTACTTGCCAGCCAGCAAATTTACCCTCAAGTCTCAGGACACAAAAACCGTTATGCTATTCGCTTTTTGCCTCTTGATAGTGAGCATGGCACAATCCCTTCTGAACTACCTTTTGAGATTTCATGTTGTTAATATAGCTTAATATCAACAACAGAAATCATCTCAATTAAATTCAGGAGAGATAATGAGCGAAAAATTAATAGTGAAATGCCCAACATGCCGAACCGAGGTAATATGGGATGAAAGTAGCCCTTATCGTCCTTTTTGTTGTAAGCGTTGCCAGTTAATCGATTTAGGCGAATGGGCGGCTGAAGAGAAGCGAATTCCAAGTCAAAGCGAAAGCAATGACAGCGATGAATGGAGTGAAATGCCAGAGCAAGATCCTAAGCCGTTTAATTAAACGCCCACAGCATACTCATACAGCCACAACAATCATGAAGTGGCTGTATTGATTATTTTTGCAATAAGGCAACAATAGAGCGATTAGCTGGTGGAAAATCTTCAGCATTTAAGGACATAATAGGTATCCAGCGGGAAAGTTGCCCCTCTTTACCGTAAGGTTTATTTTCCCACTCTGTGACTAAAAAGAATGATAATGTAATATGCCTATCAATAAAATCATGCTCTACCGTTTCAAGCAACTGACATTGCGTCACATTAATACCTATTTCTTCTTGCAACTCACGGTATAATGCCTGCTCTGGCGTCTCTTTATCTTCTAGTTTTCCACCAGGAAACTCCCAATATCCTCCCATATGAGATGTCAAAGGGCGTTGGGTAATAAATACATTATTTTGCTTATCACAAATCACACCTGCAGCAATATGTAGTTTTTTTTTATCTATCATAAACAGCCTTATTAGATCATACGTTTCACTGACAAACTTCACCATTATACCGTAGATCCAATAGTATGAGGTTGATTTTCTTTCTTCACTATTCGGCATCTGCTCCCCCCTGATGAACGACCCGCAAAAGTTGGACTCTTTTCGTTTAAACTCAATCATCACTATTTATTAAGATAAATAAATAGTAAAAGTATAAATGCTTTTATATTTTATTTATTAAAATGAAATAATTATTCACAGAATGAATATTTTATATAATGAAATAAATAAATCACTGCCAACAAATGAAAAGTCACTTTTAACTTAATTAAATTTTTTCAAAACCGCTCTCAGTATTCTTCTTTTTTCTCTAAAAAACCTATTTTTTGGTTAATTGATTTTTTCTAACTGGTAATTTACATAGCAAAAATCACAACAAATACAATAACAATAAAAATTAAACAAATGATTTTATTTGTAGATAACGCTTATTCTCTCTAACAAAATCATACTGATTATTTTACGTTTATTGATAGTTAATACTAAAAAAAGGGAAAGTTTTACTTAAATCCATCAATTTTAAAAATATATTCAATTAAAGAGTAACTGGTATTTATTATTTTTAATTTCAATATAATAATAAAACATTATTTATTATCTATATATATTAAAGCCCTATTATTATATTTGAATTAATACCTTTATCTCGAGGTAAAATGAAAAAAAAAGTTGTTTTATTAACACTATTAAGCTGTTTTTCTACCAGTGGATTAAGCGCAAATGAAACAGGAAATTTAGGCTCAATCAGTGAATCAAGGCGTGCATTGCAAGATAGCCAACGTGAAATTAATCAATTAATAGAACAAAATCGCTATCAGCAACTGCAAGAAAAAGCGGTAAATATTTCACCTACCCCAACTTTAATTACTGAGTCAGAACACTGTTTGCCTATAAAAGGCGTTTATATTCAAGGTATTACTTTACTTACTGAGAAGGATCTCAATTCATTATCTCCATTACCAGATCAATGTATTAAGAGTGCTGATATTAATCGCCTCGTGAAAGAACTCACTCAGCGTTATCTTCAACATGGTTATATTACCGCACGTATCCAATTCTTACGTCCTAACCAACATGGCGAATTAGGTCTGTATGCTATTGAAGGGTTTGTTGAACGTATTGAAGGGGGTGATCGAGGTGTTAACACCACACTACTATTTCCTCGAATCAAAGGGCAACCATTAAAACTCGCTACACTCGATCAAGGCTTAGATCAAGCTAACCGTTTGCAATCAAATAAAGTCACAGTGGATATTCTTCCCGGTACCGAATTGGGGGGCTCTGTCATTAAGTTGTCTAATCAACGAAAATCACCTTGGCATCTCAATATCGCTAGTGACAATTATGGACAGAAAAATTCAGGCCGCTGGTTAATACGAACGAATGCTAGTTTAGATAGCCCATTAGGTTTATCTGATTTTGTAAGCTTAAATGCCAATATAACCACAGATAACCCGAATACCCGTTTTAATCGTGCTTATACTTTGCTCTATTCAATTCCTTATGGTGGTTTTACTTTTAGCTCTTTTGGTAGTTATTCGGAGTACCAATTTCACCAAAAATTACAAACACGTACTGTCAGCTTATATGGCGATACCACTCAAGTAGGTATTAGAGGCGATTATGCTTTTAGTCGTAGCCAAAAACAAATTGATACCTTAAATATTCAAGTCACTCATAAACGTATACGCAACTACTTTAGCCAAATTCGTTTAGATCTCAGTAGCCCTAAATTAACCACGATTGAATTAGGGATTAATCATTTGCAGATTATTCCAAATGGCGTATTGAGCACTAATTTAAGTGTTGAAAAAGCGGTCGGCTGGTTTGGCGCAGAGGAAACACCCTATATCGCTAACGGTAATGGTAACGACTATCGCTTTACAAAAGTTAAGCTATTTGCCAATTGGTATCAACGCTTTTCTCTATGGCATTCTACATTTTTATTCAATAGTACTTTTTTAGGCCAATACAGCCACGACACACTCCCCGGAGTTGAATGGCTAAGTTTAACAGACAAAAACGCTATTCGTGGTTTTGATCAAAGCACACTTTCTGGTGATAACGGTGGCTATTTACGCAATACCCTCTCCTATCCCTATCGACTTAACCACTTCTCTATCACACCTCGTATAGGGGTAGATATCGGTCAAGTAAAACAACATGGCAACTACAAAGGATGGCAAGGTGGTTACGGCCTAAGCTCCGGCTTAAATATTCAATATCAACAAGCACAACTCGACCTTGAAGTTGCAAAAGGCGAGTTACTGTATCACCAAACAAATTCCAATAAAACCAAAGATCCTACTCAACTACTGGTTAAATTTTCATACTTATTTTGATCTACATTCATAGCAACAAATGGAGATAACTCTATGAAATCAAAAAACTTTAAACTTTCACCCTCCGGGCGACTTGCTGCGTCTTTAGCAATAATTTTTGTCTCTCTTAATGCTTATGGCAATGGCATCGTGCCCGATGCAGGCCATCAAGGGCCGGATGTCTCTGCTGTTAATGGTGGTACGCAAGTGATTAATATAGTCACGCCAAATAACGAAGGGATTTCTCATAACCAATACCAAGACTTCAATGTTGGCAAGCCTGGGGCTGTATTTAATAACGCATTAGAAGGGGGACAATCTCAACTTGCGGGTCATTTAAACGCTAACAGCAATTTAAATGGTCAAGCTGCCTCTTTAATTTTGAATGAAGTTGTTAGCCGCAACCCATCATTCTTATTAGGTCAGCAAGAGGTCTTTGGTATCGCTGCTGAATATGTGCTTTCTAACCCAAATGGTATCACATGTGATGGTTGTGGTTTTATAAATACCAGCCGCTCTTCATTAGTTGTTGGTAATCCGCTCTTTGAAAATGGTCAGCTAAAAGGCTATAGCACCCTCAACAACACCAATTTACTATCGCTTGGTAAAAATGGCTTAAATACAACAGGGTTGTTAGACTTAATTGCTCCTCGTATTGATAGTAGAGGGAAAATCACTGCCGCTGAAATTTCAGCCTTTACTGGACAAAACACCTTCTCACAACATTTTGATATTCTCTCTTCACAAAAACCCGTTTCAGCATTAGATAGCTATTTCTTTGGTAGTATGCAATCGGGTCGTATCCGCATTATTAATACGGCTGAAGGTAGTGGAGTTAAATTAGCAGGTAAATTTACCGCAGATAACGACCTAAGTGTTAAAGCAGATAATATTCAAACAGATAGTCAAGTCCGTTATGACAGTTACGATAAAGATGGCAGTGAAAATTACCAAAACTATCGTGGCGGGATCACGGTTAATAATAGTGGCTCTAGTCAAACACTCACTAAAACCGAATTAAAAGGTAAAAACATCACATTAGTGGCGAGTAACCATAATCAAATCAAAGCCTCTGATTTAATGGGGGATGATATCACTTTACAAGGTGCTGATTTAACTATCGATGGTAAACAGCTACAGCAAAAAGAGACCGATATTGATAATCGCTGGTTCTACTCGTGGAAATACGATGTGACTAAAGAGAAAGAACAAATACAGCAAATTGGTAGCCAAATTGATGCTAAAAATAATGCAACATTAACCGCAACTAAAGGAGATGTTACCTTAGACGCGGCTAAAATTAATGCGGGGAATAACCTTGCAATTAATGCCAATAAAGATATCCATATCAATGGATTAGTTGAGAAAGAAAGTCGTAGTGAAAATGGCAATAAACGTAATCATACTTCTCGCTTAGAAAGTGGTAGTTGGAGTAATAGCCACCAAACTGAGACGTTAAAAGCCAGTGAATTAACGGCAGGTAAAGATCTTGGTTTAGATGCTCAAGGCTCAATAACGGCGCAAGGTGCTAAACTGCATGCGAATGAAAATGTGCTGGTCAATGCCAAAGATAATATTAATTTAAACGTCCAAAAAACCAATAATGATAAAACAGTCACCGATAATCATGTTATGTGGGGAGGTATTGGCGGTGGTCAGAATAAAAATAATAATAATCAACAACAAGTTAGTCATGCAACACAATTAACCGCTGATGGTCAATTGCTCCTTGCTGCAGATAACAATGTCAACATTACCGGTAGCCAAGTAAAAGGCAACCAAGGTGCTTTTGTTAAAACCACACAAGGTGATGTCGTCATTGATAATGCGATGAGTGAAACCATCAGTAAAATCGATGAACGCACAGGAACCGCGTTTAATATCACTAAAAGTTCACATAAAAATGAAACTAATAAACAAACATCTACAGGTAGTGAACTCATTTCCGATGCACAATTGACCGTTGTCAGTGGCAATGATGTTAATGTCATTGGTAGTTTGATCAAAAGCGCTGATAAATTAGGTATTCATTCTTTAGGTGATATCAACGTTAAATCAGCACAACAAGTCACTAAGATTGATGATGAAAAAACATCATTAGCCATTACTGGGCACGCCAAAGAAGTTGAAGACAAGCAATATAGTGCGGGCTTTCATATCACTCATACCACCAATAAAAATACTAGCACTGAAACAGAACAAGCTAACTCAACCATTAGTGGCGCCAATGTTGATCTGCAAGCGAATAAAGATGTGACTTTTGCGGGATCTGATCTAAAGACTACCGCAGGGAATGCCTCTATTACGGGTGATAATGTTGCCTTTGTTAGTACGGAAAATAAAAAACAAGCGGACAACACAGATACCACTATTTCAGGGGGTTTTAGCTACACAGGAGGTGTAGATAAAGTCGGTTCTAAAGCCGATTTTCAATATGACAAACAACATACACAAACAGAGGTAACAAAAAATAGAGGCAGCCAAACAGAGGTTGCAGGTGATTTGACTATTACCGCGAACAAAGATTTGCTTCACGAAGGGGCTTCTCACCATGTTGAGGGGCGTTATCAAGAGTCTGGTGAAAATATTCAGCACCTTGCCGTCAATGATAGTGAAACATCTAAAACTGACAGCTTAAATGTTGGTATCGATGTTGGCGTTAATCTTGATTATAGCGGTGTAACGAAGCCAGTTAAGAAGGCAATCGAAGATGGTGTTAACACAACCAAACCGGGTAACAATACCGATTTAACTAAAAAAGTTACAGCAAGAGATGCAATTGCTAATTTAGCTAACCTTAGCAATTTAGAGACCCCCAATGTCGGTGTTGAAGTTGGTATTAAAGGTGGTGGTAGTCAGAAATCACAAACCGATAGCCAACCCGTTTCAACCTCTATCAATGCAGGAAAAATCAACATTGATAGTAATAATAAGTTACATGATCAAGGTACTCACTATCAATCAACCCAAGAAGGTATTTCTCTCACAGCAAACACCCACACAAGCGAGGTCGCGCAAGATAAACATCAAACGACATTCCATGAAACAAAAGGCGGTGGACAAGTTGGTGTCAGTACCAAAACGGGCAGTGATATTACCGTTGCTATTAAAGGTGAAGGCCAAACAACTGATAACGCCTTAATGGAAACAAAGGCTAAAGGTAGCCAATTTACCTCAAATGGCGATATTTCGATTAATGTAGGTGAAGATGCCCATTATGAAGGTGCTCAATTTGATGCACAAAAGGGCAAAACAGTTATCAATGCGGGGGGTGATCTCACTCTTGCACAGGCGACTGATACTCATAGCGAAAGTCAATCTAATGTTAATGGTAGTGCAAATCTGAAAGTGGGCACCACGCCAGAGAGTAAAGACTATGGTGGAGGTTTCAATGCAGGGACTACTCATCACAGCAAAGAGCAGACTACCGCAAAAGTGGGTGCTATCACTGGCTCTCAAGGTATTGAATTAAACGCTGGGCATAACCTGACTTTACAAGGTACTCATTTAAGTAGCGAACAAGATATTGCATTAAATGCAACTAATAAAGTCGACCTACAATCAGCGAGCTCTGAGCGTACTGAAAAAGGCAATAATTTATCTGGAGGAGTACAAGCAGGTTTTGGTAAAAAAATGACCGATGATGCTTCATCTGTGAATGGTTTAGGTAGTGCCCAATTTGCTATTGGTAAACAAGATGAGAAAAGCGTATCTCGAGAAGGAGGAACGATTAATAACTCAGGAAACTTAACGATTAATGGCAATAGCGTCCATCTTCAAGGAGCACAAGTTAATAGTAAAGATACTCAGTTAACATCACAATCCGGTGATATCGAGATCACATCTGCGCAGTCTACTGATTATAAAAACAATTGGGGAACAGATATTGGCTTTAATGGCAAAAAAACCAATACCACCCCAAAAGAAGTTACAGAGGAGAAACCTGCTACCTCTATTCATAACATAGGGGGTAAATTACTGGTTAACGTGGAAGATCAACAAAAAACTAGCCACCAAAATGCAACCTTAGAAACAGGTACATTAACGATTAATAGTAATAAAGATCTGACACTATCTGGTGCTAATGTGACTGCTGATAGCGTTACGGGTAATGTCGGTGGTTCACTCAATATTGCTAGCCAAAAAGAGAGTGATCGCCATGTCACTGTTGGCGTCAATGTTGGCTATAACCACACCAACGATCCTAAATCAAGCCAAGTGAATAAAACGGCTAAAGCCGGAGGGTCATTATTAGAGAAAACCATCAAAGATACGATTGATTCAGGAATTAAATCATCAACCGATGCTATCTCTGATAAATATAACTCCCTCTCTTCAACTATTGCAGATAAAACAGGTATCAGTGATGAAACTAAAGCCAAAATTGATCAAGGTTTTGGTAAAGTTGGTAATGGTATTAAGAATATCGTAACAGGTGCTGAGGGTCATACTGCTAATGCAGATATCAAAGTCACTCATGTAGATAATGATGCTGTCACTAAAACCACCTCCTTAACTAGCAACAACGACCTATCATTAAATGTGAATGGCTCGACAAAACTCACCGGAGCAGAAATTGCGAGTCAACAAGGCCAAGTTGATTTAGGGGGAAGTAGCGTTAAATTAGAAAATATTGAAGGACATCATTATGAAGCCGGCGCTGATCTTGATCTGAAATCCTCTGTGGTGGATTTAGCAAAACAACTGGTAGGTGGAGATATTTCTTTTAAATCCCCCGTTAAAACGAATGAAACCGTCAATACAAAAGCATCTATTTCTGAAAAATAGTCGATACTTCATAAAAGAGTAACTGCCTATTTTTTGTAAGCTAAGCCCACTTGATTGTCATTATTACAAGTGGGCTTTTTATTATCGTACTTATGACATCTGCTCCCGATAAACTTACAATTCTTTAATATTTAAAATAAACCAAGAAAATATAACCCATTGAATATAAACAAAATAAAAGAAAACAAAATAATTATATAATCCTTGACCTTCCCCTAATGGTAAAGCTTAAGCTTTGTCCCATACCATATTTAAGAGGGAAAGTTTGATGAATACACCTACAACATTATCCTCAGCAAATAGGCTGAGCTTACCTGTAGAAGGTATGACATGTGCTTCATGTGTCGGACGTGTTGAACGAGCATTAAAGGCAGTACCTGAAATAAAAGATGCTGTCGTGAATCTTGCAACAGAACGTGCTGATATTACATTTAGCAGTACCCCCAATCCTGCACTTGCTGTAAGCGCGATTGAAAGCTCTGGCTATAAAGTTCCTGAAGAGATCACTGAATTGGCTATTGAAGAAATGACCTGCGCTTCCTGTGTCGGGCGTGTTGAGAAAGCATTAGCTCAAATTCCTGGTGTATTAGAAGCCACCGTGAATCTTGCCACTGAGCGTGCTCGTGTGCGTCATTTATCCGGCGTAGTATCTATTACTGATTTAGAAGTGGCGGTTGTCCATGCCGGTTATAAACCACGGCGGCTATCAGATAATCCAGCCAATACTCGTGATTTAAGTGAAGAGCGTCGTGAAAAAGAAGCCCGCTCGTTACGCCGAGCATTACTTATTGCCACTATCTTCACATTACCAGTGTTCGTTATTGAGATGGGCTCACATTTTATCCCCGGAGTCCATCATTGGGTAACGCAAACATTAGGGCAACAGCTCAACTGGTATATTCAATTTGTTCTTGCCACCATAGTGATGTTTGGCCCTGGCTTACGCTTTTTCAAAAAAGGAATACCCGCATTATTACGCGGTGCTCCTGATATGAACTCATTAGTATCAGTCGGTACAGTAGCCGCTTATGGGTATTCTGTCGTTTCAACCTTTATACCCCAAGTCTTACCTGCAGGTACGGCAAATATCTATTTTGAGGCTGCTGTCGTGATTGTTACCTTGATCTTATTAGGGCGAAATCTTGAGGCAAAAGCCAAAGGAAATACCTCACAAGCGATTAAGCGTTTAGTGGGTCTTCAAGCCAAAACAGCACGTGTTTCACGTCATGGTGAAATACTAGAAATTCCATTAGATCAAGTTATGATGGGCGATATCGTTGTTGTTCGTCCTGGTGAAAAAATCCCTGTTGATGGTGAGGTTGTAGAAGGCCATTCTTATGTTGATGAGAGCATGATAACCGGTGAACCCGTTCCTGTAGCAAAAGAGATAGGGGCTGAGGTTGTCGGTGGCACCATCAATAAAACAGGCGCTTTTAGTTTTAAAGTGACCAAAGTGGGTGCCAATACGATACTCGCACAAATTATTCGCTTAGTTGAGGAAGCTCAAGGTTCAAAATTACCAATCCAAGCGCTTGTTGATAAAGTTACCATGTGGTTTGTGCCCGCAGTAATGATAGGTGCAACGATCACATTCTTTATTTGGCTCGCATTTGGTCCTGAGCCTGCACTAACCTTTGCGCTCATCAATGCTGTTGCGGTACTCATTATTGCTTGTCCGTGTGCAATGGGATTAGCAACACCAACATCAATTATGGTTGGCACAGGACGAGCTGCTGAATTAGGAATACTTTTCCGTAAAGGTGAAGCTTTGCAAGCCTTACGTGATGTTAGTGTGGTCGCACTCGACAAAACTGGTACATTGACAAAAGGCCGCCCTGAGCTAACTGATCTGATCCCAGCAGAAAAGTTTGAATATAACGAGATATTAAGTCTTGTCGCTTCAATTGAAACTTATTCAGAACACCCTATTGCACAAGCAATTGTTAATGCAGCAAACGAGGCAAAATTAACGCTTGCTAGCGTCGATAATTTTGAAGCTATTCCTGGTTTTGGTGTTAGTGCAACAGTTGATGGAAGGTCTGTCTCTGTGGGTGCCGACCGCTTTATGAAACAGCTTGGGTTAGATGTCAGTCAGTTCGCTTCATCCGCTCAAAAATTAGGTGAGCAAGGTAAAACACCACTGTATACCGCCATTGATGGCCGTCTTGCTGCGATTATTGCCGTTGCAGATCCAATAAAAGAAACAACACCTGAAGCTATTAAAGCATTACATGCATTAGGTTTGAAAGTAGCAATGATCACAGGTGATAACAAAGCAACAGCAAAAGCAATAGCAAAACAACTTGGTATTGATGAAATAGTTGCAGAAGTCCTTCCTGATGGAAAAGTTGCAGCATTAAAACAACTTAGTCAGAAAGGAGATAAAGTTGCATTTGTCGGAGATGGTATCAATGATGCCCCAGCGCTTGCACAAGCTGATGTAGGATTGGCAATTGGTACAGGAACTGACGTTGCCATTGAAGCTGCTGACGTAGTACTAATGTCAGGTGATTTACGCGGTGTTGTTGATGCGATTGCACTTAGCCAAGCAACCATTCGTAATATCAAACAAAACTTATTCTGGGCATTTGCTTATAACGCATTATTAATCCCTGTCGCTGCGGGTATGCTTTATCCTATCAATGGCATGTTACTTTCGCCTATATTCGCTGCCGCAGCAATGGCGCTTTCTAGTGTATTTGTTTTAGGAAATGCACTACGACTAAAACGTTTTCAAGCGCCCATGAAAACACATTAAACATAAATTATCTTTATTGCCAGATCCGAAAAAGATCTGGCTCATGCTGATAAAGCAATTATCTCTACTTAGAAGAAAAGCGCTTTATTATCAGATAAGGAGAATAAGATGAATATTGGTCAAGCTGCAAAAAAATCCGGTATTTCAAGTAAAATGATCCGATATTATGAGCAAATTGGTTTAATACCTAAGGCAATTCGTACTGACGGAGGTTATCGCGATTACAATGATAGCGATGTAGATTGTTTTCGCTTTATCCGCCATTCACGTGCTCTTGGTTTTTCAACAGAGCAAATATCAACATTATTAGTTTTATGGAATAACAGAGAACGGACAAGTGCTGATGTAAAAGCTATTGCCCTTTCTCATATCGATGAATTAAACCGTAAAATAGCGCAATTGCAACGAATGACGCAAACATTATCGCATTTAGCACAAGAGTGCCAAGGTGATAATAATCCTGATTGCCCAATTATTGCTAAGCTAGTCGAACCCCAAACAGGGACAGAACATTAAACAACAAAAAAACAACCTTTATTACCTCCACTCTCCTATTTTATGGTTTTTTATCATGGATAAAAAAAGCCCACCTTTATTCGAAGGTGGGCTTTCTATTTTTAAAATGGTGTTACATTCTTACCCATATAATAAGCAATAAGTAATTAACCTAATTTACCGTGACAATGCTTATATTTTTTACCTGAACCACAAGGGCAAGGTTCGTTACGACCCACTTTTTTGCCTGATGCCACTTGGCCATCAACGGCTGACATTTGTGATTCTTTTGTCACTTCATGGCTAAGTTGTTGCTGTTTAGCTAAACGCTCCGCCTCTTCACGACGACGACGCTCTAACTCTTCAACTTCTTCAGGTAAACGAACTTGTACTTTACTTAATGTGCTGATCACTTCATATTTCAGTGATTCCAACATATTAGCGAACATAGCAAAAGATTCACGTTTGTACTCTTGTTTTGGATCTTTTTGTGCATAACCACGTAAATGGATACCTTGACGCAGATAATCCATCGCCGCTAAGTGCTCTTTCCACAGTGAATCCAGTGTTTGTAACATGACACCTTTTTCAAAGTTACGCATCATTTCAGCACTGACAATCTCTTCTTTTGCTTTATAGACTTCGATTGATTTTTCTAAAATGCGTTCGCGCAGTGTTTCTTCGTGTAGTTCAGGCTCTTTATCTAACCACTCTTTGATAGGTAAATTTAAATCAAAGTCATTTTGCAGACAGGCCGTTAAACCTTCAATATCCCACATCTCTTCTAGTGATTGAGGTGGAATATAGTTATCAATCATCGAAGTAAACACATCTTGGCGAATACTGTCGATAGTTTCACTGACATCAGCAACATCTAACAACTCATTACGTTGAGTATAAATAGCTCGACGCTGATCATTGGCTACATCATCATACTCAAGTAATTGTTTACGAATATCGAAGTTACGGTTTTCTACTTTACGTTGTGCATTAGCAATCGCTTTAGTTACCCATGGATGCTCAATAGCTTCTGTTTCGTTCATTCCCAGTTTACGCATCATGCCTGATACTTTATCAGAGGCAAAAATACGCATTAAGGAGTCTTCCATTGACAGATAGAAACGAGAAGACCCCTCATCCCCTTGACGCCCCGCACGACCACGTAACTGGTTATCGATACGACGTGATTCATGGCGTTCAGTACCAATAATATGTAAACCACCAGAAGCTAATACCGCATCATGGCGTTTTTGCCATTGTGCTTTGATCTCTTCAATTTGCTCTTCTGTTGGATTTTCCAGCTTCGCAACTTCAGTTTGCCAACTTCCCCCTAATACGATATCGGTACCACGACCAGCCATATTAGTTGCGATAGTCACCGCTGATGGTAACCCCGCATTAGCAATGATATCTGCTTCCATAGCATGGAATTTGGCATTCAGGACATTATGATGAATATTCGCTTTTGTAAGTGCTTGGGAGATCTCTTCAGATTTTTCAATCGAGATGGTCCCCACCAGTACCGGCTGTCCATTTTTAGTACGTTCACGAATATCTTCAATAATCGCGGCAAATTTACCTTTTTCATTCATATAAACTAAATCAGGTAAATCTTTACGGACCATTGGGCGGTTAGTTGGAATAACGATAGTTTCTAAACGGTAGATAGAGTTAAATTCAAAAGCTTCGGTATCTGCAGTACCGGTCATCCCCGCTAATTTCTCATATAAACGGAAATAGTTCTGGAATGTAATGGACGCTAATGTTTGGTTCTCATTTTGGATCTTCACGCCTTCTTTTGCTTCTACCGCTTGGTGTAGACCATCCGACCAACGACGACCTTGCATGGTACGACCGGTATGTTCGTCAACAATGATAACTTCGCCATCTTTAACAATGTAATCAACATCTTTTGTAAATAATGCATGGGCACGTAAGGCTGCCGTTACATGGTGCATAAGCATGATGTTAGCAGGTGAGTAAAGTGACTCGCCCTCTTTCATCATACCTGCTTCGGCTAATAACCCTTCAATTTTAACTAAGCCACGCTCAGTAATATTCACTTGACGCGTTTTTTCGTCGACAGAGTAATCCCCTTCTCCTTGGAAGGTATCTGAATCTTCTTTTTCTTGAGGCACTAAATGAGGAATAACTTTATTCATTTTAATATAAAGTTCAGAGCTATCCTCAGCAGGCCCTGAAATAATCAGTGGAGTACGAGCTTCATCAATTAAAATGGAGTCAACCTCATCCACTAATGCATAGTGTAATTTACGTTGGACACGCTCTTCAGGGCTAAACGCCATATTGTCACGCAAATAGTCGAAACCAAATTCGTTATTTGTACCGTAAGTGATATCTGCGTTATAAGCTTCACGTTTTGCTGGTGGTGCCATATTAGGGAGGTTGATACCAACACTTAACCCTAAGAATTCAAATAGTGGGCGGTTATTTTCCGCATCCCGTTGCGCCAAATAGTCATTGACGGTAACAACGTGCACCCCTTTACCTGATAGCGCATTTAAATAAGCAGGCAGTGTTGCAGTTAAGGTTTTACCTTCCCCTGTACGCATCTCTGCGATACAGCGATCATTTAATACCATACCGCCAATAAGCTGTACGTCAAAGTGACGCATACCAAAAACACGTTTACTCGCTTCACGTACAGTGGCAAAAGCTTCAGGTAAAATATCCTCTTCTTTTTCACCTTTTTTTAAACGCTCACGAAATTCATCTGTTTTGGCTTTCAATTCATCGTCGGTTAATTTTTCAAATTCTGGCTCTAGTTGATTGATTTGAGCAACCACTTTACGCATACGACGAATAGCGCGTTCATTACGACTACCAAAAATTTTGGTTACAATTTTACCTAACATAACTCTTTATTCTCATTTATGGCGTAAATACGCCGAATACAGCCTCTATGTTTATCGACGATAAATCATAGAGATAAGCATAATCTAACAAAGATTAACAAACTCAATTAAGCTGTTAGGTAAGGTCCAGCACGGATACCACGGATCTGAGCAAGCCATAATCCGGTATGATAGGAAATACGATTTTCCGTTAACACGCCACGGGAAATCGGTAAATTAACCAGGGTAGAAGATGGCGCTTGAGTCAGTAACGCATAAAGCGTATCAAGCATGACCTCAGCAACATTCGCAACAGGTGATGGCTCATCTTTTGCTTTTACCATCAATTCAGGTGAATGAATGGTAAAAGCAAAAGAGAGCTGCTTAATCACATTTTTAACGGCATGCTGTTGCCAGTAATTAAAGGTGAAGGATGAAGCAGGATTCTGTACACTCTGGCGTAAGAATAAATTATCAAAAGCGATTAATGCTTGGCTTTGACGATTTTGTGAGGAAGGTGTATCCGTTTGTGATGGATTTTCAGCATGGGCAGACACCAGCGAAGGCATACCAATACCTGCTGCTACCATCCCTAATAGCAGATGCGACCAAAAATATCGTCTGCCAAATTGTCGCCAAAAATTTATAATGCTCATTAACCTTCGTTATTTAATTTTATAATTTGTGGAGTCAAAATCTATGCGGGATAGCTACCCACAATCATTGGAAAACATCCTAAAAGAGCTTGAAGGTTCCAATAAAAGCACATTACAGCTTATACAACAGCGTGCAACAATTTTACTCAAATTAAATCGTACCGTCATGGCACTTTTACCAGCACCGTTACAAGGTAAATGCCGTGTCGCCAATTATCGCAATGCTATTTTAATTATTGAAGTCACAAACGCAAGTTGGATGACCCGATTACGTTATGAAATTCCATCATTACTTTCTGCATTAAGAAAGGAAATTTTACCATCGTTATCCTCAATAGACATCAAAATAAATCCTTCTTTAAGCATAAAAGCGGGAAAAAAGAGTGTCACTTCATCATTAAAAGATCCAACACCCGTAAAAAAACGCCACTTAAGTGTAGAGAGTGCACAATCATTGAAATATTTGGCAGAGAAAAGCCCGAAGAAATTAAGAGAAAGATTAGAACGGTTGGCTGCACTTGCCGGAGAGAGTACAAGTACAGCCAAAGATGACGCTAATTAGAGATAATTAACGTGCTTTACAATTGAGCGATTAAGCAAAAACTGTCGATGGTGCTTTAAATGCCACTGGCATTTTCGCTTCGTCTTCAAAGGTGACGAATTCCCAAGCAGACTCTTTTGCTAAAACAGCTTGGAGCAATTTATTATTTAGTGCATGACCTGATTTAAACGCGGTAAATTCACCGATAATGTTATAGCCACACATAAATAAATCACCGATTGCATCTAACATTTTATGACGAACAAATTCGTCTTCAAAACGTAAACCATCATCGTTGAGGACACGATAGTCATCAACCACGATAGCGCAATCAAAGCTACCGCCTAAACACAATCCTTTCGATTGTAAATATTCAATATCACGCATAAATCCAAATGTACGAGCACGACTTATTTGACTCATAAAGGATTCAGCAGAGAAATCTAATTTATAACGCTGAGTACTTGCATCGATAGCAGGATGGTTAAAATCGATAGTAAAATCTAATTTAAAACCATTATAAGGACGCATTTCCGCCCATTTATCGCCATCTTCAACACGTACTGTTTCCTTGATACGGATGAATTTTTTCGCAGTGCGAAGCTCTTCAATACCTGCATCAAGCAATAAGAAAACAAAAGGTGCTGCACTGCCATCCATAATAGGAATTTCAGGTGCATCCACTTCAATTACGATATTATCAATGCCTAAACCAGCCAGTGCTGCATTTAAATGCTCAACGGTTGATATACGCACATCATCTTCATTCACTAAGCAAGTACATAACATAGTGTCACGAACTGATTTTGCGTCTGCTGGAAAATCCACCGGTGGATTTAAGTCAGTACGACGGTAGATGACCCCAGTATTAGCTGGCGCCGGACGCATTGTAAGCGTAACTTTTTTACCCGTGTGGAGCCCCACACCAGTTGCTTGTACAATTCGTTTTAATGTCCGTTGTTTGATCATCATTTTATCTCGCAATATTATCCGTCCTACCAATTATTATACTTATAATTGGCAGGACAGTTTAGCACAAAAAGCGGAGATGCCAATCTTTTTGACGATTAATCAGCCTGTTTTCTTAAGAAAGCAGGGATATCTAAATAATCTGGCTCTTTGTTAGCTTGAGTAGATTGTTCATTAACCGCTTTAGCTGCAGGCTTGCTCTCTTCTACTGTAGAGAAAGAGGACATGCTATTTTGCATTTGCTGATAACGATTTTCCATAGCGTTTTGTTGATTTTGCTTATTAGTTACCAGCGTAATTTCTGGACGTTTATCCATGCCGATACCTGTAGCAACCACAGTAACACGCAGTTCATCGTTCATTTCAGGGTCAAGAGAAGTACCAATCACCACTGTGGCGTTATCTGATGCAAATGCACGAATGGTGTTACCGACGGTTTCAAACTCATCAAGACGTAAATCAAAGCCTGCTGTAATATTAACTAACACACCACGTGCGCCAGACAGGTCGATATCTTCCAGTAATGGACTTGAAATCGCCATTTCAGCGGCTTCTTCAGCACGATCTTCGCCTTTAGCTGCACCAGATCCCATCATGGCATAACCCATCTCTGACATCACCGTTCTCACGTCAGCAAAGTCGACGTTCATCAAACCTGGGCGAGTGATCAGTTCTGCGATACCTTGAACAGCACCTTTTAATACATCATTTGCCGCACCAAATGCGTCAAGTAACGAAATACCACGGCCGAGTACTTTTAGCAGCTTGTCATTTGGAATAGTGATTAATGAGTCAACATGCTTAGATAACTCAGTAATTCCCTGCTCAGCAAATGCCATACGCTTTTTGCCTTCAAAATTAAAAGGCTTAGTCACAACAGCAACCGTTAAAATACCTAACTCTTTCGCAACTTCAGCAACGACTGGCGCAGCACCTGTACCTGTACCACCGCCCATACCCGCAGCGATAAATACCATATCCGCACCTTCTAGTGCAGCGCGTAACGCTTCACGATCTTCTTCGGCAGCATTACGGCCTACCTCAGGGTTTGCACCTGCACCTAAGCCTTTCGTAATGGCATTACCGATTTGGATAGTTTGTCCAACTGCTGTTTTACGTAATGCTTGAGCATCAGTATTGACCGCGAAGAAATCAACGCCTTCAATACGTTCACGAACCATGTGCTCAACCGCATTACCGCCGCCGCCACCAACGCCGATGACTTTGATCACCGCATCGTTGGTTAATTCCATAGGTTCAAACATAATTTCTCTCCGTTTTGTGCCTTTTAGGGTCGCTTGCTCAAACGACCTCTTTTTAAATTTGTCTGATGATTAAAACTCTCTTTTTAACCAGCCAGTGAGTTTTTTTAGCCAACCACTAACTGCAGAGCGTTTTTCGGTTTCAGTTTCCTCACCAAAGTGAGATTCTTTACCGTAATGCAAAAGCCCGACTGCCGTAGAATAGAAGGGATCCTGCGCATAATCTGTTAGCCCGGTAATATTTAACGGTTTACCGATCCGTACTTGCGTGTGGAAAACACGTTGAGCACATTCAACAAGTCCATCTATCTGTGCAGCACCACCTGTTAAAACAATACCTGCCGCTAAATGGTGCTTTATTCCTTGCTGACGTAATTGTTCCTGAACACTCAAAATCTCTTCATTAACAAGATTTAGAAGCTCGGTATAACGCGGTTCAATCACCTCAGCAAGTGTTTGCCGTTGTAGACTTCTTGGTGGTCTACCTCCGACACTTGGAACTTCGACATTTTCATCTTTGCCAACTAAAGAGCCTAATGCACAGCCATGACGCACTTTTATTGCTTCGGCATCATTTGGTGGTGTACCAAAAGCGTAAGCAATATCGCTAGTCACAACGTTGCCTGCATAAGGAATGACACGAGTATGTCTTAATGCACCACCGGTATATATGGCGATATCCATGGTTCCGCCACCCATATCAACGACACAAACACCTAATTCGCGCTCATCTTCTGTTAGCACAGCAAAACTTGAAGCCAGTCCTGCAAAAATCAGTTGATCCACTTTTAAACCACAGCGCTCAACTGCTTTTACTATATTCTTCGCCATATCGTTATGGCAGGTAATCAGATGCACTTTAGCCTGCATACGTACACCGGATAACCCTACAGGGTTTTTGATCCCTTCTTGGTAATCAATGGCGTACTCTTGCGGTATTACGTGTAAAACACGGTGTTCATCTTTTACTTTGACGGATTTCGCAGTATGCACCACGCTATCAACATCATCTTGTGTTACTTCTTCTTCTGAAATTGGCACCATACCAATTTCATTTTGGCAGCTAATATGTTTGCCTGATAACGCCAAATATACTGACGATATTTGGCAATCTGCCATCAATTCAGCCTGATCTACAGCCCGTTGTACACATTTTACGACGGATTCGAGATCGTTCACGCCACCTTTGTCCATACCCCGAGATGGGCAACTTCCCACCCCGATAATATTCACTACGCCATCAGGCAGGATCTCACCGACAAGGGTGGCTACTTTGGCCGTACCAATCTCAAGACCAACTACTAATTTTCTGTCCGTCGCTTTGATCATTATTGTTCTGCCTTCGCCTTCATCGTGTCATCTGCCACGTCTTGTTTATTCATTCACATCAAGTAATAAAGGAGCCCATCCAACTGCACCACCACTGTCATAACGTAAATCGACATAATCAACCCGTTTGTCAGTCTGTTGTTGCAAGATAGGATACAGCTCAATAAAGCGAGCAATCCGTTTTTCGGTATCCTTACGCCCTAACTCCAATCGGACATCATTGTCTAAGACTAATTGCCATCCTTGACGAGCTGACATTGATGCTGCTTTTAATTTCAGATTACTGGCAAGAAGCTGATCTCTCATTGCTAAATAACCTGCTAATACCATTTTCTCACTTCCTTGCGGCCCATATAATAGTGGGTAATTTCCTTGTGTTTCCAATCGCGTTGGCAGACTGAAAATTCGGCCTTCTCTATCAAGAAAATGTGTGTCATTCCAACGGGTAAATGGCACATACTCCACCAGATGGATTTTTAATTCGTCTGGCCATTGTTTACGTACGGTCACTTGCCTGATCCATGGCATACGTTCAATTTGTTGCTGAATGATATTGACATCCTGTGTCATAAAAGTGCCTGGTTGGCCTAAAGATAAAATGGCCTGACGCACATCATCATTCGTTGTGTAATGCCGCTCACCAGTAAGTACAAGCTTTGATATCGGCAGACGATTAGCATCTTTCATCCAATTCACAACTTGTATTCCGCCCCAAATAATGGTGGCAATCACACATAAGAAGAAGATTAATCCTGATAAATAGCTACCATTACTCGGTCTATCAGAATGACGTTTCTCTTTTATCTCTTTATTATTTAGCGCTGCTTGTGACATAGTAAATTCATTCACCCCTGCGCAACATTCAAATAAGAGAATCGGCTATTCTTTTGTACGATATTCCTACGATTAATACTTCCACTAGATATATATACTCTATAAATACCTTTAGCTTTGATAATTAAATCACTAAATTGTTCAATCTGTTGAGAATTATTTACCTTAAAAGTCAAAATAGCGAGTTTTTCTTTAAATTTCGCTACTTTTAACTGATAATTTTTTCCCACATCTCTTTGAGCAAGCGAATTACCGATCGTATTTTTCGCAAATAAGATCTCTTTTTGACTAAAATCTCCCACCATTACAGTCATTTTCTTAACTATTTCACCATAAATGATGTTCACTTGCTCAAACATCCGTCTTAATCCTCGCTTAAAGATGGTTGTAATTTTGTTTCTGCTAAGCGACGCGCTATTTTACCAATATTTCCAGCACCTTGAACTAAAACAAGATCATTATCTGTTAATACACCCGCTAATATTGAGGAGATGTTCTCAACATCAGAAACCCAAATCGGATCTAGTTTGCCACGTTGACGAATAGTACGACACAGTGAACGACTATCTGCACCGGGAATAGGCGCCTCTCCTGCTGCATAAACATCGGTTAATAATAAAATATCAACTTGATTAAGCACCGTTGCAAAATCTTCATATAAATCACGAGTACGTGTATAACGATGTGGTTGAAATAACATCACTAAACGTTTATCAGGCCAACCTGCTCGTGCCGCTTTTATCGTTGCATCAACTTCTGTTGGGTGATGTCCATAGTCATCCACCAGCATGACTTCCCCTTCTTGGCCATTCACATGCTCAAGACTGAAATTTCCCAAGAAATCGAAACGACGCCCAGTGCCTTGGAAATTAAGTAGTGCGGCTAAAATATGCTCATCCGCAATCCCTTCTTCTGTAGCAACAGCCACAGCTGCGGTTGCATTTAAGGCGTTATGACGTCCCGGCGCATTTAATACCACATCTAAATCAGGCATATCTTCACGAGAAATAGTGAAAAATCCTTGCGCACCTTTTTGTTCGTAATGAGTAATGCGTACATCAGCATCTTCACTAAAACCATAGGTAGTAATATAACGCCCTACTTTAGGAATAATTGACCGAATAACATCGTCATCAATACACATCACTGCGCGACCATAAAACGGTAAGTTGTGTAAAAAAGTAATAAAAGTCTCTTTTAAATTATCAAAATTACCGTGATAAGTGTCCATATGGTCAGCTTCAATATTCGTTACCACTGCAACCATAGGTTGAAGATGTAAGAAAGAAGCATCACTCTCATCCGCTTCTGCAATTAAATAGCGGCTACAACCTAAACGAGCATGGGTACCTGCTGATTTCACTAAACCGCCATTAACAAAGGTTGGATCTAATCCTGCTTGTGCATAAATATTAGAAATCATCGCCGTTGTTGTTGTTTTACCGTGGGTTCCTGCAATCGCAACCCCGTGACGATAACGCATTAACTCCGCTAACATTTCTGCACGACGTATCACAGGAATACGCGCTTCTCTTGCTGCAATAATTTCCGGATTATCTGCACTAATTGCGGTAGAAACCACCACAACACTAGCATCACGAATATTTTCAGGGCGATGATTAAAATAGATTGTCGCCCCTAATGCAACGAGTTGTTGTGTGACTACATTAGGCGCTAAATCAGAACCACTGATTGCATAACCTTCATTAGCCAACACTTCGGCGATCCCGCCCATGCCGGCACCACCAATGCCAACAAAGTGGATATGCCTAACTTTTCTCATCTCAGGCACAAAAGATCTTAATTTCGCCAGCTGTTGTGTATTCACTATTTACTTCTTCACTCTAAGTTAATGGTTACAAGTTACGTTTATTTTTTAGCCACTTCGATAATTACATTAGCGACTCGCTCAGTAGCATCCGTAATCGCAACACTTTGTGCTTTTTCTGCCATTAGCATTAGCTGATGTCTATCCCAATTTTCTAGGGTGTCAGCTATCGCTTCTGGCGTTAAATCATTCTGTTCAATAATACGCGCCGCACCGGCATTTTCTAATGGCAATGCATTCCAATATTGCTGTCTATCTTTATGTTGAAAAGGAACAAAAATAGCGGGTAACCCCGCAGCGGCAATCTCGCTAACTGTTAATGCACCTGAACGACATACAACAACATCAGCCCATTGATAAGCTTGCGCTATATCATCAATAAATTCAGTAACTTTATACTCAGATTTAACTGAATTTTTAGAAAGTTCATTTTGATAGCGTAATTTGGTATCACTTTCGCTCCCTTTGCCGGCCTGATGCCAAATTGTAACTCGCTCTCCTAATAATCCAGCCACCACTGGCATTGTATGATTTAAGATACGCGCACCTTGGCTACCACCAATAACCAGCACTCGGACAGCACCTTCTCTGCCTTTTAATCTCTCTGCTGGGGCTTCAAGTGCTAAGACATCGTCACGAACCGGATTACCAACAACAGGCGCATTAGCAAACGCACCGGGGAATGCTTGTAACACACGTTTGGCTATTTTTGACAACCAACGGTTAGTTAAGCCTGCAATACCATTTTGTTCATGTAAAACAACGGGAATACCACAGCTCCATGCTGCAACACCGCCTGGTCCAGAAACATAGCCTCCCATGCCTAATACGGCATCAGGCTGATAGCGCTTCATAATCCGACGGGCTTGAAAAATCGCTTTTATAATACGAATAGGTGCCGCAATTAACGCTTTTACCCCTTTACCTCGCAGACCCGAAATACGGATATACTCGATTTCAATGCCATGCTTAGGCACTAATTGTGCTTCCATTCTATCCGCGGTTCCTAACCAACGAATATCCCAGCCTTGGGATTGCAGATAATGAGCAACTGCTAATCCAGGAAAGACATGCCCCCCTGTTCCGCCGGCCATCACCATTAATCGGCGTTTACGTTCGCTCATTTAGGACTCCTTACAAACGCCTGAGCCTGTGCTAGGCGTGATTCATAATCAATTCGTAACAACATCACGATAGCCGTTGACATAATAATCAAACTCGAACCACCGTAACTAATAAGAGGTAACGTTAACCCTTTCGTTGGCAACATACCCGCTGCCGCACCGACGTTGACCAAAGTCTGGAAGGTAAACCAGATCCCAATCGAACAGGCTAAAAAACCTGAAAAACGTTGATCGAGCAGCAAAGCACGGCGTCCAATTTGCATCGCACGAAAAGCGATGAAGAATACCATTAAAAGCACTAAAACCACACCGATATAACCAAGTTCTTCTGCTAAAATGGAGAAAATAAAGTCAGTATGAGCTTCAGGTAGATACTCTAACTTTTGTACTGAATTTCCTAACCCTTGCCCCAGTAGATCACCGCGTCCAAAAGCCATCAAGGATTGTGTTAACTGATAACCACTACCAAAAGGATCTTCCCAAGGTTCTAAGAACGAAGTGATACGTCGTACACGGTAAGGCTCAACAATAATTAACATCACAACAGCGGCAATACCTGTACCAATAATGGCGAGGAATTGCCAAATTTTTGCACCGGCTAAAAAAAGCAACGCTAATGTGGTCACAAACAGCACGACCACCGTACCTAAGTCGGGTTGTAATAGCAGTAATACGGCTAATATTAACATCACCCCCATAGGTTTACAGAATCCCCAAAAATTGTTTCTCACTTCTTCTACTTTTCTCACCAAATAACTGGAGAGATAACAAAACAGTGCCAATTTAGAAAGTTCTGCCGGCTGAATACGTAAAGGCCCAAATGCAATCCAACGTGATGCGCCATTTACTGAGCTACCCACTGCCAATACCACGAGTAATAGCAAGATAGAACCAAACAGCATTAAGCTACTGTAGCGTTGCCATACCGCCATTGGCACTCGCATTGTCACTAATGCAAGGCAAAGGGCAACAATCATATAAATGCCGTCACGTTTAGCAAATAGAAAAGGATCTTCTGCTAAACGTTGTCCAACAGGCATTGACGCCGAGGTTACCATCACAAACCCGACAACCGCTAATCCGAATGTAAACCAGAGCAAAGTGCGATCATAAGGCACGAACGCGCTGTTATCTGTTTGATAACTTCCCACCAGCCACTGTTTTAATCTTCGCATTGCGTATACACTCATCAGCCAAGCTCCTGCGCTAAACGGGCAAACTCATCACCACGTTGTTCGAAACTTTTAAACTGATCTAGACTTGCACAAGCGGGTGAAAGTAGCACCATATCGCCAGTTTGCACTGTTGGTGCAAGTAATCGCATCGCCTCTTCCATAGTCGCGGTTAATTGTGAGACTTGTGGTCGTAAATTTGCCAATGCTTGACCATCTTGTCCGAAGCAATATAAGCGAATATTATCGCCACTGAGATAAGGTAATAGCGCGCTAAAATCAGCAGACTTACCGTCCCCACCTAACAACAGGTGCAAAGTCCCTTCTACTTCAAGCCCTCTTAAAGCCGCTTCTGTGCTACCTACATTAGTCGCTTTAGAATCATTGATCCAACGTACCCCATTATGGGAGTAAACTAATTGGAAACGATGAGCAAGGCCATGATAGGTGTTTAAAACAGCCAGTGATGCTTTACGAGAAATTCCCACCGCATCAGCTAACGCTAATGCGGCTAATGCATTGGTGTAATTGTGTTGACCAGAAAGGAACATCTGTGAAGTGGCAAGAATATTTTCACCATTTACGTTCAAGTAACGATTGGTATTATCAAGTTGATAATCCCCTTGTCCGATACCAAAACTCACACAACGTGCATCTTTGCCAGCTAAAGGCAATGTCAGAACATCATCTGCGTTATAGACACAGGTTTTAGCATTATCATAAATACGTAATTTAGCTTCACGGTATTGTTCTAATCCTAACGGATAGCGATTCATATGATCTTCGCTAATATTTAATACCGTGGCAGCCGCCGCTGTTAAGCTATAGGTTGTCTCTAATTGAAAGCTCGATAGCTCTAAGACATATAAGTCATAAGGCTGTGTTAATAACGTTAAAGCAGGTACACCAATATTGCCACCGACACCGACAGCGATCCCGTCAGCTTTAGCCATTTCCCCCACCAACGTCGTTACGGTACTTTTGCCATTAGAGCCTGTTATCGCAACAATAGGTGCTTTTGCCTCACGGCAAAATAGCTCAATATCACCGACAATTTCCACTCCATGATCTCGCGCTTCAACTAACTCAGGCGTTGATAACGCAATACCCGGACTTGAGACAATTAAATCAGCATCATTAAGCCATACTTGATGAAAACTCCCCGTATGATACTCAACATCAGCAGGTAGCTTATCTAAACCCGCGGGATGCTGGCGAGTATCTATCACTTTAGGTGTTACACCTTGGCGGATAAAAAAGTCAACGCAGGATAGACCGGTAATGCCTAGTCCCACGATAACAACTTTTTTCCCCTGATAATTTGCCATGTTAACGTACCTTTAATGTCGCTAAACCAATAAGGACTAACATAAGAGAGATGATCCAAAAGCGGACAATCACACGAGGCTCTGGCCAACCTTTTAATTCATAGTGATGATGGATTGGCGCCATACGGAAAATACGTTGGCCGCGCAGTTTAAATGAACCTACTTGTAAAATAACCGAGAGCGTTTCAACAACGAACACGCCCCCCATAATCACTAATAAAAATTCTTGGCGTAATAACACGGCGATAGTACCTAATGCACCACCTAATGCTAAAGAGCCAACATCACCCATAAAGACTTGGGCAGGATAAGTATTAAACCAAAGGAAGCCTAATCCCGCACCGACAATGGCGGTACAAACAATCACCAATTCGCCTGCATGCATTAAATAAGGAATTTTTAGGTAGCTGGCAAAATTGACATTACCTGTAGCCCATGCAACTAATGCAAATCCAGCCGCTACAAACACCGTAGGCATAATGGCTAAGCCATCTAAACCATCGGTTAAATTTACCGCGTTACTGGTGCCAACAATGACAAAATAAGCCAGTAAGATATACAACATGCCAAGTTGTGGCATGACATCTTTAAAGAAAGGCACAACAAGTTGCGTTGCTGGGGTATCTTTACCAATCGCGTACATACTAAATGCAACCGCTAAAGCTAATACCGATTGCCAGAAATATTTCCAACGCGCTATTAAGCCTCGAGTATCTTTACGCACTACTTTGCGATAATCATCGATAAAACCGATGATGCCATAACCAATCAGCACCAAGAGTACACACCATACATAAGGATTATCTAATCGCGCCCACAATAAGGTTGATACAGCGATAGAAAATAGGATCATGATCCCACCCATGGTCGGCGTACCACGTTTGCTAAAGTGTGACTCAGGACCTTCGTTACGCACCACTTGCCCGATTTGCATTTTTTGTAACCATGCAATTAAATGGGGTCCCATCCATAACGCAATAATTAATGCCGTCAATAAACCAACAATCGCTCTGAATGTCAGATAAGAAAACACATTAAAAAATGTATGATATTTAACCAAATATTCGGCTAGCCAAACTAACATTCAAAGCACTCCTTTAATGCGTTCACGATATCCTCCATTGCTGAGCTTCGTGAACCTTTTACTAAAACTGAAACAACATCATGCTGCTGTAATAATGGAATTAATTGGGTAAGCAAATCAGCTTTAAATGAAAAATGCTCACCGCCTTCATTTTCTTGACTAATAAACTGGCTGTAATGACCCACGGTTAATACCCGATCGATACCGACTTGATGGGCAAAACGTCCCACATCACGGTGACATTTTTCTGAATCTTCACCTAATTCAGCCATATCTCCAGCGACAAAGATTTTATATCCTGGTAATTGAGATAAAACTTGCAGCCCTGCTATCATCGACCCATCATTAGCATTATAGGTATCATCTAACACTATTTTTCCTGTTGTTAATTCAACAGGATAGAGTCTGCCAGGTACGGCTTTCAGTACCGCTAAACCTTGCTGAATATCCGTTAATGTCGCCCCTACCGACAAGGCTAACGCACTTGCGGCTAACGCATTGGCAATATTATGGCGACCAGGTAAAGGTAGGGTGATTGCTACACACCCTTCTGGCGTATGCAATGTAAAATCGGTGGTGAGTTGATTAACAACGATATCCGTTGGGTAGAAATCGGCTTGAGAGTCTGCAGATAAAGAGAAAGACCACTGAGTTTGACGTGAGTTAAAATGCTGTTGCCATAACGCAACATCATTACTTTGCTGATTAATAATGGCTGTGCCTTGCTCTTTTAAGCCAGTGAATATTTCACCTTTAGCTTGAGCAATCCCTTGTAAGGAACCAAAACCTTCAATATGTGCAGAAAAGAGATTATTGACCAATGCACTATCTGGTTTAACCATATCCACTGTATAGGCTATTTCACCAATATGGTTAGCACCAAGTTCAATCACGGCAAAACGATGTTCAGGGGTTAGACGAAAGAGTGTCAGGGGAACACCAATATCATTATTTAAATTGCCATGTGTATATAAGGTTTCACCACAGTGACGCAGTATCGAAGCCGTCATCTCTTTAACGGACGTTTTACCCGAAGAGCCCGTTAACGCCACAATTTTAGCATTGCTAAGCGAACGGATATAAGCGGCAATATGCCCCATTGCTAAACGGGTATCTTTTACGATGATTTGTGGACATTCAACATCGATTTTCCGATTAACTAAAACCGCAACGGCACCCTTTTGTTTGACATCAGCAATAAAGTCATGAGCATCAAAACGATCACCTGCTAAAGCAATAAACAGACAAGCATCATCAATTTTACGGCTATCGGTAGAAATTGATTTGATCATTAATTGATTGGCTTGGCTTTGAGTAATAGTACTCAACACGCCTTGAGTGACTTGTGCAATGGTTTCGAGAGAAAGCGCTATCATGCGATCACCCCCAATAACCGTGCAACAGTTAATCGGTCAGAATAATCAAGACGGCGAGTACCAACGATTTGATAATCTTCGTGCCCTTTTCCTGCCACTAAGATCATATCAGCGGGAGAGGCTTGCATTACTACATTCGTCACTGCTTCTGCTCGTCCTTCAATCGCTAATGCACGACCAGGATCCATTAACCCAGAAAGGATATCTTGAATAATGGCTTGTGGCTCTTCACTACGTGGATTGTCATCGGTGATAACCACTTTATCGGCAAACTGCTCTGCTACAGCGCCCATTAGTGGGCGCTTACCTTTATCTCTATCACCACCACAACCAAAGATACACCACAGTTTGCCAGTACAGTGTAAGCGTGCCGCTTGTAACGCTTTTTCTAAGGCATCTGGCGTGTGGGCATAATCAACGATCACCGTAGGACGATTATCCGCACTAAATACTTCCATACGACCACAAACGGGCGTTAATGCACTGGAAGCTTTAATCACTGCATCAAGAGGGTATTCAAGTGCCAAAAGTGTAGCTAAAGCACAGAGTAAGTTACTGACATTAAAAGCCCCCATTAATGGGCTTTCAATTTCACCTTCTCCCCAACTTGAATTAAAATGGATAGTGGCACCCGCATCATGGTAATTGATTTGTGTCGCTTGCACATAGCGTCCTTGCCAATTTGCCGGCAATTTATCCGCCATAGTCACCGCCACTGCATCGGGTAGATGCGTCAACCATTTATGCCCTACCGCATCATCAGCATTAATGATTTTTTCGCCACTATGGTGGGTCGAAAATAACAACCATTTAGCCTGTTCGTAATTGGCCATATCACCATGATAATCAAGGTGATCGCGACTTAAGTTGGTAAATACGCTGGCGACAAAAGGTAGCGCACTAACGCGCCCTTGAACTAAACCGTGTGACGAAACCTCCATTGCGGTAAAGGTAGCGCCTTGATTAACTAATTGCTGTAATTCTAATTGGATATCAACCGCTGAACCGGTTGTATTCATTGCCGGAACAATATGATCTAATAACCCATTGCCTACCGTTCCCATAACGGCACTGACTTCACCTAAACCTTGCGCCCACTGTGCTAACAATTGTGTTGTTGTCGTTTTTCCGTTAGTACCAGTGACACCAATCAGCTTTAATTTATCCGCTGGCTGATGATAAAAAATTCCTGCAAGTTTTGATAATTGACAATTTAGGTTTTCAATATAAATAACGGGTATACCATGACTTTCACGAATTTCGCCATGAGTAGCAATACCTTCAGCTTCCGCTAAAACAGCGCAAACACCTTGTGCAATTGCCTGAGGAATATAGCGTCTACCATCCGTTTCATGGCCTTTAATTGCCACAAACAGATCACCACTCGCGGCTTTTCGGCTGTCGAGTGTCATGTCTTTAAGCGTTAAAGACGGTGCTTGTATCCCGAGTGCCCCTAATAGGTCACTTAAATTAGGATCTGCCACTTGTATCCTCTTTTTTATTAATCACTATTTCACTTTTATCGTCTGGCGTTAATGCATCAGGCTCTACATTCATCGTACGTAGAACCGCGCCCATAATTGTGCCAAACACTGGTGCAGAAACTGCACCCCCATAATATTTGCCCGCTTTTGGCTCGTTAATGATCACTACTAAGGCAAAGCGTGGACGGCTTGCCGGTGCAACACCGGCTGCATAAGAAATGTAGGCATTAATATACTTTCCATCTGGGCCGACTTTTTTCGCGGTCCCGGTCTTAATCGCAACACGATACCCTTTGATCGCAGCACGAACGCCACCACCGCCCGGTAAGGCGACACTTTCCATCATATGAACCACTGTTCTCATGACTTTTTCAGGAAAAACGCGAGTACCCGGTACAGGAGGGTCGACTTTAGTAATAGAAAGCGGTCGATAAATACCAAAACTACCGATAGTTGCATAGACACGCGCTAACTGTAATGGCGTTACCATTAGCCCATATCCGAATGAGAAGGTGGCCCTTTCAAGATCGGACCACCGTTGTTTTTTTATTGGAAATATGCCACTACTTTCACCAACTAGCCCCAAGTTAGTTGGTTTTCCGAGGCCAAAACGGGAATAAACATCTACCAGTTCAGACGCCGGCATCGCTAACGCAAGGCGAGATACCCCTACGTTACTCGATTTCTGTAAAATTCCAGTTATCGAAAGCTCACGATAAAGCGCAACATCTTTTATCTGATGACCACTAATTCGATAAGGAACAGTATTAATAACGGTATTTTCTTTAATAATATTATTGTTTAGCGCACTCATAACCACCATCGGCTTTACCGTAGAGCCTGGCTCAAAAATATCGGTGATAGCTCGATTACGCATCGCATCTTTCGGCGTTCCCGCTAAATTATTCGGGTTATAGGATGGGCTATTTGCCATCGCTAACACTTCGCCTGTATTGACATCAACCAAAACCGCCGTACCTGATTCGGCTTTATTTTCAATGACTGCATTGGTTAACTCTCTATACACAACAGATTGTAAACGCTCATCAATGCTTAACATTAAGTTGTGAGCAGCTTGGCTATCTGTTTGAGCGATATTTTCAATCACACGGTTAAAGCCATCTTTGCGTACAACTCGCTCTCCGGGGGCACCGGTAAGCCATTGGTTAAAGCTTTTTTCAACCCCTTCAATACCATCACCATCAATGTTTGTAACACCAATGATGTGAGCGGTCACTTCTCCTGAAGGATAATAGCGTTTGGACTCTTGGCGCATGTTTATCCCTTTGATTTTCAGCTTACTTATGTAATCACTAATTTCAGGATTAACTTGGCGCGCAAGATAGATAAAACGAGCGGAAGGTGTTGCAGAAATTTTTTGAGAAATTTGATTAACGGGAAGTTTTAATGCATCAGCAAGTGCTAACCAACGTGAATCGGTCATATCAGGGTTAGCTTCTAACACAACTTTAGGATCAGCCCAAATAGCATATACAGGGACACTCACCGCCAATGGTCTTCCCATACGATCGCTTATCATGCCACGAGCAGTGGGGACTTTTTGCACACGTAAAGAGCGCAGATCCCCTTCGCGGATCAGGGGATCTGGGTTAATAATCTGTAAATAGGCAACTCGTATTAATAACGCCGCTAAAGCAATACCAATACCACCGCAAAGCAACGCAAAACGCCAACTCACAAATCCTGTTTTTTCTTCAGGTTTACGGAGTTTGGCATTTGACTTTGTCTTTGTCTTCGCTTTTGCCGAACGTGAAAATTTCATACTTGCCTTAATTATTTAGTAACCACAATATTCTCTTTAGTTGGATCAACATGAACCATGCCTAACTGTTCACTTGCAAAACGTTCAACTCGGCTATGATCCGCCAATGCATTTTCCTCAAGGATCAAGTTGCGCCATTCAATATCCAATACATTTTTTTCTAACACTAAGCGCTCTTTTTCTGCTGTCAGTAAGCGTGTTTTATGTGCTGTCGTTACCACATAGATCGCTGAGATAATAACGGCGAAAAAAAGAATAAGTGGCAATTTGCCGTGACGCAGTAAATCTTGTCCTATCACTCCCGGTAATGAATGGCGTTCAGTAGACATTTATTCCTCAATACGCTGTGCGACACGTAAAACAGAACTTCGCGCTCGTGGATTCTCCTCAACTTCAACACCGGTAGGTTTCATTTTATGAATGCTACTCAGGCGAGCACTTCCTAGTGCTTTAATTTGTTCTTCTGTTAATGGGATCCCCGCTGGAACAACAGGCCCTTTACTTTCATCTCTTATAAAGCGTTTAACTAATCGGTCTTCTAAAGAGTGGAAACTAATCACCGATAAACGTCCTGCTGGCGCTAAAATAGACACGGCGCCTTTTAATGCTTTTTCAATCTCATCTAACTCACTATTGATATAGATACGGATCGCTTGAAAGCTACGTGTTGCAGGGTGCTTATGTCGCTCTTTTACTGGACTTGCTTCACTAATCAAATCCGCTAACTGTTTAGTACGTGTTAATGGCTCTTCAGTTTTATTACGCGCCACAATGGCACGGGCAATGCGTTTCGCGAAACGCTCTTCACCGAAGGTTTTTAGCACCCAAGTAATATCATCTTCTTCGGCATTCATTAACCACTGTGCAGCTGATTGTCCTGTGGTTGGGTCCATACGCATATCGAGTGGCCCATCACGCATAAAAGAGAATCCTCGTTCAGGATCATCTAATTGCGGTGAAGAAACGCCTAAATCTAATAATACGCCATCAACTTTGCCACTTAAACCTAACTCATTGATATAGTGTTCAATATTTGAAAAAGGCCCATGAATAATAGAGAATCGTGGATCATCAATTTCATTTGCCACTGCGATAGCTTGTGGATCTCTATCAATCGCAATGAGACGGCCTTGTTCACCTAATTGCGATAAAATCAGACGAGAGTGCCCGCCACGGCCAAAAGTACCGTCAATATAAATACCTGAAGGTTTAATATTCAGGCCGTTTACTGCTTCATCCAGTAATACACTGGTATGGCTAAAATTATTCGTTGTCATTATTTAAAGTGATAAATCCAATAGTCGTGTCGATAACGGTTCCTGTGAGGTTTGCTCTGCCAAAATGTCTTCTTTGATCTGTTGATACCAGACCTGTTCATCCCACAATTCAAATTTATTGAATTGACCGACTAACATGACCTCTTTGGTTAGCCCCGCGTGCTGTCTTAGCGTGCTAGCTAACAAAAGACGTCCTGCGCTATCCATCTGGCATTCACTGGCATGCCCAAGTAATAAACGCTGCACTCTTCGTTCGGCGGGATTCATGGAAGAAAGCGCTGCCAGTTTTAACTCAATTTTTTCCCATTCAGGAAGGGTATACAGCAATAAACATGGCTGATTGAGATCAATGGTACAGACCATTTGACCTTCAGAAGCCTCGTTCAGCGTTGTTCGATAACGGGAAGGAACTGTTATTCGCCCTTTGCTGTCGAGATTAACGAGTGTTGCACCACGAAACATCCTCATTTCCCTCAGCGTTATAATTTACACCACATTATCCCACAAATCCCCACAAATAGAGTTTACGGATCGTATGAAAACGTTGTCAAGCCAGTTGTAGGACGCTTTATTGATATTTACAGTAATTTTATAATCTCATCGAAATGAACAAATTATCAGCAGGCTAAAAAAGCAGAATATTAACACTATGATTCCTATCGGTTATTTTTTATTTTTCTTATTTGTTCTCAAATAGTGATTATTTATAGAGATGAAAAAGGGAAAAATAAGATAAAGAAGTCATAAAAAGAAAATGACCTATTTAATGAGATAATGCCTATTTATTGTCGTTCATTTACCTTTAACCAACATAACAATACAAAGCCCTCTTTAAATTAAAAAACCGGCTTAATCTACTGAAAAAATAATGTGATATCATGTAGATAATTTTTTACTGTCGAGTTTTCTTTCTGCAAAGTTAATAAATAAATTATTTTATTTAAGTAATATCACTTATAGAAATATCAAAATTTCACCCGCGAATTAAACAAAACAGGATAAATTGTAAAAAAACGTTTAAGATTAATCTCAAATTTTATTTTATTTAAGTCACCCGACATTATTTAACCAAATAAACTATCCCTGCTTTAATTTAATAAAGCAGGGATAGTCATTATAAAAAATGCTGAGTCAGAAAGTGAACGCTAATTAACGAGTACGTCCTAAACTACCTCGGCGACATAAATCACGTCGAATACGTGTAATACCCGCTTGTGGTTTTTGCTCTTCTTCAAGACTTGCTAAAACCAGCTCTAATACACGTTGTGCAATATCACGATGTCGCTGAGCCACCGATAATACTGGACATTCGAGGAAATCTAATAATTCATGATCACCAAATGTAGCAATCACTAACTGCGTAGGTAAGCGTCCACTTCTTTGCAACGTTACATCCATCACACCTTGTAATAGCGCAAAGGAGGTCGTAAAGAGTGCATCAGGCATCGGGTTATTATTTAACCATTCCGAAAATACCTCTGCCGCCGCTTCTCGTTCATAACTATTCGCATAAAGATAAGTCACTTGTCGTGGATCATCTTGCCACACACTACGAAAGCCCTGTTCACGTAAAAAACTGACTGATAGTTCGGGCAATGCGCCTAGATAGAGAACCGATTGAGAAGGAAAAGCTTTAAGCTCACTCGCTAACATTTTTGCGTCTTCTAAATCATCACCGACGACGCTAATAAAATGTTCACTCTCTAACGCCCTATCTAAGGCAATGATAGGCAACGAACGATTAGCCCAACGCTGATAAAATGGGTGCTCTGGGGGTAATGCCGTTGATACAATAATGGCATCAACTTGGCGTTGTAGTAGATGTTCTACACAACGAATTTCGTTGTCAGGTTGATCTTCTGAGCAGGCAATCAGCAATTGATAACCACGTTGACGCGCTTGTCGTTCAAGATAATTGGCAATTCTGGTATAACTGGTATTTTCCAAATCAGGAATAACCAAACCTATAGAACGCGTACGACCAGCACGTAATCCCGCGGCAACAGCGTTCGGGTGGTAATTGTGCTCTCTGACCACCGCCATCACTTTTTCAACAGTCTTGTCACTTACACGGTACTGTTTAGCTTTACCATTAATGACATAACTCGCTGTTGTTCGTGAAACACCAGCCAAGCGGGCGATTTCATCCAGTTTCACTTTAGCCTCTTCTAATTATTAATAGGGTATTTATTACATTATTGCTATGGTTTTCAGTCATCATGCTGATCTGAATCTGCATTTTAACACAATTTACTGATAAAACCGTATGCGTCAACGTTTCCGTTTATACCTTTTACCAATTACTTGCATTGTTACTGCCTATGACTTACCTAAAGTGCAATAAAAAAGCACCTTTACGGTGCTTTTTTGTCTGGTGATCACGACTCTTGATACATCTGCTCAATTTCATTTCGATAGCGTTCAGAAATTATTTTACGTCTTAATTTTAAGGTAGGTGTCAATTCTCCAGACTCCATCGTAAACCCTTCCGCTAATAGGGTAAATCGTTTAACTTGATGGAAACTAGCAAAATTACGTTGCATTTCACGCAAGCGTTCATCAAATAATTCTTTGATCTTAGTATGGCGTAATAACTCTATCCGATCGTGATATTTTAAATTTAATGCTCGAGCATGTTCTTCTAATGCATCAAAGCAAGGTACGATCAGTGCAGAAACAAATTTACGGGTATCTGCAATCACAGCGATATGCTCAATAAAGCGATCTTGCCCTAATGTACCTTCAATCATTTGCGGTGCAATATATTTTCCATTTGAGGTTTTCATAAGATCTTTCAAACGTTCGGTAATATATAACATCCCTTCTTCATCTAATGCACCCGCATCACCGGTACGTAACCAACCATCTTCAGTAAACGCAGCAACTGTCTCTTCAGGCTTATTAAAATAACCTTTCATCACGATACTACCGCGCACTTGGATCTCATTTTCTTCGCCTATACGTACCTCAACCCCCGGTAACGGAGTACCAATAGAGCCTAGTTTATAATGGTTCTCTTCCCAACAAGATACCGTGGCACAAGTCTCTGTCATGCCATAACCATATTTAATATTAATACCAGCAGCTAAGAAAAAGCCGATCACCGCATCATCTAAACGAGCGCCTGCGGCAGGTAAAAAACGAACTCGCCCACCTAAAATTTGACGTAGTGGTTGAAGAACTTTTTTATCCGCAAAGCGATAACACCATTGAGATAGCACGCCTAATGAACGTCCAGCTAAGTGTGCCTGACGTTGTTTTTCACCCTGTTTAAGAGCCCATTTAAACATCCATTGGCGTAGTCGAGGTGCTTGAGAAACTTTCTCTTGAATGGCGCTATATACTTTTTCGTAAAAGCGTGGCACTGCACACATAACCGTTGGTTTTACTGCAGCCATTGCTTCCCTTACGGCATGGGTATCTGTGAGATAAACATTAATAGCCCCAGTATGCATAACATAGAAGCTCCATGCCCGTTCAAATACATGTGATAACGGTAAAAAGCATAATGAAACATCTTTATCCGATAATGAAAGGCGCTGATCATGCAGATAAAGTTGAGAAGCCAGATTGGTGTAATCCAGCATAACACCTTTAGGCTCACCTGTTGTACCCGAGGTATAAATCAGCGTAAACAAATCATCTAAACAACATTCATCAATACGTTGTTGTAGCAGAGAGTCATATTGAGATTGACAGTCACTGATTAAGTTTGTCAGATGATAAGAAGGTATTGTTGGATTTAAAACGACCTGAGAATTAAACACAATAATATGTTTAAGTTGCGGGCATAATAGCGCTAACTCAGAAACAACGTCATATTCCTTTTGGTCACCAACAAAAAGAATACGAATATCCGCATCATTGATGATATAAGCGGCTTGTTCCACACTACTTGTTGCATAAAGAGGAACTGTGACAGCACGCAACTGCAAAGTAGCAATATCGGCAATAGACCAATCAATGCTGTTTTGGGAAAAAATCCCCACATTTTCTTGAACAGCCACGCCCATATCGAGTAATGCATTTGAGAGTGCACGTGTTTTCTTTGCTACTGACGCCCATGACATGGCGATTTCAGACTTAGCATCCCACTGACGATAAGCCGTTTTTTCCCCAGAAGATGAAAATTGCATCTGCAATCTTCTAATTATATGATAATCATATAGATTATTATTATTTATCATGATTTTCCTGTTATTTATGGAAAAGCGTAGGAATAATTAAGTTGAAATAAAGAATAATGTCATCTTCTAATTTCAGCTTACACCTGTTCGCTGACTTATCTGAAAGTCTAAGTGATCCGCAAAAATAAAGGAATCTAATTTTACATAAATTAGTAAAATTGTGAGTCATGAAAAGTTTTGTCAATTTCATCATACTAATGAAAATGTAAAAATGAGCCTGAACACTTTGTGAACAAACAAAATATTAACAAGAAAAATATAATAAAATCAAAAGCTAATTATAAAAATTTATTCATTTACAAGATTAATAACAGAGAAAATAAAGAAAAAAATCGATTAGATGACAATAGTTGCAACTGATAGGGATAGGATAACAATTAGGGCAAAAATAGTGACAGCTACCCAAGAGACTTATCTTTACTATTTACTATTAAAGAATATCTTTTATTGGTTATTAGCAGTAAGCTAACGTTATCTGCCACTATTTCTGCATAATTAGCATAGAGTGCTAATTATGAGTGAATCACTCTTAGTTTTGACAAACCTCACTAAGTAAATTTTTCATCCATAAATGGCCTTTATCTCGTGCCGTTGACTCATGCCAAATTAAATAGCATGGACGTTCTACCTTCTCCCAAGGTAATGATATCGCCTTAATGTTCAATTGTTCTGAATAGCTTTCAACTAACCATCTAGGCGCAATAGCGACCGAATAAGTTTTTGAGACTAGATTTAATACACTATTTAAATCAGTACCTTCATAAGTAATTAAATCTTCTAACTCTGTATTCTTATAATAAGCCGCACTAAAAGACCCCACATCTTCTAAAGAAACAATAGAATGATGCTCATTTAATAACATCTCTTCAGTAACGCTCTCTTTAATTCGTGGGTGTTGGTTAGAGACAGCCAAAACCACTTCATCATTGAATAAAGGGTGTGAATGAAACTCTGGTTTATCAAATTGTTTATAATTAATAAAGAACTCAACTTCCTGATATTTTAATTGGTGTTCAATATTACTATTCAAATAAGACTTAATATTTACATTAATATTAGGGGTTTTATTTTTTATTCTCTCTACAATTTTTGGCGCTAACTTGATATCTAATGGACTGCAAATAGATAAGCTAAACACACGATCACTGTGTTCCGGTTCAAATCCCGCCCCTGGCAATTCATTATGGACTAATTGTAATGCTTGTCGAACAGGGCCAAATAATTGTTTGGCTCTTAATGTTGGTTGAATACCTCGGCCATACCGAACAAATAACTCGTCATTAAACATGATCTTAAGACGAGAAACTGCATTACTGACTGCCGGTTGAGACATACCTAACACCTGTGCTGCTCGTGTGACATTTTGCATTTGCATAACAGCATCAAACACCGTTAATAAATTAAGATCAACATTACGTAAATGCATATCTGCTGACTCTTTATTGGTCGTTGTTGCTGATGTGTAATCCGTCATTTTTTACTCCACTATGTTATTATAATTGGCGAATTAAAACTTATTAATAATATAAAAGCATATTAATAAATTATATATCTAACCATGACTGTAACTTTTATAAAAATATTACTACTTATTATTCATCATCCATGTACATCACAAAATGTATAACACAAACACCAAAAAATAATTCATCTTTATATTAAAGAGAATAAATTGACATTTAAATTACATATTAATGAAATGATTATACCGATATATATTACAACCTGTTTTACCTTATGCCTTGCAAATAATAAAACAAAATATGATAAAAATCATAATAAAATAATAAAATCTATCACCTTACAGGACACTTTCAGAACTATTACAGTCACCACGGTAATAATTTTTATTCTTATATTCAAAATGTTGCTCAAATTTATTGATATTGTTGTTAACTACAACCGCTCATCCCCCTGATAGTTAGTTGTTCAAAAAAAAAGCAAACAATTGTTTAATTTTTTATTTCACTCCCCGAGAGCGATTATGTGAAACATTAACCTAATCAATGATTGTTTGATAGATATAATCATTACTAAAAATTTAGATATTAGTCAGAATTACTAAGAATAAAATATAATTCACACATCAAAACAAATTAAAAAATTCCAATGCTTGACATGATGATTGGTATCCGGTATCAATAAATAAACATTATTAAGAACAAATGTAAGGATGTTTCATGTTAAACGCAATTTTACTATCAAGCCTACTACTATTCGCAACATTGATGCGCGGTCGGCTGATGGGTAAAAAATGAAACATACCTACCCTTAGAGAAAAACCCGCGCTAATCGCGGGTTTTTTTATACCTGGGAGAGCGCAAAAAACGAAATAAAAAAGTATAAGGAACAGATTATGAGCAACAATGTGATTATTTTTGACACCACATTAAGAGATGGCGAACAAGCATTGCAAGCTAGCTTAAGCGTAAAAGAGAAGTTACAAATTGCTTATGCCTTAGAACGTTTAGGTGTAGATATCATTGAAGCGGGTTTTCCTGTCTCTTCCCCTGGGGATTTTGAATCTGTACAAACCATCGCTCGAGAAATTAAAAATAGTCGCATTTGTGCGTTAGCTCGCTGTGTTGATAATGATATTGACGTTGCCGCAGAGTCATTAAACATTGCCGAGGCATTTCGTATTCATGTTTTTTTAGCCACCTCCGCTTTGCATGCTGAACATAAGTTAAAAAAATCCTTTGATGACATTATTGAAATGGGAACACGCTCAATTAAACGCGCCCGACGCTATACTGATGATGTTGAGTTTTCTTGCGAAGATGCGGGGCGTACCCATATTGATAATTTATGTCGCATTGTGGAAAGTGCCATCAACGCGGGCGCAACAACCATTAATATTCCAGACACCGTAGGTTATACCACGCCTTATCAATTCGGTGGCATTATCACTAATTTATTTGAACGTGTACCTAATATTGATAAAGCGGTGATCTCCGTTCATTGCCATGATGATTTAGGTATGGCTGTTGCAAACTCTATTACCGCAGTACAAGCAGGTGCAAGACAAGTTGAAGGGACTATCAACGGCTTAGGTGAACGAGCCGGTAACTGCGCTTTAGAAGAAGTGATTATGGCGATAAAAGTACGTGAACAAATGATGAATGTACAAACGCGTATTAATCACAAAGAGATCTACCGTACCAGCCAGTTAGTCAGTCAATTATGTAATACCCCTATTCATGCCAATAAATCCATCGTTGGATCGAATGCCTTTGCCCACTCCTCTGGTATTCACCAAGATGGCGTACTGAAAAATCGTGAAACTTACGAAATTATGACACCTGAATCAATTGGTTTAAAAGAGGTGCAATTGAACTTAACGTCTCGCTCTGGTCGAGCTGCGGTAAAACACCGTATGGAAGAGATGGGCTATCGCGAAACAGATTATAACTTAGATTCTTTATATGCCGCTTTCTTACGTTTAGCTGATAAAAAAGGCCAAGTTTTTGACTATGACTTAGAAGCATTGGCTTTTATGGGGCAACAGCAACAAGAGCCTGATGAGTTTGTAATGAACTATTTTAATACTCAATCCGGCTCCTCAACAGTTGCCACGGCCAGTGTCAGCATTAGTCGTAAAAATGAAGAAATCACTGAAGCAGCAACAGGAAATGGTCCCGTTGATGCTGTCTATCAAGCTATTTCTCGTGCTACAGGTTATCCCTTAAAACTGGTGACTTATCAATTAACAGCCAAAGGTGAAGGACGAGATGCATTAGGACAAGTTGATATCGTGGTTGAATACCAAGGACGTAAATTTCATGGCATGGGATTAGAAACTGATATCGTCGGTTCATCCGCCAACGCCATGATGCATGTTATCAACAGTATTTGGCGTTCAGAGCAAGTCGAAATAGAAAAACGCAAACACCATACAACACAAGAAGCGGTTTAATCATTATGTCTAAACATTATCATATTGCAGTATTGCCCGGAGATGGCATTGGCCCTGAAGTTATGGCGCAAGCACAAAAAGTGATCGATGCGGTAAATAAACGATTTTCACTGAATATCACGACCAAAGAGTACGATATTGGTGGTATTGCTATCGATAATCATGGCACACCATTACCGGCAACCACCTTAGCTGGATGTGAGCAAGCTGATGCGATTTTATTCGGCTCTGTGGGGGGGCCTAAATGGGAGCATTTACCGGCAGATCAACAACCGGAACGTGGCGCATTATTACCTTTACGTAAACACTTTAAATTATTCTGCAATCTGCGCCCAGCTCGTTTATATAAAGGTTTAGAAGCTTATTGTCCATTGCGTGCTGATATTGCACAACGCGGTTTTGATATTTTATGTGTTCGTGAATTAACTGGGGGGATCTATTTCGGTCAACCTAAAGGCCGTGATGGTGAAGGTCGCGAAGAGCGTGCTTTTGATACCGAGGTTTACCATCGCTATGAAATCGAACGTATTGCTCATTTTGCTTTCAAATCAGCGCAAAAACGTCGTTATAAAGTCACGTCGATTGATAAAGCCAACGTTTTACAAAGCTCTATTTTATGGCGTGAAGTCGTCACTGAGGTCGCTAAGCAATACCCTGATGTGACCTTGCAACATATGTATATCGATAATGCGACAATGCAATTAATTAAAGATCCAGCGCAATTTGATGTATTGCTGTGCTCCAATATCTTTGGCGATATTTTATCAGACGAATGCGCCATGATCACCGGTTCAATGGGCATGTTGCCCTCTGCAAGCGTAAATGAAGCACATTTTGGTTTATATGAACCCGCAGGTGGCTCCGCACCAGATATTGCCGGTAAAAATATCGCCAATCCAATAGCACAAATTTTATCAACCGCCCTATTACTGCGTTATAGCTTTAATGAAGATAAAGCAGCCCAAGCCATTGAAGAAGCAATTACAAGAGTACTAGCAACAGGCTATCGCACCGCAGATTTAGCGGGAGAAGGAAACGCAATAACAACCGCAGAAATGGGTGATCATATCGCTCAGTTTATTCAAGAAGGGGCATAACATGGGTAAAACATTATATCAAAAAATTTACGATGCACATGTTGTCAGAGAAGTAGCGAATGAAACACCTATTATATATATCGATAGACATTTAGTGCATGAAGTGACTTCACCTCAAGCTTTTGATAGTTTAAGAACCAAAGGTCGTGCTGTTCGTCAACCCAACAAAACCTTTGCCACAATGGATCACAACGTTTCAACTCAAACCAAAGATATCAACGCCTGTGGTGATATGGCGCGTATTCAAATGCAAGAGTTAATGAAAAACTGTCAAGAATTTGGTGTGACCTTGTATGACTTAAATCACCCATATCAAGGAATTGTTCATGTTATGGGGCCTGAACAAGGCTTAACTTTACCAGGCATGACAATTGTTTGTGGCGACTCACATACAGCAACACATGGTGCCTTTGGCGCATTAGCTTTCGGTATTGGCACTTCTGAGGTTGAGCACGTATTAGCAACACAAACCTTAAAACAATCACGTGCTAAAACCTTAAAAATCGAAGTACAAGGCAAAACAGCCAATGGCATCACGGCAAAAGATATCGTATTGGCGATTATCGGAAAATTGGGTAGTGCGGGAGGTACGGGGTATATTATTGAATTTACGGGAGAAGCTATTGAAGCTTTGAGTATGGAAGGGCGAATGACGTTATGCAATATGGCGATAGAGATGGGGGCAAAAGCAGGCTTAGTTGCTCCTGATGAGACTACATTTGCTTACTTAAAAGGACGTCAATTTGCCCCTCAAGCCCCATTGTGGGATGAAGCTGTCGCCTATTGGAAAACGTTAAAGTCGGACGAAGATGCTATTTTTGATGCTACTGTGACGATTAATGCCGCAGAGATTGCACCACAAGTGACTTGGGGGACGAATCCGGGACAAGTGATTGCTATTGACCAAATTGTTCCGCGATTGAACAGTTTTAACGATCCTGTTGAACGAGCTAGCGCCGAAAAAGCCTTAGCTTATATGGGATTAACTGAAGGTGTTAACTTAACTGATATTACAATAGATAAAGTTTTTATAGGCTCTTGCACTAACTCTCGTATTGAAGATTTACGCGCAGCCGCAAAGATAGCTAAAGGGCATAAAGTCGCCTCCCATGTACAGGCAATTGTTGTTCCCGGCTCAGGCCCTGTTAAAGCCCAAGCAGAAGCAGAAGGTTTAGATAAAATTTTTATTGAAGCAGGTTTTGAATGGCGTTTACCCGGCTGCTCAATGTGCTTGGCAATGAACAATGACCGATTAAATCCCGGAGAGCGTTGCGCATCGACCAGCAATCGTAATTTTGAAGGTCGCCAAGGTCGTGGTGGCAGAACTCATTTAGTCAGTCCGGCAATGGCCGCTGCCGCCGCCATTCATGGGCATTTCGCTGATATTCGCACTTTTGCAACAGTATCATAAAGGAGAACCTAATGAATAAATTCACACAACACACTGGAATTCCAGTACCTTTAGATGCTGCCAACGTGGATACTGATGCGATTATTCCCAAACAATTTTTACAAAAAGTCACTCGCACAGGATTTGGTAAACACTTATTTCATGATTGGCGATTTTTAGATGATGAAGGCACCCAGCCTAACCCATCATTTATTTTAAATCAGCCCATCTATCAAGATGCTTCTATTTTATTGGCGCGCGAGAATTTTGGTTGTGGATCTTCTCGCGAACATGCGCCTTGGGCGCTCACAGATTATGGCTTTCATGCGGTGATCGCGCCGAGTTTTGCTGATATTTTTTACGGCAATTCCTTTAATAACCAGTTATTGCCAATCAAATTAAGTGATGAGCAAGTTACCCAGTTATTTGATTGGGTAACAGAGCATGCTGGTACGCCTATTACCGTTGATTTAGTTGCCCAACAAGTGATCGCCGGTGAATTATGCTTCTCATTTGAAATCGATGCATTTCGCCGTCATTGCATGATTGAAGGATTAGACAGTATCGGATTAACGTTACAACACCAAGCAGAGATAAGTGCTTATGAAGCTAAACAACCTGCTTTTATGCGTTAATCACTGACTCAATTACCTTATTTCACTGTTTGTTATCTGTAAAAATTTAAACTTTGTCATTCTCGCCGCTATTTACCTCGCGGCATTTTTTTTCAGTAAAACGAACAAAAAAGCCAGTGACCTATTATCACTGGCCGGTAATCACCGCATGCTCAAAGGGGGAGTCTGTTAGTATTCATAATTTGTGATAACTAACATAAGAGCTAACTTTAAACACAAACATTATCGGTCTAATATAAGGAAATTAAAATTGATCACTTTAATAAGGGATTTCCTCTTTTATGACATCACCCCGCTTAGAGTTGCAATTTATTCGCTTATGGCAAGCTTTTGAGGGAAAAGAGACTGAAACCACATTACAAGAGCTTGCTGAAACATTACATTGCACTCGTCGCCATGTGCGTTCGTTACTAAACAAAATGCATCAAACTGGTTGGATAGATTGGCAAGCAGAAGTAGGAAGAGGAAAAAAATCCACCCTGACTTTTCACTCTAACGCCTTTGACATCCAACAAAGCCGAGCAGAGCGATTACTGAAAGAAAATGATATAGAAAAGCTCGTTGCACTGATGGGCGATAAAGACTCGTTACGGCAAATGGTGCTTTCACAGATTGAAAAAAGCTTTCACCCTAGCCAACAACGTCTACGAATAATTTACTATCGCCCTTTTCGTAATTTATTACCCGGTACGCCGCTTCGGCGCTCTGAATTACATTTAATGAGCCAAATATTTAATTCATTACTTCACTTAAAAGAGGAAAATGGGGAAGTCGAAGCGGAATTAGCCCATCACTGGCAGATGCTCAGCGAGCAACATTGGCGCTTTTATTTACGCCCCGCTATCTATTTTCACCATGGACGAGAATTAACCATAGAGGATATCAGCACCTCTTTAATGAGAATGAAAGTCTGCAATCCACTTTATGCACATATTGAGAAAATAACCTCACCGCAACCTTATGTTATTGATATTTATTTAACCGTACCGGATAAACAATTTGCCACCCTATTAGGTAGCCCACAAGCAGCGATCTTGCCCCAAGAATGGCGAACTCTCGCTAATTTTTCTCAGCACCCCATTGGCACAGGGGCATACCAAGTGATGACCAATGATCAACATAAACTGCAAATCAAAGCGTTTGATCGCTATTTTGGTTTACGCGCACTATTAGATAACATCGATATTTGGGTGGTTCCTGAATTAAAAGACAAAATGGTTTGCTCTACCCTTCATTTAACCGATGATGATACTCATAACAACTCACTGGAAAGCCGCAAAGAGGAAGGCTGTTATTTTTTACTTTACGATAGCCGCTCAACACAATGCCAACAACCTGAGATCCGCGAATGGCTTAGTAGTGTATTAACACCGGTGAATATGTTGGCCCATTGTGCGCCCTCTTATCAACGCCATTGGTCACCTGCTTATGGTTTATTGTTACACTGGCACCATAGCAAACTGATCCCACCGCATGCTAAACCCGCTTCACTCACAAAACTGACCATTACACTGTATAAAGAGCACCACGAATACAGCACTATTGCTGAACTGATCAAAAAAATCTTATCTGACTATGATATCGAATTATCTATTCAAGTGCTTGATTATGAACAGTGGTATTATGGTGATGCAAAGAGTGATATCTGGTTAGCTACCGTCAATTTCTATAAACCGCTCGAGTTTTCTATTTTTGCAGCACTTTATGAACTGCCTCTATTTCACCAGTGCATGGGTAAACGTTATGAAGATGCCCTAGCCTTATGGCGTCAAAAAGTATTACCGCTTGAAGAGTGGTGTCGCCAATTAACACAAAATAATTGGCTTTTCCCGTTATTTCACCATTTACTTGAATTACAAGGGCAACGTACGATACGCGGTGTAAAAATGAATACCTTTGGTTGGTTTGATTTTAAATCGGCATGGTTTATACCTGATTTAGAAACGCCCCCATTAAAATAGCGTTTTCACTTATAATTATGTTAATTCACAGAAACCCGCAAAGTTATAAACACCAACAGTAAGGCCTAGGGGATTTATTCACTTTTTCTGTGGATATCTATGTGAAAAAGAGTGAGATAATCAGGGTATAGTTTTTATATTAGCCTACAGGCTGTTGAAACATTTTTTAAAATATCACTTATAATTCAAATTAGTAGATAAGTTTTTATCCCTATTTCAACGATTGGATAAACCAATGAATAAAGTCCAATGGTTAAATTGTACGAAAAACAACCATAGTCGGTTTTATCCACAGGTTGTGCCGATTAGTTAATCGAAATAGGCAGATTTTGGGGAATATCGGCAAAAGTCAAGGCTGTAAATCAGAACAGTGATCTCACTTTTGCGGAGTTATCCCACAAAGCTGTGGATAACCTAGTGCAAAAGCCTGTTTATGATCTAAGGATAACCCTGAACAACTTATATCATTTATTATTAAAACCTCGATTCACATAAAAAAATGATGATATATCATGCTATTATGTTTTAACTTAAATCAGTGAAAAAACATTTTCCATCATCCTTTTTTTCTGTTTATTTATTGTACAGGAAGACAGTTATTTATGTTTACGCCACCAGCAGCACCTGAAAATGAATCCGTTTTACTCGCACGAGCACAAGCGCTGGCTGGTTATACCTTCGGTGAACTCGCCGCTTTTGCACAGCTTCCTATTCCTGAAAATTTAAAGCGTGATAAAGGTTGGGTCGGTATGCTATTGGAATACTATTTAGGTGCCAGTGCCGGCAGTAAACCTGAACAAGATTTTTCTCATATCGGTGTTGAGCTAAAAACCATCCCTATCGACCGTTTTGGTATGCCATTAGAAACGACCTTTGTTTGTGTAGCCGCACTTACAGGAAACAGTGGGATCACATGGGAGAATAGCCATGTAAAACGTAAGCTGTCGAAAGTATTATGGGTACCTGTAGAGGGAGAACGGGAGATCCCATTAGCACAGCGTAGAGTCGCTTCCCCGCTACTTTGGAGCCCCAATCATCTTGAAGAAGAGCTACTGCGTCACGATTGGGAAGAGTTAATGGATATGATTGTCTTAGGAAAAGTAGAAAGCATTACTGCGCGTCACGGACAAGTATTACAAATTCGCCCTAAGGCTGCTAACAGTAAGGCATTAACCGAAGCCATTGGTGAAAATGGACAACGCATCATGACACTTCCCCGTGGTTTTTATTTAAAAAAGAACTTTACTGCGCCACTGATTGCTCGTTATTTCCAACTTTAATGCGTTACAGTAAACAAAATGCCCCGAGTTATCTTAGTGAATAACTCGGGGCACATCGTATTTTTTGCTGGTAAATTATTAAACACAGTGAGTTGATGCTAATCGAACGCCTACTGCTCTGGTGATTTCTGTCAATGTTGTCAGTGTTGGATTACCATTTTCAGATAATGCTCGATAAATATGTTGTCGAGATAATCCTGATTTTTTCGCAATCACGCCCACTCCACCATGAGCCTCAATAATTTGCCGTAATGCAATTAAAAATGCACCTATTCCCCCAGGCTCATAAATACCTTCTAACGCCGTTTGCAAATACACCTCAGCATAATCAGGATCTTCTCGTAGTTCATTTATCATCTCTAAATCATGGTCAAGATATGCAGGAACAGTTTTTCTTTTTACTACATCTATTTTATTGGTCATTTTTCATCCTTACATGATAATCTTCAAGATAGTTCACTGCTTTATCAATATCTGCTTGTTGAGTACTTTTATTCCCTCCAACAAGTAAAAGAATAATAAATTCATTTTCTATTGAATAATAAACCCGATATCCCTGCCCGAAGTTTATTCGTAAAGCCCAGACTCCATCACGAACAAATTTATGATCGGCGAAGTTACCATAACATGCTCGAGTTACTTGTACTTCAATTTTAGCAGCCGCTTGAGGATCTCGTTTCCTAAGCTTTTGTATCCACTCTCGATAGGGTACTTTTTGGTTTCTGTCCTGATAACGCACTATTTTATATGGCATTTGCTTTCCTTATTGCCAAAGTCCTAATTGTTGCTTATAAATCACACTAAAAATGTAACTTATAACAGACAAAAATCAAAGAGGAAATATTTTTCGTACACATATCATAAAAAAATGCCCCGAGTTATCTTAGTGAATAACTCGGGGCACAAATAACAATTATGATTAAGTAATCAATAATTAACGATAGACAATACCGCCATCGGTTAAGATAGCTTGGCCCGTAATATAGTCGGAATCATCACTTGCCAAGAAGGAAACTAACGCAGCTACGTCATCAGGAGTTTGAGCACGTCCTAGAGCAATACCGTCCACATATTTTTTATAGGTCTCACCTTTTGGTGCTCCAGTAATTTCAGCGAAACGCTCGTCAATCTCAACCCACATATCGGTGCCGACAATGCCCGGGCAATAAGCATTAACAGTGATGCCTGCGCTCGCATACTCTTTAGCTGCCGCTTGTGTTAATGCACGTACTGCAAATTTAGTGGCAGAATAAACCCCTAACATGGCAAAACCATCGTGCCCAGCAATAGAAGATGCATTAATAATCTTCCCTTTATGGCCTAATGCTTTAAATTTCTCAGAAGCGGCCTGAATACCCCACATCACACCATTAACGTTAATTTTGAAGATCCGATCCATATCTTCCGGAGTCACATCTGCAAGAGGTTTCACCTGTGCAATACCTGCGTTATTGATCATAACATCAAAACCGCCTAAGGTTTTTTCAGCATGTTCAACAGCCGCAAAGACTTCATCACGGTTGCTAATATCTGCAGCAAAGGTCGTCACTTTACGCCCTAACGCTTCTATTTCTTTTGCTACATCGGATAATTTATCTGCTTTTAAGTCAACCAGAGCAATATCGGCACCCTCTTTAGCAAGACGTAATGCGATACCACGACCAATTCCCTGAGCAGCACCTGTAACTAAAATTACTTTACCATTCAAAGCCATTGTCTTTCTCCTGAATATTTACAGATGAAAAAGCTCTTCCAAAAAAGAACTTTATTAATAATTTAACAGTAGCAATTAAAGTGCGATGTGACAAAGAAATGATCATTCACTAGTAAACACAATAAGTAGAATAGAATATAGTGAAAATAATTATCATTTAGAATAACAAGTTACCAAAAGGCCATCATCTGTTGCAAAAGAGCAGATGATCTTTTTTACTCATTAACTTTATAGTTAGCAAAAAATGCTTAACTCATTAATTTAATGGATAAAAATAAGGCAATATCTAAATAGATATTGCCTTGACATTATTTATGACAAAAAAGTAATTATTTTTTAGCCGCTTGCAGATATAGCATATCAAGTGCAATGGTTGCTCCGGCAAGGGCAGTAATATCTGATTGATCATACGCTGGCGATACTTCAACTAAATCCATGCCTACAATATTTAACGGCTGTAGAGCACGCAGCATTTTCAGCGCCTTATCCGTGGTTAATCCACCCACAACCGGTGTTCCTGTACCCGGTGCAAATGCGGGATCAAGGCAATCAATATCAAAAGTCAAATAAACAGGAAGTGAACCCACAATCTCTTTAATTTGCGCGACTAAATCATCAACGCCACGATCATTAACTTGTGCAGCATCCAAGACAGTAAAGCCGTTATTAGTGTCATGCTCGGTACGAATACCAATTTGCACTGAATGCTGTGGATCAATCAAACCTTCATTAGGAGCATGATAGAACATCGTACCGTGATCAAACTTACTGCCATTAGCGTAAGTATCGGTATGAGCATCAAAATGCACCAAAGCCATTTTGCCAAAGTGTTTAGCGTGAGCACGTAATAGAGGTAATGTCACAAAGTGATCACCACCAAAGGTTAAACATCTTTTACCTGCTGCTAGCAATTTTTCCGTATGAGTTTGTAGCTTATCACTCATATCTTGCGCATCACCGAAGTTAAATACTAAATCACCACAATCAACAACTTTGAGGCGTTCACGCATATCGAAGTGCCAAGGCCAGCGATGTCCTTCCCACGCTAAGTTAGTCGAAATCTGGCGAATAGCGCCGGGCCCATGGCGAGTACCTGCACGACCTGAAGTTGCCATATCAAAAGGCACCCCAGTGATCACCCAATCAGCATCACTGCTATAAGGTTGAAAATTCAGTGGAAAACGTAAAAAACCAAATGCATTTGAGATCAAAGAATTATCAGTCTCATTACCTAACGTACAATTTTTCATGCCATTACCTCTGTTACTTATTTTAACAAGCAACATATAAATCAATATGATAGATAAAGAGTGATGTATCAACACCACTCTGCATTAGGAAGTAAGCATTACTCCTCTTCTTCCAGATAGGTATAACCGTATAAGCCACTTTCAAATTCAGTTAGGAACTGCTCTTGGAGTGCTTTATCTAACTGTGCATTTTTCACTTGAGTACGGAAGCGCTCCAACAATACCGCTGGATTAAGTTTTACATATTGAAGCATATCCGCAACGGTATCACCCTCTTCACTCAACTGATAAGTAAGATTGCCTTTCTCATCAAGATAAACATCAACGGCTGCTGTATCACCAAATAAGTTATGCATATTACCAAGGATTTCCTGATACGCCCCCACCATAAAGAAGCCAATCATTGGTGGATATTCAGGATCATAAGCTGGCATTGGCATCGTGGTTTCGACCCCATCACCATCGACATAATGATCGATAATACCATCTGAATCACAAGTGATATCTAGCAATACAGCACGACGATCGAGCGGTTTATCTAAACCTTCAATTGGCAATACAGGGAATAATTGATCAATTCCCCAAGCATCAGGCAATGACTGGAACAGTGAAAAGTTGACATAGAACTTATCTGACATACGCTCTTGCAGTTCATCAATAATCGGGCGATGGGCTCGATTACTTGGATCTAAATCATATTGAATATGACGACAGATATTCAGATATAACTCTTCCGCCCATGCACGTTCTGTCAGACTTAACATACCGTGTACATATTGAGTATGGACATCATGTAAATCTAGTTGACTATCATGCAGCCATTCACGCAATGAACGGCTATTCCCTTTGGTTTGCATCTCTTCCCATGTTTCCCAAAGGCTTGCGATAGGTCTTGGTGCATCTTCAGCCGGTGGTGTGATTGCAGTAAATTCGTTACGTTCAACACCAATAACATTGGAAATAAGCACCGTATGATGCGCAGTTAATGCTCGACCTGATTCTGTAATAACGGTTGGATGAGGTAATTCATTTTCATCACAAGCATCACCAATCGCCCAAATCACGTTATTAGCGTATTCATTAAGACCATAGTTAACGGAGCAATCAGATTGTGAGCGCGTACCTTCATAATCAACGCCCAAGCCACCACCAACATCAAAATACTGAATATTGACCCCTAATTTATGTAACTCAACATAAAAACGGGCTGATTCACGCACACCTGTCGCAATATCACGGATATTAGCCATCTGTGATCCAAGGTGAAAATGCAATAACTGCAAACTATCTAAACGACCAGCTTGGCGTAGCGTATCAATCAGTTGTAGTACTTGTGTTGCAGCTAGGCCGAATTTAGATTTTTCACCCCCACTGGCTTGCCATTTACCTGAGCCTTGAGAAGCAAGGCGAGCACGAACCCCTAAGCGGGGGATCACTTCTAAACGTTCGGCTTCTTCAAGTACCATTTTTATCTCAGACATTTTTTCAATGACCAAGAACACTTTATGACCGAGCTTTTCCCCTGTAAGGGCTAAACGAATATATTCGCGATCTTTGTAACCATTACAAACAATCACCGAACTGGTCATATTGGCATGAGCAAGCACTGCCATTAATTCAGCTTTAGAGCCAGCTTCTAATCCTAATGGCTCTCCAGCATTAATTAGCGATTCAATCACACGACGCTGTTGATTGACTTTAATTGGATAAACTAAAAAGTAATCCCCTTTGTAGCCATAAGACTCACGTGCACGATGAAAAGCGGCATTAATTGAGCGCAAACGGTGCTGTAAAATTTGTGGAAAACAAAACAGCGCAGGAAGGCGTAAATGTGAATGCTCTTCTTGTACTTGCTTAACTAATTCTGTTAAATCCAGCGTTGCTTCAGGCACATCAGGATTTGGGCAAACACTAATATTGCCGCGATTATTCGCGCAGTAGTATCCTCCCCCCCAATATGTGATGTTATAAGTCTGTTGCATCTTACGAGCGATGTTATCATTCATGACATTCTCCTTAGGGAGTATGAGTTTATACCTTGCCTGTCACTATAGTAGTCAATAATTTCATGGCTAGCTGAAATGACCGATAAATAACAGTTAGAAGTAATGACTCACTATATATTTTTGTATGATTATCCAGCCTAATGCAGGATATAGTAGTAGAAAGCGATGAAGTTAACCGACTAATAGTTAACACAATCACCTATTGGCAAGTAACAGACAACTTCGCTCTAAAGAAAAAGAGCTCAAAGAGGAAATCACTCTAGACATACTACGGGTATAGTATTGGCGAGTACTGTTTTGGTTTTTGAAAAGAATAACCAGTAGACAATGGATCATTACCCATTCACTCCACACATGGCTTAACCTTATAAGCCATTTCCCTAACAGAGAAACAGGATCAGCAATCCTGCGGTTTACACTGTGATTCAGTTTTCACAGTAACGGCGAGGTTATACCTGTAGTTGAATCAAAATGCAAAAACAAAATAGATAAATCGCTTTTTTTTATTATTTTTCTTTTTGCTCACTTGAAAAATTGTGTCACACAAAAAATGATATCAACTATTGGATGCGAGTTTATCCCTATATTTGATTAAAAAAAGCTGGAATTAAAGAGAAAACAGTCCTAAAATGGACGTCTAGATGTTAAAACATCCATCCTTAGACCATCTGTATTAAGGTAACGAGATATAATGACTACACACCTTTTTACTTCTGAATCAGTATCAGAAGGTCATCCAGACAAAATTGCGGATCAAATTTCTGATGCCGTATTGGATGCAATTTTAGAACAAGATCCAAAAGCACGTGTTGCCTGTGAAACTTACGTTAAAACAGGCATGGTGATGGTAGGCGGAGAAATTACCACCAAAGCTTGGGTTGATATCGAAGAGATCACACGTAAAACAGTACGTGAAATCGGTTATACCAGTTCAGATATGGGCTTTGATGCTAATTCCTGCGCCGTTATCAGTGCGATTGGTAAACAATCCCCAGATATCAACCAAGGTGTTGACCGCGCAGATCCCCTTGAACAAGGTGCCGGTGACCAAGGCTTAATGTTTGGTTATGCCACTAATGAAACCGACGTTCTGATGCCAGCGCCTATTACTTATGCTCACCGCTTAGTCCAGCGCCAAGCTCAAGTACGTAAAAATGGCACACTACCATGGTTACGTCCAGATGCTAAAAGTCAGATCACTTTCCAATACGACAATAACAACATTGTTGGTATTGATGCCGTGGTTTTATCAACTCAGCATGCTGAAGATATTTCACAAAAAGACTTACATGAAGCGGTAATGGAAGAGATCATTAAACCTATTCTGCCAACAGAATGGTTAAATGAACAAACCAAATATTTCATTAACCCAACAGGTCGTTTTGTTATCGGTGGCCCAATGGGCGACTGTGGATTAACAGGTCGTAAGATCATTGTTGATACTTATGGTGGTATGGCACGCCACGGCGGTGGGGCATTCTCTGGTAAAGATCCTTCCAAAGTTGACCGTTCTGCGGCTTATGCTGCACGTTATGTTGCAAAAAATATTGTTGCTGCGGGCTTAGCAGATCGCTGTGAAATTCAAGTGTCTTACGCTATCGGTGTTGCAGAGCCAACATCTATTATGGTCGAAACATTTGGCACTGAAAAAATCCCTACTTCACAACTGATCTTATTAGTACGTGAATTCTTTGATTTACGCCCTTATGGCTTAATTCAAATGCTGGATTTACTGCATCCGATCTACCAAAAAACAGCAGCATACGGTCATTTTGGTCGTGCTGAATTCCCTTGGGAAGCAACAGATAAAGCTGAGATTTTACGTGAAGCTGCGGGTTTAAAATAAATTTCCCTTGTTTCATAGCAAACTCATTAAACCACATCTTTTAGGTGTGGTTTTTTTATTCCTGAAATTTATCTGTTTGTTAACCATAAAAAAACCCCGCAATATTAACGGGGAACTCAAAGTCAGTAAGAGAACAGGGAGTGATGATGAAATAAACAAATCAATCAGGGTAGTCTATCCACTCTCCTTCATTTAATTTGATATAAGATTTCCCTTGATAATCAACCACAATGGTATTTTGATTTTCTGATACTGTCGCGGTTTGTGGTAATTCACGGGTTAAAGCATTCCAATCTATGGTGGATTGATTAAAGATATCGCCATTCACATTACGGAGAATAAAATCGGATAACGCTAAATAACTGCTTGGTTTATCGATCATCATAGGCGTATGAGGTAAACGTTGATTTTTAAGTCCAGTAAAACGAATACCGACAGGAACCGTAGTAATACTTTGGCTTGGAATATCTCGCAAACCAGACATCTGAGTTATATCACCTTGTAATGCGGCTCCATGTTCAGGAACAATCACTACCATCACTCTTCTGCCACGTTTATCAAGGGTATTAATAAAAGCATTTAAGTTATCAAGTAGTGCTGAGGCTCTTTTGCCATAATCAGCCGTTGTATTTTCGCCAACGAACCTATTACCATCATGAAGTGACACTAAATTGACAAAGGTCACCGTCCGTTTTTCATCTGATTTTTCTCGTGCTTTTAACCAACGCTCTAAGGTCTCTTTATCGTTATAGATTTTAGAGCCATCAAAAGCGGTAATTTGATGAGAGAGTCCGCTTTGATCTTGCAACGGCACATTAAGATTACCTAACTCCCTAATTTCTTGAAGATAATGACCAAACTCGCCATTATGATCGAGCACCAATTTCTTCTCAAAACCTAAAGCAGCCAGATTATCCATCAATAAGCATTGCATATCGGCAGGATCATACAAATCAGCGTGTTGTGTTTGCCCACAACTGGCTCTTAATAAACGTAATGAAGCGGGACCACTATAAGAAGCAACACTATTAAAGCGATTAAATAACACATCAAAGTTACCCCAAATAGGATGTTGCTGTAATCCGACGGCTGCCGCATCAGCGGTAGAGAGTGAACAAATATTAATAATTAAAATATCAAAGGGTTGTGCATGAGAAGAGAGCTGAGCGGGAGCCGGTGTGCTGCGTTTATTTTCGTAACGATAAAACTGAGCAAGCCATTCATCTAACACTTTGTTATTAGCTGGCTGTTTTTGTGGCGGGTAAGGTGAACTCAGTACGTTATTATTTTGCGCTCTAGTCTGCGCTGTCGATAATATTTCTGTATTTTGCGGTTGTGGCTGATCGATAGATGTGTTGGTTTGCTGAGTAAAGCTATTGGCAGAAACAGCAGAAACCATAGCGCCTGAAAAATGGGTAAAACCACTAATATTAAGCCACACTACACCCGCGATAATAAACACCGACACTCTTACCCACTGTTCAATAAAGAGATACCCTACCAGTAAAATAAATGCCACCCCGATCATCTTTAAGTTAATAAAATTAACAGCTAATTCAATGAGGTAAGAGAATGAAAAATTTTTTAACTGCCCTCCTTGTTCTAATACCGTTGAAAAACTAGGTAGCCAAGTGTCGTGGTAGAAAAGCATAACCCCTATAGGGATCGCTATCCAATTACGTAATTTATGCCAAAATGTTTTCGGTAATGGAAATAATAAAAATGCTAGAAAGAGTAAATTGCTAAATGCATCAAATTTTAAATAACCATACCAAAGCAAAACAAACTTTAGCAAAAAATAAAAATTCCAGGCGCCCAACCCATGCCAGTAATGTAAAAAACTGAACCGAGTTGTTTTAGTCTTGTTCATTTTAATTACCTACTTATTCGTATCTATATAATATCCGACATTGATATGAATATTCATATTTGCCTTTTTATACTTCTTATTTTTATAAATAACTATAAAGTTAATTCTTAATAGAATATTCCCCCATTAATTAGTAAAACTACTTATATGCAAAAAGAAAGAGTACATAAAAATAAATTACTGACAAATAAATATAAGCAATCAACTTAAAAATAATTAAGTTGATTAATAAACAAAACGCCACTTTATATTTATATAATAGACATAAATTTTATAGTTGTGTTGTTATTTTAAAAAATAAATAGCAACACAGAGTTATCTTATTTTCCCATATCCAAAACCAAACAAAATAATCACAAATAGATCAATTAAATTAACATAAACATTACAAAACAAACACCATAAGAACATAAAGCTAAAAAATAAAATGAAAACAACAATAAACAGATGATTTAACTAATTTAATGGTATTCTACTTGATAAAAATCAAATCTTTTTTGATCATCTAAAAAAGACTATCTTAGAATTTGTTATAAATAGGTAATTTACAATTATCTTATATTTCGTTTTTTTGACTAACAATGGTTTAGTTATTATTTAAATGAATTTATTGAGAATATTATCATTGTCAAAGAGGGTTATTATTCATTCCCAATGAAATTTAAATTCGTATATTTAATTTATGTATTTATACGTAATTGAAATAACTATTTTTAAGGCATATCCTTAAATAAAGAATATTAATATTTTATTTAACACTTACCCCTTTTCTGACTAAGAAAAATAAAATTACAGGTTAAGAATTTATTTTTATATGAGGGTTCAAAAATGGAAAATAAAAAATTTATTCGCTCGGAGATAAAAAGAGAAAAAGAGAGTACAAACCAAGATATAAATAAATTAAAGAAATTATTTTCAATAAACAACTATCACTATAGAGATATTAATAACGAAGAAAATCAACATAGCCTTATTTATCGTTGGCCATTACTCAACACATTTAATTCAATAACTAAATGAGAAAAACTATGCCACTAATTGTATTAAAAGGGCTCAGAGGTGGAGTAGGAACCACCTCAATAACCATTGCATTGGCTCGCCAATTTCATCACCATAAATACAATGTCATTGTTATCGATAACTGTGTGAATAATATCTTACATTTCTATTTTCCAGAAAAATCACAAGTCACCACATTAGGACAAGCACTACTCGCGCATACCCCAATAGAACAAGCGATTTGTGATTATCAAAACGGTTATCAGATTTTACCTTTTGGAGTCGTTAATTCAGAAGATAAATTGCACTTGCAAGCATCTGCCGCTGCCAATCAACATCTGCAGCATTTTTTTACCACTTTTACTCAACAATACCCAGACACTTTAATTTTTCTCGATTTACAACCAGAGCACGATACCCTTTTTAAATCATGGGTTGCGAAAGCCAATATCGTATTAACCGTTACCACACCTGAAAGTAACTGTCATATTCGGCTTAACCAACATACCTTTGCTGCCAATGAGTATATTCTGGTGAATCAATTTTGTGCCACTAGCCAAATCCATCAAGATTTTTATCAATTTTGGCAAACCAGTCAGTTTCCTTTCTGCCCAATAAAACTTCATCGCGATGAAGCATTATTAGAAGCCTGTGCTTCACGCTTACCTTTATATGATTACCGCGCTAATTGCATGTTAGTTGAAGAAATTAATCAACTTCTACAATGGTGCTTGCCTTTATTGTTAAGCAAAAAAGGATAGCCACAATGTCAACTATCGATTATCCAGAGAAAAAAGCGTCCCGCTCGATAAGGCAACAGGCTACTATGCAGTCGCATATCTTAACCCGTTATTACAAATTTTATCGTCATAATGGGGCTTCATTCAGTGCGGCTATCGTGAATGAGCTTTTCTGGGTATTAATGTGGCTCTTTTTGCGTATGGAATCCCCTTTTTGGCAGAAAATAGCACAAAAACAACAACAACTATTTCCTCATATTAATCCGCGTCGCCCTAAATTATGCGATCCGATCCGATACTTATTACAAAGTATTTGGCTTATTTGCCATTATTTGATGCTCACCTTGGTGAAAAAACCGATTCAATTTATTGTCTATATTAGACAGTATTATCAAAATCTCTTTGCTCGCTTATCTCCTGTTGCGCGAGATATGATCCATCATAAGAAAACAAACACGCCACTATGGCAATACGCTCTATTATCGCTCGTTGCTGTTTTTGCCATTTTTATTATCTTATTAAGTATTACTCAACCTTTTGATTTAAAACTACAATTCGTTTTTGTTCTCGTGATTTGGCTGATAGCTTTAGCTATCCGTGATATCCCTGGCCGACTGTCTTCTATTACCATTATTATTTTATCGCTGACTATTGCTTGCCGATATATTTGGTGGCGCTATCAATACACACTCTACTGGGTGGATAATCTGAGCCTTTTCTTTGGGATCTTACTATTACTGGCTGAAACCTATGCATGGATTGTGTTATTTCTTAGTTTTATGCAATGTATTTGGCCACTCCATCGACAACCTATTTCAATGTCTCAAGATACAACACAATGGCCTACTGTCGATATTTTTATTCCCACATATAACGAAGCGCTACAAGTTGTAAAACCAACACTTTATGCCTGTTTAAACATTGATTGGCCTAAAGATAAATTAACTATCTATTTATTAGATGATGGCTCTCGCCCTGAGTTTGCGGCTTTTGCTAAAGAAATTGGTATTCAATATATCACTCGTGAAAAACATGATTTTGCTAAAGCCGGTAATATCAACCATGCATTGAGCAAAGCCTGCGGAGAATATGTGGCTATTTTTGACTGTGACCATATTCCGACACGCTCATTCTTACAATTTACTATGGGCTGGTTCCTAAAAGACGAAAAAATGGCATTGGTACAAACACCACACCATTTTTTCTCTCCTGATCCCTTTGAACGTAATTTAGGCAATTTCCGCGAAACACCGAATGAAGGCACGCTTTTTTATGGATTAGTGCAAGATGGTAATGATACTTGGAATGCGGCTTTTTTCTGTGGCTCCTGTGCTGTATTACGTCGTTGTGCTTTGGATGAAATTGGCGGGCTGGCAGTTGAAACTGTGACCGAAGACGCACATACCTCATTACGCTTACATCGCCATGGTTGGACTTCCGCTTATATTCGTATCCCTCTTGCCGCAGGATTAGCAACAGGATCACTTTCAGCACATATTGGCCAACGCATACGTTGGGCAAAAGGAATGATACAAATATTTCGTTTAGATAATCCACTCTTTGGCAAAGGGCTGACACTGCCACAGCGCTTTTGTTACCTCAATGCCATGTTGCACTTTTTATCAGGCATACCAAGGATGATCTTCTTATTAGCACCACTAACGTTCCTTATCTTTCATGCCTATATTATTTACGCACCCGCCATCGCTATCGCTTTGTATGTCGTGCCTTATTTATTACACATTTGGTTAGCCGCGACCAAATTACAAGGTCCTTATCGCCACTCATTTTGGGGAGAAATTTATGAAACGATTTTAGCTTGGTACACCACTCGCCCCGTATTAAGCACCCTATTCTCACCTTATAAAGGTAAATTTAATGTCACAGAGAAAGGGGCAATTATGAAGAAAAGTTTTGTCGATTGGCAAATTAATCGCCCCTATATTCTGTTTCTTAATCTTAATTTGCTAGGAATTCTATTTGCTTTCTGGCGTATCGCAACAGGCGATCCCGATGAAAGGTTAGCCGTACTCATGTGCTTAGTTTGGGTATGCTATAACTTAGTATTACTAGGTGTTGCCATTGCTGTTTCTGTAGAAGCAAAGCAAGAGCGTCAGTTCCCACGGGTACGTCTAAAAGTGCCCGCAATACTATTACTCCAAGACGGTTCGCTTTATTCTTGTCAGCTCAATGACTTCTCTGATAATGGCTGTGCCATTGTATTACCAGATAATTTTACAGTTCCCTTATCTTGTCACCAAGAGATCACCGTTATTCTCAAACAAAATCAACGTGAATATGCTTTTGAAGCACGTATTTTACGGATTGATAATCGCATTATTGGCTTACAACTGCTTAATATGGATACACAAAAATCCATTGATTTTACCGCCTGTACTTTTGAACGAGCCGACACTTGGGCTAATTGGCAACACGCTCTCCCTGCCGATAATCCACTGAATAGTTTAAGAAATATCATTTATATCAGTATGCGTGGCTATAACACCTTACTTAAACGCGCCCCGTATCTTGTTTACCTCTTATTTCGTTTATTAGGGCAGTGTTTATTGTGGCTATTATCGCTACTTCCACGACGTGTCAATGTTTCACAAATATTTCATTAATCTTAACGGTAAAACTCAGCTTTTTGGGAATTTATTAATGAACAATAAGATCTATGGGTAATAATAATGAAAAAATATTTTCTACTATTCGCCTTACTTATGCTTTCCGGTTTAGCTTATAGTGATGACGAAAAAGAAGTGCCAGCGGTTATAACGGAACAACCTTTCATAACGGTTGAAGAAGAGAAAATCACTTTAACATCACCGGATCAGATAATCCCATCTCGCCAAGAAACACGACTATTTTCAACAACAGCACCTACTTATGGTGCTCTAAAATTACAAGGCGCTAGCCCTGATGGTTATCTAGAATTTGGTGTTCGTAGTGATGAATATGTTTCACAGGCAATATTAGATCTAGAGTTTACCCCCTCACCTTCATTACTGCCTATAGAATCACATCTCAATATCTATTTAAATGATGAAATCATGGGCGTGATCCCCCTGAAAAAAGAAGATCTCGGCCATAAAAACCACATTACATTACCGCTCGATCCACGGTTTATTCAAGATTTTAATCATTTAAAATTTACTTTTATCGGCCATTACCGAGAAATTTGTGAAAACCAAGCCAATACCACCTTATGGCTTGATATCAGCAAAAATAGCCAACTGCATCTCACCTATCAATCATTGAAATTGAGTAACGAATTAGCCAATTTCCCCGAGCCTTTCTTTGATAGTCGCGATTTTGGTACTTTTACCTTACCTATGGTGTTTAGCCAATCCCCTAATCTTACCCAACAAAAAGCGGCGGGAATACTCGCTTCTTGGTTTGGTACACAAGTCGATTGGCGCCAGCAACACTATCCTGTGTATTACAATCAGTTGCCCAATCAACACAGCATTGTATTTGCCACTAATAAACAGCGCCCCGACTTTCTTAATACACATGCCAATGTCAATGCTCCCACCATTGAATTAGTCTCACACCCAACGGATCCTTATGTAAAACTGCTGTTAGTAATGGGTCGCGATGACAATGACTTAATTACCGCCGTCAATGGTATTGCCCGGGGACAAGTTATTTTTAGAGGGGATACCGTCACCATTAATGATGTCAATCTATTGGCACCACGTGAGCCTTATGATGCACCTAAGTGGGTACAATTAAATAAACCAATCTACTTTAATACCTTGCAAGATTATCAAGGTCAGTTGCAATCTCGTGGACTAGAGCCTGCTCCCATCACACTCAATATGACCTTACCTCCTGATTTATTTATGTTTAATAATACAGGACTACAGATGCAATTGCGTTATCGTTATACCGCTCCGGCATTTCAAGATGATTCTCGTATGTCGATTTCAGTCAACGATCACTTTATCAAAGCCTACCCTTTAGAGAGAGATAAAAAAGAGAACTTTATTGTGGCTTATCTACCGTTAATTCAAGGTTGGATCGAAAACAAAAATCTCCTCAATATCCCCGCGGTAAAATTAGGTGAACGTAATCAGATCCGTTTCTCTTTTGACTATACAAATCCGATCCCCGGAGGCTCCGTTGATCAATGTATTACTTATCACCCAGTCCCTAACACGATAGCATTAGATGAATTATCAAGCTTTAATTTTACTGGTAACTATCGCCACTATATTGCTCTACCTGATTTGCGTGTTTATAGCCATGCTGGGTTCCCATTTAGCCGTTATGCCGATTTGTCAGAAACCCTTATTTATGTCAACCAATCCCCTTCACCTGAGCAATTAACAACGTTATTGATATCATTAGGTAATATTGGTGCACAAACTGGCTATCCCGCGTTAAATGTCTCTTTAACTGCATCATTAGAGGAATTATCAAAACAAGAAGCTGATTTATTATTAATCGGGACAATTCCCCCAGCACTCAATAATGATAAACAGATGAATGTCTTGATTGATAAAGCACGTAGCGAAATTACACTGCCATCACGTGAAATCACCATTTTTAGTCATACCAATTATCAAGATCTAGATAAGCGTCCAGATAGCAGAACATCTTTAACATCAACCGGATCACTCGGCACTATTATTGGTTTTCAATCTCCGTTCTTTTCACAGCGTAGTGTCGTGGCGCTATTAGCCGATAGTCCCCAAGGTTATCGATTATTAAATGAAGCGATAAGTGATAGTGGTAAACGTGATGCAATGCATGGCTCTGTAGTATTAGTCAGAGAGTCTGGTGTCCATAGTTTACGTGTTGGTGACACCTATTTCGTCGGTTATTTACCTTGGTGGGAAGAGGTTTGGTATGTTTTTGCTTCACACCCTATTTGGCTGGGGTTAGCTGCCATTGTCGGTATTGTGCTTATTTCTCTTCTTATTTGGCGAGCAATGAAAATAAGAAGCCAACGTCGTCTTGCGGATAAGGAGTAAGTTATGATGTGGCGCATTTGTTATCAATATCGCCAATATCTCCTTGCTCTTGGTTTGCTGGCAGGCATATTGCCTGTCACGCAAGCCGCAGATGATCCGACTGAAACTTTTTTATATGAGCAAGTTAGACTAGGCAACTCGAAAAGTAACGATGTTTTAGTTTCTCAATCACTGTATCGTTTATCACTTATAAAACCGAACGATCCTAGTGTGTTGTTAATGCGTATCCAATTTGCTGTAAAACAAAAAGAAACAGCAAAAGCACAACAACTGGTTGAGCAATTACGTATGCATGGCGAAAATACTGAACAATATCAACGTGCGATTAAGCTACTATCATTAACCCATGAAGATAACCGCCAAATCCTACAAAAAGCCTACCTTTATCAGACTGCGGGTCGTTATGATGAAGCCTTGCAATTATATGATGATATTTACCAAGGCACGCCCCCCGATGAAGGGTTAGCCCTTGAGTATCTCAATGTATTAATTGCTGCAAACCATGCCAACAAAATGGCACGTATTAAGCAGATTTATCACACTTACCCCAATAACCAACAGATAGTTAATATCTATCAGCAATATCATCTTGCCCCAGCATTATCTACTCCCTCAGCGACCTCTGCCCCCAATAACACAATATCTATTCGTGCATTAAAACAGCAGTTACGCCAGCAGCCTGATAATGCAGATATAATCGGAACATTAGGCGTGCGCTATTCGCGCGCAAATCAACGAGCACCCGCGATTTATTATCTTTCTCAAGCACTCACATTGGCTCCCAAACACAACGATAGTGATTTGTGGCGTACGCTGTTGCAATCAAATCAATATTGGCATTTACTTGCCAAGGCTGATGAAGCGTTATTAAATCAAGAGTACTCTACCGCTAAGCGCTATTTTACCCAAGTACGTCAACTCAGCCCCTATAAAAGTGAAGCTTATATTGGTTTAGGGGATATCGAGTTAGCGCAACATCAATTAGAGCAAGCTGAACGTTATTATCAACAAGCGCTACAATATCAGCCTAATGATGCGGCGACTTTGCATAGCCTGACCAAGCTCTATCGTCAACAATCGCATCAAAAAGCCGCCCAATTTATGGCTAACTTAACATCACAGCAATACAAAAATTTAGCCCAAGACTATGGGTATATCATTTCAGGTATACAACAAGACTTAGCTGCTGATGATGAACAGCAACAACACTATCTCAGTGCGATTGAGAAACGTAAGGCTATCGCTAAAGCGTATCCCGATGAAGTCTGGAATATTTATCGTCTGGCGGATGATTTGCTTATCACTCAACAACCCCAACTTGCTGAGGATTACTTTAATCAACTTAATCAACGACGACCTAATGATCCCTCTCGACGATATGCCTATGCGTTATATCTCAATAAAACAGGGCGAGCACAACAAGCACTTAACACCTTAAAGACGATCCCTTTATCGCAGCGCAGTGAAAGTATGAACGCCTTAGATAGCCAATTACGTTTTGGTCAAATTATGGCGCATGCACAATCACTAAGAGAACATAACCAACAACAGCAAGCTGTCGAATATCTTTTCACCCATATTCCTCCTGAGCAAAAAATAGAAAGCTATCTGTTATTAGCGCAATGGGCCGAAGAAGATGACCAACTCAATCAAGCATTAAATTATTATCATACAGTATTAAATTTAGCGCCTAATAATGAAACAGCACTATTAGGTGCAACAGAGATATCTTTAGCGCAACATCAAATAGATCAAGCTCGTTATTACTTAGCTCAGATAGAACAATTATCTCCTGAAAAATTTAACCACTATTCACTAAGACGTTTAGCAAACGCTGAAAAAACGGCGGGAAATATTGATAAAGCCAAACACTATTTTATCTATTTAGCTCGCCAAGTTGACAAGGAGCCAGATAGTGCTGATGGATTAATTTTACGTGATATTGGTCGTTTTTATCGTGATAGCCAACAAGTTCAATCCGCTCATCACTATTATCAACAAGCGATGCTAAAAGAGGGTATCACGCATACACTGCCAAAAAACAATATTGAATACACCACACTTATGCGTAACAACCCAAATGATAATTGGCTATCACGTAGTGTACGTGATGATGCAAGTACCCTTTATCGTCAACAAGAGTGGCGTTTTACCCTAGAGCATGATTATTGGGGATCAAATGGCAGTGAGGGATACTCTAAATTACGCGCTCATACCACCATGTTACAACTGGATCATCCTATTTATCATGGCCGTTTCTTTTGGCGTACTGATTTTGTGCACTTAAATAGTGGCACATTAGGTACAGCGCCATACGATGCTAAATTTGGTAGTTGTTATCGCACAGGTTGTTTCCCTCTAAAGCAAAAAGCCTTTGGTGTTAGTCCTGCTATCGGTTGGGAAAATGAGCAATGGCAATGGGATTTAGGTACCACGCCACTCGGTTTTAATGTGACTGATTGGGTAGGTAAAATTGCTTATAACGATAGTTTTTATCATCTCGGTTGGAGTGTAGATTTTCACCGTCGCCCGGTAAATAGCTCACTACTTGCCTTTGCAGGCCAACGTGATAGTTGGACCAATCAAGTTTGGGGGGGAGTAAGAAAAACGGGGCTTCGTTTAAGTGGCAGTTATGATCTGGGAGGCAAGGATGGGTATTGGGGAGAAATATCGTTTGATAGATTAACAGGAAAAAATGTTAAAAATAACAGCAGTGTGAAAGCCATGGGTGGTTATTACTATAAGTTAATCAATGAAAATGATCGCCGCATTTCTGTTGGCTTAAATAGCATGCTTTGGCATTACAATAAAGATCTTAGTGGCTATACCTTGGGGCAAGGGGGTTATTATAGCCCACAACAATATCTCTCATTCTCACTGCCCGTTAATTACCGTCAACGTACTGAAAATTGGTCATGGGAAGTATCTGGCTCTCTCTCTTGGTCTTATTCAAAAACCGATGATAGCAGACGTTATCCATTACAAAATCTCGTTTCAAGCGATAAATTTAATTCTGATCCCATAAAAGAAATATTTAAGCATGAGAGAAATATCATTGATAAGGGGGATTCGGGTCATGGTTTTGGTTATACAGCAAGAGCATTAATTGAACATCGAATAACACCACATTGGTTTATAGGTGCCGCTATCGATATTCAGCAAGCGAAAAACTATACGCCAAGCCATGCACTAATGTATTTACGCTATTCATTTGATGGATGGAATGGTGATTTAGATCTTCCGCCTAACCCGCTTATTCCTTACGCAGATTTTAAATAATCCCGTAACAAGATTAAACAACAAACAGACAGCTAATGCGGTCCGTTTGTTGTTTTTTATCGCGCGTGATTAAAATAGTGATGATTATTGTGGTTTGCGAATTAACCCAATAATTAGCCACCCAACAATCATAGCTGACACAAATAATACACCTTGGGTAAAACCACCCCCCGCTAATACCAAACCGGGTCCAGGGCAAATACCCGCAAGCCCCCATCCTAAACCAAATAAGATACTGCCGAAGACGAGAGGTTTATCAATCACTGTTTTAGTTGGAATGGCCAGAGGACAGGCTAATAAACTTTGTTGACGATGACGTGCAATTTGGTAACTAATAGCACTGACGATAAGACCCGCCCCCATAATAAATAACAATGACGGATCCCAATCTCCACGAATATCTAAAAATGCCAAGATCTTTTGTGGGTTGCTCATACCACCGATGATCAATCCAGCACTAAATAATAGGCCACTAATAAAAGCAATTAATTTGGTCATTATCTTAGCCTCCGATGACATGGCGTTGAATATACACAGTCACAAATGCCGTCACCATAAAGACAAGAACTGCAACAATAGAACGACGCGATAATCGTGCTAATCCGCAAATTCCATGCCCACTGGTACAGCCATTCCCCAGACGTGTACCTGCTCCCACCAGTACACCGGCAATGATCAACTGCCAAGGTGAAACGTCGATAATAGGTGTTAACGGTTTATCAAATAGATAAAATAGTGTCGGTGTAATCAACATACCGAGTAAAAATGCCCATCGCCACCCATTACCTTGTTGGTTAGTGGTTAATACTCCTCCTAAAATCCCACTAATACCTGCAATACGACCATTAAACAGTAATAAAATAGCCGCTGCTAAACCTATTAATAGCCCACCCAATGCCGAGCTCCAAGGCGTAAAGTGAACCCAATCTATATTCATAAGTTAACCTGCTATAGGACAATATAGCTGATAAAGTGTATTTAATAGCACCAATACTTTTTCATCAGCAATAGAATAAAAAATACGTTTTCCATCACGACGAGTATTCACAAGCCCTTCATTTCTTAACACAGTAAGTTGTTGAGAAAGCGTAGGCTGGCGGATCCCTAAACTTTCTTCCAATTCACTGACACTTTTTTCGCCCTGACTTAATTGGCACAATAAGAGTAGTCGATCACCATTGCCTAGCGTTTTCAGCATACTAGAGGCTTCATTAGCCGCTAATTTCATGGCTTCCAATAAATCAGGTTGAACTCGTTGTGTCATGGTAAACTCCATAATCAATATACTTTTTAATAATATGTTAATTTATATATTGTGCAAGTTTTCTTTTATTGCGTGTTTTAATAAGGCGCTATATGCTCTCTAATATGAAAACAGTAAGAGTCCCTATCGCCTTAGTGCAAAGTGTTATGCGTACACTGCGTGAAAAACTGCAACAGGCCAATAAATATCTTAATACAGATTACCCAGAACCCACTCTACAATATAACCAGAGAGGAACTATTGCAGGCAGTGCCTATTATGCAAATTGGGAGATCCGTCTTAATCCTACATTATTGATTGAAAATAAACAGAATTTTATTGAAGAAGTTATTCCTCATGAATTAGCACATCTGCTAGTTAGTCGCCATTTTGGTCGTGTGGCACCTCATGGCAAGGAGTGGAAATGGATGATGGAAACTGTGTTACAGGTTAATGCGAAACGGACCCACCATTTTGATATCAGCAATGTAACAGCAAAAACGTTTAGCTATGCTTGTCGCTGCCAAGAAATACACCAGTTAACTCTTCGCCGACACAATAAAGTACAACGAGGAGAAACCCAGTATCGTTGTCGTCATTGTCAGGCGATTTTACAATTAATTAAAGAGTAAAAAAAAGTAAGCTAGCAAACAAAAAATAAAGCCGATAACTTGTTAGTTTATCGGCTTTATTCGGTATAAATAGGGGAGAATTGATATATTAAGCAAACACACTCATAGTATGAGATGCTATTTCAAAGTAGATAATAAGCCCAGTGCCATCAATAAACGTTGCAATAAAAGGTGCAGACACCACCGCTGGATCAACACCAATACGCTTTAATACCATTGGAATAATAGAAGAGACAATAGCACTCCAAACCGTAATTGAAATTAGCGTTAATCCCACCACTATCATCACTTCCATGCCAACCCCTAAGGTCCAAGCACGAATAAATCCTGCTATTCCCATGGTTAAAGCCACCATTATCGAGGTCGTGATCTCTTTTCTTAATACTGACCATACATTACGCAAACTCACCTCACCTAATGCCATGGCACGTACTAATGTTGAGGTAATTTGTGTACCGCTATTGCCACCAGTACCAATTAATAATGGAATAAAGAAAGCTAAAGAGATAGCAGCTTCAAGTCTGTCTTCAAAAGCATGTAACACCGTACTGGTATAAGCTTCAGCAATAAACAGCATTAATAGCCAGACAACACGTTTACGCCACAAAGTGACCGGACTTGTCTCTAAATAAGGTTGTTCTAATGGCGACGTTGCCCCCTGCATTTGTGCATCTAGCGTATTTTCATCTTCAATTAAATCAGCAATATCTTGAGGTCGTAATACACCAACTAACTTACCAAAATGCATCACAGGTACACTGTCTAAACCACTTTGGCTAATTAACTGATAAACATCATGTCGGCTTTGCTCCGGTGAAACTGAGAAAAATGTTTGGCGCATAATATCCGAAACAAAAAGCCCATTATCAGCAAGTAGTAATGATTTAACCGGCAAAATACCGTTAAGATAATTATCTTTATCTACGACATACAGATAAGTCGGAATTAATTCATCTTTTAAATCATTAACCAGCTGTGCTTTTACATGTTCAACCGAATCTGCGACAGAAACAGAAATATAATTCTGGCTCATATAAGCACTAACGGTAGCATCATCTTTTAAACGATGATGTTGCTCTTGTATTGAATGATTATTGGGTGTGTTTAAGGATGCGCCTGCCATTAATGCAGCATCCATTTTATGTTGAGGAGTAAATTTCATTTTTTTGGTTCCCTATGACTGTTTGTGTTTAGCAAATCAGTTCTCAATAGGGGCGAAACCAGATGCGAGAATGCAAAAGCTATCTACACGTCTCGGTTTTAGCACTATACAACGTATCCGATGAATACTGGAAGTTACATGGAGATATACCTTCGGTCGATATATCTTGTCCTAATCTTGGGCGTCTCTCGACGTCGTCAGATCAGTAACCTGTGTTTGTATAGGAGCCTCGCCTAACGAGATACTGCACTTTTCTTGCGAATGCGGCGCGCATTATAACCACTCACATTATAATGAAAAGTCTCATCGTAGTTTTGTTTAAGTTCTATTGATAAATCTTAAATCGCTTATTTTTTACATCATTAATTAAATACTCACCTCAAATAGAGATGAATAAAATAGTTTTAAATAAATTGGTTATTAATTGATTATTTTAATGCTAATTTTTGTACTTTTATTTCTTCAGCTTGTGAGAAGATCTCATTGACTGTTTTACCATCTAACGATTGACACATTTTTCGCGTGATCATATCAGCATTTTTATTGCGCCCAGCAATGACTAAATCATTAAAATTAATATCATTTAGCATGGCTAATTCTATTGCTTCATCAAAGCGTTGCTGCTCTTCAAGCGGTAATGAATTGCGCATTTCTACAATCGATATTCGTAATGACTCAACATTAGAGCCATCTAGGGTTTGATTTTTTTCGCAACCAGAAAGTATGACAGTAAATAAACAAATAAATAACAATTTTCTCATATATCCCCCCTTTCCCTATCATAAATTAAATAATAGCAGAATGTGTATCAGTAAACTGCTAATTAAGTAAAATAAATATTTAATTCATTATAGCTTTACGTGTTATATATTATATTGAATAAATAAACTCTCTTTTTAAAAATAATAACAAAAAACCCCGCTAATAAATTAGCGGGGTAAAATAGAAGGATAGATAAAGAATAGATAATAAAATGAATGATTAGGCTAGTTCAACATCACCTGTTAATCGACAACTACAAGCTAAAACATAACCTTGTGCTATCTCATCAGCAGTTAAAGTACTGGTGCTGGTGACCTCATAATCACCTTTCACAATGCGTGTTTTACAGCTACCACACACTCCAGCACGACAAGCAGCCAAAACAGGAACACTGTTTTCTTCCATCGCTGTTAATAATGTCATCCCCACCGGTACGTTAATTTGCTTTAACGGATGACGAATAGTCATAGTAAGTTGTTGTGCTTCATCAACACACATTGGCTCATCACCAAAACGTTCCATAAAAATATTCTCTGCACAAACACCAAGATTTTTGGCAAAACGCGCAGTATCTTCCATATAACTATTAGGCCCACAACACATAACAGTACGACTGGCAATATCAGGCACTAAAGCGGCTAGTTTTTCTTGAGAAATACGTCCACTAAAAATTCCCTTATCATCCGGCAACTTAGGCATCATAATAAAATTGAGATTATAGGGATAAGCATTAGCTAACTCTAACCACTCTTTTTCAAAAATAAATTGGCTCTGTTCGCGAATATTAAAGATGACCGTGATATCCGCTTTAGGTTGATTATTTAACAACCAACGCGTCATCGACATAATAGGGGTCACACCGCACCCCGCAGCGAGCATTAAATAACGCGTTCCTTCTCTATCTGCACAGGTGAACTCTCCTTGTGCATCTGATAACCAGAGATAATCACCCGGCTTAACTTGAGATGTTAACCACGTTGACCCCACCCCATTGTCGATACGACGAACCGTTAAAGAGACAAAAGGACTTAATCCCGGAGAAGACGAGAGCGTATAAGCTCGCATTGTTTCATCGCTATTATTAATACTGACTAGTGCAAATTGGCCGGGTTTATAACGATAAAAATCATGGTTAATTAAATTCAGTGTCCACACTTCCGGGGTTTCCTGATGGATAGAGTGAACTTGCATACGATTAGGACAAAGAGCTGTTGGCATCGTCATGGATATTGCTTCCTTACCGAAGCCTTTAGGCTTCGGCAATGATGATGAATAAATAAATTAAGCAGAAAGAATTTCTTGAAGATCTTGTTCTGGCGTGGTGATCGCACGCATACCAAATTTTTCATTAAGTATTGCGAGCAAATTATCGGTTAAAAATGCAGGCGCAGTCGGCCCAGTATAAATATTTTTTACCCCTAATGAGAGTAGGGTTAATAAAATAACAATCGCTTTTTGTTCAAACCACGACAAAATCAAGGACAGGGGTAAATCATTTACACCACAACCTAATTTTTCTGCAAGATTAACCGCTAGCATAATCGCAGAGTAGGCATCGTTACACTGACCCACATCAAGTAAGCGCGGTAAGCCCTCTAATGTGCCAAAATCAAGTTTATTAAAGCGATATTTACCACAAGCTAATGTCATAATTAAGCAATCTTGGGGAATGGCACGAGCAAGATCGGTATAGTAGCTACGTTCACCACGACTACCATCACATCCCCCAACTAAGAAGACATGACGAAGTTTTTTCTGTGAAACTAAATCAATCACTGTATCAGCCGCATTTAAGAGTGTTTGACGACCAAATCCAACAGTAATTAAGTGTTCAATTTCACTGTACGGAAATCCCTCTAAAGAGAGCGCTTGCTCAATCATTTCAGAGAAATCATCACCTTTAATGTGTTTCACACCCGGCCAACCAACAATACTACGCGTCCAAATACGATCGCCATAGTTCCCCACATTAGGATCAATAATACAGTTAGATGTCATTAACACAGGGCCAGGAAATTTGGCAAATTCACTTTGTTGATTCTGCCAACCACTTCCGTAGTTACCGACTAAGTGTTTATATTTTTTCAGCTCTGGATAACCATGGGCGGGTAACATTTCACCGTGCGTATAAACATTAATGCCTTTACCTTCGGTCTGTTCAAGTAGCATCTGTAAATCTTTCAGATCATGGCCTGAAATTAAAATAGCTTTACCTGCTACTGGGCGTACATTAACGGAAACAGGGGTTGGATCACCATAAGCTTGAGTTTCACCTTTATCCAATAACGCCATAATACGAAAGTTCATTTGACCAATGCCCATTGCATTGTCTAGCAACTCATTCATATCCGCAGGATCGGTACCTAACCATGCCATGTAACGATGATATTCAGCATAAATTTCATCATCGTACTGGCCTAAAACATGAGCATGCTCCATATAAGCAGCAGCACCTTTTAAGCCATACAAGCAAAGCATACGTAAACCATGCAGATCATCCCCCACTTGCGCTTTATCATTATTTAATGCAAAGCGTTGGGCTTGTTTCTGTAGACTGGCTAAGTCGTTACCTTCTAATTGAATTTCGGCTTTAGGATGAGCGACTTGGATGGCTGCATTTTTGGCTAACGTACGTGATTTTAAGCTTTCACGTAAATAAATAGCCTCTTTGGCATATCCAACAATACGTTCAGAATCAAAATTAACATTGGTTAACGTCGAGAAGAAAGCCCGTGGCGCAAAGCTGTCTATATCGTGATCAATAATATCAACACTACGCGCAGCTAATGCCCATGCTGACAGCCCTTCTAATACTGCCACCAATAAGTCTTGTAGATCAGAGGTTTCTGCTGTTTTACCGCACATACCTTGTGCATAGGCACAACCATTACCAACAGGTGTTCTCATTGTTTGTTCACATTGCACACAATACATATCGAATTCCTTCTATAAGATGACGCTTTATTTTTATAAGTTGCATTAAATATGCAACATAAGAATACGCCATTTTTATAGTAGGAAAAGTGTCAGATGAAATAATCTGCGCCATGTTTGATCTAACGCAATTTATTGCTGTGCTTAAGAGCTTGCTTTTTTTTCTGTTGATTTGGCTTCACACCTCGTAAGAGGGTGAGTAAACAAAGTAAAGGGCTTTTCTTATAAGGGAAATTGAGAAGAAATGTTGCAGTGTCGCACGGGATGATTTTGTTATATCTCAGCTAAAAAAGAGTGAGGTGAATCGATTAAATTAATTAGTTCTCATTGTATACATAATATCTATTTATTATTTTTGATAGTTAATATTACCTATTGCATCAATAGCTAATAAAATTACTACAATTGATATATTTTAATAGTACGAGTATTACGAAATGAAACTATAGAATTTGACGATACTCCCCCTACACTGGAGATTAAAAATGATTAAATTAAATAATGTTCCATCCGAATTTCGTCCCTTAGAAAGCTACAAAATGTTAATCGGCGGCGAATGGGTATCCAGTACATCGCAACAAACGACCAAAACCTATAGTCCCGCAACCGGTGAGTTATTAAGTGAATATCCATCAGGTACAGCTGAAGACGTTGATCTTGCTGTAAAAGCGGCTCGTAAAGCTTTTGATCATTGGCGTAAAACCTCTCCTGCTCAACGCCAAGCGCTATTATTAAAAATTGCTGACCGTTTAGAACAAGAGCAAGAACGTTTTGCTTGGATTGAGTCTCTTGATAACGGTAAACCACTCAATGAATCGAAAAACATCGATTTACCCGCCTCTATTGACCATTTTCGATATTTTGCAGGCGTGATACGCTCTCATACCGATGAAAGTGCTGTCTTAGACGAAAATACCCTGAGTCTTGTTATTCGTGAGCCCATTGGTGTCGTTGGACAAATTATTCCATGGAATTTTCCATTATTAATGGCTGCTTGGAAATTAGCCCCTGCCATCGCCGCTGGAGATACCGTTGTTATTAATCCAGCCACACTCACCTCACTTTCATTATTAGAGCTAGGTCGTATTTTAAATGAAATATTACCAGCCGGTGTTATAAATATTGTTACTGGTCGTGGATCTGTTGCTGGACAAGCTATTCTAGAACACCAAGACATTGATAAACTAGCATTTACCGGTTCAACCAATGTAGGTTATACCGTTGCAGCTGCGGCGGCGAAAAAAATGGTACCAGCCACTTTAGAATTGGGGGGTAAGTCAGCCAATATCGTCTTCCCTGATGCGAATATGAAAAAAGCCGTTAAATATTCCGCACTAGCGATATTGATGAACCAAGGACAGGCCTGTGAATCTGGCTCCCGTTTATTCTTACATAGAGATATTCATGACGCATTCTTAAAAGAGTTAAAAGCAGAATTTGAGCGTATCCGTGTTGGTGATCCACTTGATCCTAATACACAAATGGGTACTCAAGTCAGCCAAGCGCAAATGGATACCATTTTAGGGTATGTTGAGCTGGCCAAAAAAGAAGGTGCAACCATACTCACAGGAGGTGAGCGTATTACGGGTGAAGGGTTTGATGATGGCTTTTTTGTTCGCCCAACCATTATTATCAATGCCACAAACCAAATGCGTGTCGCACGTGAAGAAATTTTTGGCCCTGTATTATGTGTGATCCCATTTGATAATGAAGAAGATGTTATTGAAATGGCTAATGACTCTGAATATGGCCTTGGTGGTGGTGTCTGGACTCAAGATATTAACCGCGCACTACGAGTTGCAAAAGCCGTTAGAACTGGCCGTATGTGGGTAAATACTTATCATGAACTTCCTGCTCATGCACCATTTGGCGGTTATAAAAAATCAGGCTTAGGTCGTGAAACGCATAAAATGATGTTAGATGCCTACAGCCAAGTGAAAAACATCTTCATTAGTACCAAAGAATAATTAACCTCTAGTTAAGCATATTCTTATAAATATAATTATCTATACTCATCTCTTAGCCTTCTCCCCAGAAGGCTTTTTATTTGCTGTAAGCAACAAAAAACCGTATGCGCTTTTCCTAATATCTAATATTAACTGCTCACATACGGTTATTCGTTTAGATGGTCATTTAGCCTTAGATAAACAAACGCGTTTATTCCGCTTCTGCTTCTTTTTTGCTTACAGAATTCACTTGTTCATTTAGATCAATATCAACCGCATTAACATCTTTTATATAGTCTTTTGTTAGACGATAAACGATGGGGCTAAGCAGTGCTAATGCAATTAAGTTAGGAATAGCCATCATCGCATTTAATGTATCAGCAAGTAACCAAACAAATTCTAAGGATTGAGTCGCTCCAATTGGCAAGGCAATTAACCATGCAATACGAAAAGGCATAATGGCTTTCGGTCCAAATAGATATTGCACACATTTCTCACCGTAATAGCTCCAACCTAAAATAGTGGTAAAAGCAAAAACAGCCAATGCGATCGCAACAATATAGTTACCTCCAGGGATAGCCATAGAGAACGAACTTGCAGTAAGTGTTGCCCCACTTTGCCCTGTCAGCCACTGTCCGGTGATCACAATCGTTAATCCGGTGACAGAACAGACAATAATGGTATCAATGAAAGTCCCCAACATGGCAATTAAGCCTTGACGGATCGGGTTTTGTGTTTTGGCTGTCGCATGAGCAATGGGTGCACTACCTAATCCTGCTTCATTGGAGAATACACCTCGTGCAACACCAAAACGTATTGCCGCCCAAACAGCCGCACCAGCAAACCCACCTTGCGCAGCAACCGGTGTGAAAGCAGATTTTACAATCAACATAAATGCATCAGGAATAGCAGTAATATTCAGTGCGAGTACGACAATCCCTGCCCCAAAATACCCTACTGTCATAATGGGCACTAATTTACCGGCAACATCAGCAATACGCTTAATTCCACCAATTAATACAGCACCGACTAAAATAACTAATGCAATTGCTGTCACTGTGGTAGAAATACCAAAATTACTTTGCAAAACATCCGCCACTGAGTTTGCCTGTACCGTATTACCTATACCGAAGCCAGCAAAACTACCAAAAATAGCAAATAGCGTTCCTAACCAAAGCCATTTTTTACCTAAACCGTTTTTAATATAATACATCGGTCCGCCAACGTAGTTGCCGTATTTATCAACCTCACGAAAACGTACCGCTAACACAGCTTCTGAATATTTAGTCGCCATACCGACTAAAGCAGTCATCCACATCCAAAATAGCGCTCCCGGTCCACCTAATACAACCGCTGTAGCGACTCCAGCAATATTGCCCGTACCGATAGTGGCAGAAAGCGCCGTCATTAATGCATTAAAAGGTGAGATTTGCCCCTCACCTCTTTTATCATTTTTCTCAAATAAAAGTTTAAATCCTGTACCTAATTTTCTAATTGGCAGAAAAGAGAGTCTAAACTGCATAAATAGACCGATGCCTAGAATACCGACTAACATCGGTACTCCCCACACCACGCCATTAATAGCGCTTAATATATTTGTGATGAAATCCATACGTTACCCTTTTTATCCAAATGTTATGTAAATATATATTTTTTGTTATCAGATACACTAAAGATGAAAAAAAGGAAATATGCTAGAAAAAAAACCGACTAATTATGAAATTGATTACATTATGTGAGAAATATCACTTGATGATTAAATTACGCTATTATTAGATACATTGTTATTTATATATAAAACATAAATTATGTATCAGCGAAACACGAGCAAAAAATCGCAAAATCAACAACGCTTTAATTGGTTTAGAAAAGCGAAAGAAACTAACCTTGCCCCGGTGAAAACGCTTATTCTTTCCGCCATTATCGGTACGTTAGCCGGATTAATTGGGGTACTATTTGAAAAAGCCGTTGGCTGGGTCATTCATTTAAGACAAGATAAATTAGCCGAGGCATTAACCAACCCTTATCTTTTGGCTATTGGCACGTTACTTGTTTCCTCTCTTTTAGCCATGAGTGGCTACTACTTAGTGAAGAAGTTTTCACCGGAATCTGGTGGTTCAGGTATACCGGAAATTGAAGGAGCAATGATAGATATTCGGCCAGTTCGTTGGTGGCGGGTATTGCCAGTAAAATTTATAGCCAGTATCGGTACTTTAGGCTCAGGTATGGTACTTGGTCGTGAAGGCCCCACCGTGCAACTAGGGGCTAATATTGGTCAACTCGTTAATGATGTCTCTCGCGTTAAAGATAAAGGAACACGCCAAACACTATTAGCCACAGGTGCTGCTGCCGGTTTAACGGCTGCCTTTAATGCTCCCTTGGCAGGCATTCTATTTATTATTGAAGAGATGAGACCACAATTTAAATATAATTTAATCTCTATTAAATCCGTCTTCATTGGCGTGATCATGTCTTGTATTGTATTTCGCCTAATTAATGGTGAAGGAGGCGTCATACAGATAGGTAAATTTTCTTCAGCGCCGATGAATACACTGTGGCTCTATTTAGTGTTAGGAATGTTATTTGGTGTTGTTGGGGTTATTTTTAGTAAATTACTGTTTTATGTTCAAACACAATTCCAACATTTTTATCAAGATAAAACCTCACGTTTTGTTTTAGCCGGTGGCGTGATTGGTGGTGCATGTGGTTTACTTGCATTGATTATTCCTGAAATAACCGGAGGCGGTTTTAGTATTATTCCTGCATTAAGTGCCGGAGGATATTCGTTAACTGCACTGCTAATATTTTTTGTGTTACGTACCATCACCACCATTATCAGCTTCTCCTCCGGTGCACCAGGAGGAATTTTTGCCCCCACATTAGCCTTAGGCACACTCTTTGGTAGCGCTTTTGGATTAATGGCAACCTATCTTTTCCCTGATTATCAAATTCAAATTGGCACTTTTGCTATTGCTGGAATGGGTGCTTTATTTGCCGCAACGGTGAGAGCACCACTAACTGGGATTGTGTTAGTTCTAGAAATGACCGATAACTATCAACTTATTTTGCCGATGATAATTACCTGTCTTGGCGCAACCATGCTGGCGCAATTATTAGGCGGGCGACCTATTTATACGGTTCTACTCGAAAGAATACTACAACGCTCAGAAGCCAAAGAAAAAACAGAGGCTACCAAAGAGCCCCTATAGTTTTCAAATACTAAAATACCCTCGCTGTGATCTAACGAGGGTATTTTTCTCACCATCTATTTATTATTTTTTACGCGCAATTAATGTCGCAAAATTAAGTTGAATACGATTACCATTAGCATCAGTTTTATGTAGATGCCCTGAATTTTCATTATATTTAATAATATCCCAGCCTTGGTAATAATCTGCTAACTCACCTTGGCGCAAGAAGGTTTTGAAAGGAACTTCAGCAGACCCACTATTTGCTGTTTCAACAGGGCAAACAATGACATTAATCCCCTCTGGATTTGTACACTCCTGCATATTTTTAATAATATCTGCGATACGTTGACGCTGGCAAAACATCAAAACCACAGTAGAAATAATAATATCGTATTTCTCATTTAATGCTGCTTCATTTATATCATATAAGCCGCTTTTGATCGCTAAACCGGTTTTAGCTTTGACGGCTTCAATTGCATCAATATGAGCGGCATTAATATCTAATGCGGTCACATCATAACCTTGTAATGCTAAATAGAAGCTATTACGACCACGTCCTGCGCCTAAATCAAGCACTTTACATGGGGTAGTCAATGTTGCCATATAACGCACTTCTGAATGAGGTAATGACAAATCATTTTCTTTAAAAAATTTATCTTCGGGAGTGCATAAAAAAGAGAGCTGGCAAAGTACATCATCACTCGCTTTATCGATTTTATGCCATTGCTGAGGTTGAATAAGCGGAGGCTGATTTTCGCTATCACACTCTAAGAACACTTGTTCTCCATCATCCTTAAATAGCACAAATGTCATACTCCCTTGTAATATCCGCATTTGCGCATAAGTGCCTTCTTTTGTGTTATGACGCTCTAATAATGCTAAAGGGATCGCTGTTAAGTGCCATTCAGGTAGCGTTTTATACGTAACAAGTTCCATAATTCAACCTCTCTTAAGATGCATTTTAAATACATCTTATTGCAATCACTCTCTTAGGTAAAGGGTGATTTTTGACATACATTATTTTAAATATTTATTGATTAATAAATCAGTAACATCAGACGAATTAATAGATTCACCACAAAGGACTTTCATCATAATTTCTTTGCCTAACGAAGCTAAAGACAACAGCATATCTGGACGTAATCGACTTATTTTTTCTCTATTCTCATCTTTATTAATGATAGTGATTAATTTCGCTTGAAGGTCTGGACACTCTTGAATAGTTAATAAAATAAAGGTATTTTCCGCATCACTTTCAGATAACGTCGCCACCCAACTCGCTTGGCGAATATTTGCCGTTTGTAATGTTTTTACATTGGTTGGATCACCTTCAATAATATTGGCTTCTTTATCATACATGGCTTGCTTTTTATCCGAACAAATCGCAATAACCGGTTTACCTTGCTCTCTAAGCCCTTTCTCTAATTGTGCTGCCAACATTGAAGAGCCAATAATAATAAAATGATCATGCATTTTAGCGATCCTTTTCTTCACTATATCGCGAGTACCACGAGCCAAAAATCCCATCACATAAACAATAGAAGTCGTAAAAACAGTGATCCCCAAAATAACCACTGTTAGGGTAAACATTCTCGCATTACTTGAGATAGGAACGATATCGCCAAAACCAAGTGTTGTCATACAGACAATGGAAAAGTAGAAAGCATCCATTAACGTTGTGATATGTGGTTTAAATTCATCACCAATATAGAGGCTGCCTAACATAGAGAAACACAGTAGCGAAATCGTACAGATAAAAGCAACAAAACCGGCACTGGTTAAGCTATGATGAGGAAAAGCACGCCGGCTGATAACCAATACAATGGCTAATACTAATGAAGTATAGGCTTGAGTACCAGCTTGGTGATAAACCGCGACATCTAAAAAAACGATCGTCACTAATAATATTAATGAAACGCACCACGCAATCCGCGCCCCCATATACATAAAGAAAGAGAGCAAAATAAGTGCACTCGCTAACATCACTTTAGGAATATCAAGTAATTTCAATATACCTAACGATTTTAGCCAGTCAGCAAAACCGTGTATTTCCCAATCAAGATAAACACCACGAGAAAGTAATATCGAGTAAATAATAAAAAGACTATTCAAGATCAATAAGAAAGACATCGTCTTTCTGCTAAAAGACGATGTCTCCATAAAATTAACGACTGCCGATAACTTCATTTTTATCTAATTTCTATTAATTTTGTATTGGTATATTTTCTAACCCTTTAAATTTAAAAGGTTTCGCTGGCTTAAACTGAGAGCTTGCATCTCCTGAATAAATCGTTGACTGCTCTTGGCCTAACGCTAACATCATCACTTTTCCTGTTTCTTTTGAAAAATCAATTTGTTTCAAATCAACCCAAAAAGTATTTGGTGATAATGCAGATTCAAAAAAGTAGAGCTGATTTTTATGATCAGCGACAGTTCTCCAACGAGTCGATGATATTTCTGGAGATTCTACGGTACTTAATCCATAAGGCACCGAAACATTGCGGATCACCCCGAATACACTGGCAAGTGATTTTTTGCTCGATTGCGATTTAGGAATAGCATTAATATAAAAAGAGGCTCTTGCAAAACGATCCGATGCTCTATTAGTACCCGGTAACATTACCGTACCACCAATCTGCTGCCAATAGCTATTTAATGCTAACTGTTCAGAAAATATAGGGGAGTTAGTCATCACTTGATATTTTCGGCTATGGTGGATCACCTGTTTACCATCAATATATTCAATAATTGCGCTATCACCAGAACTGTCAGACAATGATAAATGTAACGTTGCGACTCTATCCTGTCCGGGTACTTTGTCTGTTAAGACAATAAAAGGCTCATCTTTTAAAGCAGTTACCGCCTCTTCAACAGTAGCAAAATTATCTAATACATATTGTGCCCATGCAGAAATAGCCATTGCAGGCTTATCTTTGGAATAACTTGGGTAATCTGATTCAGCAAGCCATAATAAATTAGCCACTAATCCTTTTTCATTAATACCATCAGTAGTAGAAATATCATAACCTGATGCAATCACACTACCATATTTTGATTGCCATTGAACTGAATTATCACCAGCCTCACCAGAACGTTGCATTCCTTGAGGGAATATCCATAAATTAGTACCAATTTCGTATTTCCAGTCCATAGAACGAGCGGTAATTATTTGGTTATTTTCACCTAAATAAACAACTCGGGTACAAGCTTGCGCCGTAGTTATACTACTTAAAAAGGTACCTGAAATAATTAATGTACTTAATAAAGTATGTCGTAATTTTTTTAGCATAATTTTTCACCTTTAAATTATTAGATAAGCTTAATCTTATTTTCCTCATTTTGACCACTTTCTTATCACTTATAAAAAATAAACTCTCTAATAATTAATAACGATTTATCTATCTTACAGAAATTTTCTTAAGTAAGTATAAGACAAGTTACGTATCTTAAGTAAAAAAAACTGATGCTAAAAGCATCAGTTTTTAATCTATTAGGTGATATCGCAAATTATTGCTTACCAATATTCGCTACGTTTAATTTTTTTTCACACCTTCAACAGAGATGATTAATTCTGCTTCTTGCGATTTTGGTCCTAAATCTGATTTAAAGTTAAACTCTTTCAGATTAACTTTACCTGTTGCTTCAAAACCAGCGCGATACCCTTTCCACGGATCAGTACCTTCACCAATTAATTTTGCATTTAGTGAAATTGGTTTTGTAACGCCATTAAGTGTTAAATCACCCGTCACCGTATAATTTTCACCATCACGAGTCACTTTGGTTGAGACAAACTTAGCTTCAGGATATTTACTGACGTTAAAGAAATCAGCACTACGTAAGTGTTTGTCACGTTCAGCGTGATTAGTATCTAAACTACCCGTTTTAATCACAACATCGACTTTATCTTTTGAAGGATCTTCTTTATCGTAAGTGAAGCTTCCATCAAAATCTTTAAATGTGCCGTATAACCAGCTATAACCTAAGTGTTGGATACGAAATTGCACAAAAGCATGTTGCCCTTGTTTATCAATTTGATAATCAGCCGCTAATGCTGAACTAGCATTAAATAATAATGCACCTGCAGTTAAACTCAATAACGCCTTCTTAAACATTGTTCTCTCCATAATATTGTTATTAACAGGGTAATATAAATTTAATTATTGTGTTTTTATGCCAAGCATACGTTTCAATGTAATATCTTTATCTATAAAGTGATGTTTTAATGCACCCGCGGCATGTAATAGCGATAACACAACAACCGCCCAGGCTAAATAAAGATGTACATCACCGGCTAAATCAGCTTGTTCCCCTTCCCCTGTGAAAACAGCAGGTACTGAGAACCAATCGAATACAGATATTGGCTGACCATCAGCAGTAGAAATTAAATAGCCACTTATAATGATGGCAAATAAAATTAGATATAACAGCATATGAGCCACATGGGCACTAATGCGAGTAAGTCGGCTATAGCTGGATAATGCTGTTGGTGGAGGAGAAATCCAACGCCAAATTGCTCGGAAAAGAAGAACAATAAATAGAATTATCCCTATACTTTTATGTATTTCAGGGGCTGAATGATACCAGCTATCGTAATAGCCTAAATTTACCATCCACAATCCTAGGGCAAACATGCCATAGACGGTTAATGCTGTCCCCCAATGTAAAAGAAGCGACAAGTGCCCATAGCGAGTAGATGTATTCCGCCACTGCATAATGATCCTCAATCGATATTTTATTAACAAGCCGTTAACTATATTAGTAGATTAAATATAAAATGTTAGTCTAAAATTCAACAAATTATTTGTTTATCTTTTTCAATAATAATCAATGAGTCATTATCGCTTATTAGTTGCCTCATTGATTAATTTATCAATATAATTATTGATTATAATATATACAAAAAACAGTATATAGGCGATTTATGTAACAGTAAAGTCGAAGGTGTAACAAAAAATTAACTTAATATTGTTACTGTATTAATATTGTTACGATAAAAGAAAAGTAGCGAATGAAGTGAGAATAAATAGGCGAGTCAGTTAATTTTAATATCGAAAAAATTTACAAAGCTATATATGATTTACTTAACATCGCCTAAACTCAAGAATTAGAAAAAATGAGTCCAACCACAAAAATTAACAGCGGTAGTGTAAAAAAAACAGATAGCCAGCGCATTTCATGAATAATACCCCAAATAATTCCAATAAAGCTAATAATAAAAATAACTGAAATAAGTTCAGAATAGTGTTCATGAAAATAACACATCAAGAAATAAAACCAAACATCCTCACTATCCATACAACAATCTAAGCCTTCAAAATAATTTAAAATAAAGATAGCAATAAATTACTATTATTATCTAATAAGGCAAGTAACCTATTATAAATATTAGCCATTGCGCACAAAAACACTAATCTATTTTAAATTAGTAATAAACACCAACAAAACAACTTAAAATATGGCAATAAATTAAATTTAAAATGAATTAAAAAACACAATCACAAATAAAAAATAGCCCACCATAAGACTTAAAATAATATAATGGGTTTTACTTTAGACTTGAAATAATTATTTCACCCAAAGTTAAACTCAAAAAAATAGTTTCACATTATGATAATAAACCATCTTACTTTTAACACGAATAGAGATTTTAACATTGAATAATTACCTTTAGGTTATTTATTTAATTAAAATTAACTCATGATTTCATTTTAATAGTTATTAACTAAAAACATTCAATTTGACTTGAAAAAACACTACAATTGTAGCCGTATTTTTATTGAGGGCACTATGTCTACTGCAACAAATCTGAATGAACTACAGGAACAAGTTCGCTCCCGCTATAATGGATTAAGTAAAAGGCTACAGCAGGTTGCACATTATCTTTTGGATAATAAAAACAGTGTAGCATTTGATACAATCGCGATCCTTGCAGATAAAGCAAATGTTCCTCCATCAACATTAATCCGTTTTGCCAATGCATTTCATTTCAAAGGATTTAATGAAATGAAACTTTTATTTCAACGTCATTTAATGGGTGAAATGGACAATGAAAAATTAACCTATAAGCAGCAATACAAAAAGGAACCACCAAACTTAAATGAGCCAGATTATATTCTGCAAGAGTTTGCACAAGCCAATAGCCACGCTTTGCAACAGTTAGCTCATCAAACCCATAAGGATATGTTAAATAAAACTATACAACTACTTGAGTATGCAGAAACTATCTATATAGGTGGTTTTCACCATTCTTTTAGTGCTGCGAGCTATTTTTTTCACGCGCTTTCTCATATCCCTTGTGAAACCGTCTTTGTTAATTGCCTAGGGGGAATGTATAAAGAACAACTTAGGAATATTACACATAGAGATGTGCTGTTTGGCATCCATTTCCACCCTTATTCAGAAGAAATGCAAAAAATGTGTGAGATTGCAGCTTATAAAGAGGCTAAACAAATTATTGTAACAGATAGCCCCATAAGCCCATTAGCAAGTCTAAGTGATGTTTGTTTAACTGTAAAAGAAGCACAAATAAAAATGTTTCGTTCTCAAACCTCAACATTATGTTTACTACAAGCACTTTCAGTTGCATTCGCTTTTAGAAAAAAGAGCCATTAACATATTATTTAAAACTGCATCTTATATAAGGTGCGGTTTTATTAAAAATAGAATAAATAATAATTAATAAAAATAAATTAAATAGCATGCTATATTAAACAAAATTAATTTTAAGAGTGATTTCATTTATTCTAGATTGTGATGAGAAAAAGAATCATTTAGCATTTATTGGCAACTCTGTTATCCATTACAGGACGAATAACATGCTATTAAAAAAAATATTTTTAGTGTCTTTTTTATTCCCTACTCTCTCTTACGCTAATACCTTACCAACATCAAATATAGATAATTCACTAACTCCCAACCATGATAATCTTGCCCGTTTTTCACTCGGTGACAATAGTCAAGCATCCGGTAGCGGTGCCACAGCTATAGGTATCAATAGCCAAGCCACCAATACTCGTGCGGTTGCTATTGGTTATGGTGCATTAGCCAATGAGGAAAATACGGTTTCATTTGGCAATAATGAAGAGAAACAAACAGCACGACTCACCAATGTCAGTGAAGGTAAAAATAATACTGATGCAGTCAATCTGGCACAAACAAAAGCACTACTTAGTAAAAATAAAAGGTTAACTGATAGCCAAATAAATGTTTTTAGAAATCAAACTAATAATAACTTAAACACCATCAAAAAAACCATCCATGAGTTTGATGATTATTATCGAAGACGCCAAGCATCAATTACCGATGCAATTGAAGCACTGGATAAAAAAGTTATTTCATTAGAAAAAAAAGTCTATGCAGGTATTGCTTCCTCAATTGCCATGAGCAATATTCCTTATCTTACTCATCATACTTTTAGTGGTGGCCTCGGTATTAGTAATTATCGTACTGGCATAGCACTTGCTGGAGGTATCCAATATCAGCCAAATAATGATATAGCATTTCGATTTAACTCATCAATTAATAGTGAACAAGAGCTTATTTTTGGCGGCGGATTAGCTTATGGCTGGTGATCTTATTAATTAACCTCACCTCTTAATAAGAAAGTTTTTTATTATTTAAGCAGTAGTATCCTTATTGCTGCTTAACAATATTTTTCTAAATAAAATAAATGCATAACACTTATTAAAAAGATAAGCTTATCTTCTGTTTTTATTCCCTTTTGTGATAGTGACATTTTTCCTATAATGACATAATTCTCCATAACTGAAAGAGACACAACATGAGTTATCCATTACGAAAAATGACCCTCGCTGATATCAAAGCAGTGACTTCATTACTACAAGAAAACTCACAGTCACAGCAAGGTGGATTATATGGTGATTATCCACACGATAAAGTTGAAGCTATGTACCAAAGTAGTACCAATGCCATAGTCGCAACTGACCAAGAACAGATTATAGCAGTTGTTTTCAGCTTTCCGGTCAGTTCTTTTTCTCTTCCACCTATTGCTCAAGAAATTAACCGACGTTTTCCTAGCCTTACATACCATAATTGGTTTTACGGTCCTGTATGTATTGATAAATCATACCGCGGAAAATCGCTATTAACCGAGCTTTACCAATATATTGGTGCGTTACAAGGTGGTCGCCCGATTGCATTTATTAATAGTGAAAACATCCGCTCGCTAAAAGCACATCAAAAATTAGGTATGAATATTGTTGAAAATTTTCAATTTCAAGGAAAAGCATGGTGGGTAATTAGTGGATAATGAAAACAAATGAAAGAAAAAGTACGCATATGTATTCTTCAATGAGTTACGATATCGAACAGTGATAATGAGTATTATTTATAACAAAAATCAATTTATATATAAAACCAATTAAAAATCAATAGGTTACTAATATTTTATAAATTAACTCATAATTATTAACAATATTTGAACCCGACTTTTCTCTATCAAATTGCTTACAATTTGACACCATTCTGTGATCTCTCCTTCAATTCTAGATCTTTCGTTAACTTACTTTTTGATCTTACATAAAAGTATAAATAAGATAAATACCACCAATTCGAAAGCAAACGTAAAATAGGAGGAAGCAATGACTGTTTCCCGTAGAACTTTTATCAAAGGTCTTGCCGCCAGTGGGGCAGCAATCTCTGTTTCTACACCTGCTCTTGCTACTTCAGGTGACTTTACAGCAAGCAAACGCACTCGACCAGAAAATGCACCTAACTTATTAATTGTTTTTCCTGATGAAATGCGAGCCCATGCTCTACAGTTTATGGGGGAAGATCCATCGATTACACCAAATCTTAATAAATTTGCCAAACAAGCCAAAGTAATGACACAAATGGCATCAAATTACCCTCTATGCTCCCCTTTTCGAGGCATGTTTATGACAGGTCAGTACCCTGTGCGTAATGGTATCACAGGTAATGCCCATGATTACGGTGGAAAAGTAGGTATTGACTTGTCTCCTTACGCAAAATGCTGGTCTGACGTACTTAAATCCTTAGATTATAGCACTGGGTATATTGGCAAATGGCACCTTGATGCTCCCTATGAGCCTTTTATTGAAAGTTACAATAATCCAATGGAAGGTCGTTATTGGAATGAATGGGCTGCTCCAGATAGGCGTCATGGTTTTGATTTTTGGTATTCTTATGGTACTTATGACTTACACTTGAAACCGATGTATTGGGCAAACGATACACCTCGTGATAAACCGATTTATATCGATCAATGGGGGCCTGAACATGAAGCCGATATGGCAATCAAGTTCCTCAAAAATGAAAATAATCAATTTAGAGATAATTCAAAACCATTTGCATTAGTGGTTTCAATGAACCCACCTCACTCTCCTTATGATCAAGTACCGAAAAAATACCTCGATGCTTATCAAGGTAAGACATCAAAAGAGTTAAATACACGCCCTAATGTACAGTGGGACAGTGAATATCAAGAAGGTTATGGGCCTCAATATTTCAAAGAATATATGGCAATGGTCAACGGTGTTGATGAGCAATTTGGTCGCATTGTCGATGAATTAGAAAAACAGGGCCTTGCAGATAATACTCTCGTCGTTTTCTTCTCTGATCATGGCAGTTGCTTAGGATCAAATGGACAAGCAACAAAAAATAATCCGTATGAAGAATCGATGCGTGTCCCTATGATGTTTCGCTTACCGGGTAAAATCAAACCAGGTTTTGATGATGCATTAATGTCAGCACCTGATATTTACCCAACTATTTTAGGGTTACTTGGTTTATCAGAATGGATCCCTGATTCAGTAGAAGGCACAGATCTTGCAGATAGAGTCATCACAGGCAAAGGCGACACAGCAAACTCTCAGCTTTATCTTTTTATTCCTTATGGTGAACCTTCATTCGGTAAACGAGGTGTAAGAACAAAAACTCATACTTTGGTGATAGATAGGCAAGATGGGCAACCATTAAAATATACTTTATATGACAATGTGAACGATCCATATCAAATGAAAAATATTGCCAAAGATAATATGCCTTTAATTGATAAATTAATTAAAGAAGAATTAACCCCTTGGTTAGAAAAAACAGGAGATTCTTGGAGAGCGACTGAGTTTATTACAGCGACAACGAATAAATTAAATAAAAAAATATCAATATGTGAAGAAAAATAATAAAAACATCTGCGCCATAACCTTATGGCGCTATATATAAACCTAATTCGCTAATATAAAAATCCTTTTAATAAAATAAAAGGAAGACGTCCTACATCTAAAAATAGATATAAATAAAAGCGAATAAAGAATTGGATATAGACCATGAACAAACTTCGTATTGTGCTTTTCTTACCTCTTTTTGGCTTAGCTTTAACTTCTTTTCATTCTCACGCAGCAACAGTTAATGCGATGTTCTCGTGGGAATCTGCTGATTATGATACATCGAATAACTATTCTGGTTATCGTGTTGATTTTAATATTAATCCAGACAAATCGAACTGGTATTTTGACGTCGGTTTTCGTCAGCGTGAACATGACAATAAAAATCGTTATCAGCGTTATGATTTACAAGGTAGTTATCGTTTTAAATTAAATAATGGTTGGATACAACCAGGATTAAAAATACGTCAAGATTTAACTAACTATGATAATGGTAGCCGTTTAACTATCGACTTTTATGAATCAAAAACAAATTATCAATTTCCTATTAATAAAGACTGGGTTTTAACCGGTAGTGTTTTGTTTGGATTACAAAAAAAAGAGGACAAACGAAGTAATGGCGTCACTAATACGGATTATTTAGGTTGGGAAATTGAACCCGGTATTCGCTACTTTATCACCCCGAATCTCAATACAACAGTGGCTTATTTTGATGGTGGAAAACAAGCAATAAGACATGAAGAGTATGATACAAAAGAAACAAATCACAACCAGCAATTACGTATGTATGTAAACTGGACGACACCTATCGGTGTTATTATTTCTCCCTCAATGCGTAAGTCTATTTTTGGAAAAATAGAAGACAGAACAAATAAAGGTGAATATATCGATAAAGATATGACTCGTTATACCTTACAAATGGCTTACCAAATATCTCCTCAATGGCGTGTTATGACAGAATATTATAATGAGCGTGTTGAGAATAAAAATAACGGCAGCAAGTCAACTCAAGATTATTTTAAAGTATCAGTAAGAGCAACTTTCTAATAATTAAAACCATATAATAGTCATAAGGTTATATCTCATGAAAAATAAAAATTTGTTATTTTTAAGTGCTGCTGTCCTTTCAGCTATATATGGCTCAGCCGTAGCGTCTGATTGCGATAGTACTTTAAACATTTGTGAAACCGTAAACATTAATAATGGCGATACAGCGCAAATAAATAAAGATGTTAATGTATCACAAGGTGACGGTGTAGTATTTAATGGCTCATCAACAGAATATAAAGCTCAAGCAATTACAAAAAATATTACTGTTACTGGTAATGGAGCAAATGCAATTAAAATAAATCAGGGAGCTACTTTTAGTAGTAATATTAATTTAAATGGCGCTAACGTTACTAGTGAAAATGGTACAGCAATATTAGTTGAAGGTAACTTTCCTAAACGAGGAACAGGTGTTTATATCCGAGATGGTGCTATTATCAGAGGAAAAACCGCAGCGATTGATTTTAGCACTTTAAAAACAGGCTTTAGAAGTGATGTTAATGGCGAGATCCACGGTGATATTTTAGGGAATAATCATGTGGATACCAAAATCAATTTTGCTTATCAGGGAGGAGCACAAAATGCATTATTTGACGGCTATAAAATTACCGGTGTTCCTTTAATTGAAAACCATGGCAATTTAACTATCCAAGGTAAAGATAAAACCATTCAATGGGAAGGTAACTTCATGAATAAGGAAAATAGCCAGCTTATTTTCCGCCTTGATGATAATACCAATACTGATGAAACTATCTTACATGTTACCGGCGATGTCACCTTTAAAAAAGGTAGCCAAGCAAAACTTGATTTTAAAGGCACCAGTGTTGATAACATCATTAATAAAGATATTGTATTAATTGCTTCAGACTCGGCAATTAAAGATGAAGCGGGCATTACAGTGACTGATGCAAATGCCATAGCGCCAGATATTTCACCTTTATTAGAAAAAACAGATTCATGGTTAGAAACGACACCACCAAATATTAGCGGTGGTGTCAGTGGTAATCAATTAATTGCGCGTTATGGTATTAGCTACGAAGGGGGGGATAATTTTATTAGCGCTGCTGAACGTGGCAATGTCACAGAGAATGGATTAGCAGCAGCTAAATTTATTATTCCAACAGTATTAAATGAATTTAATAATACACGTAGCCAGATTTCAGATGAAGCATTAAGTTTATTAGTCGCCGCTGGTAATAATGATAATAATATTGCTGCACTATCAAATGATCTGGCGCCCATTGCTGACGGTAGTGATATTCAAGCAGGATTAATCATGGTTGAAGATATGCGCAACAATATTGCTCATCGCTACTTACGCTATGATAATCAGCTCCCCATTGAAGAAAGAGAAATAGGTTGGAATAGCTGGGCAAATATTCTGTACGGTTATGGTACGCAAAGTCAACAAGGTGGAATTAACGGCTACAATACTTATCGCACTGGTATTCAAATCGGTACTGATTATGAAATAAATCAAGATGCGCTAATTGGCGTTTCTTTAGCATATAACTACGCTAAAGCCGATGCTAAACAACGTAATGCAAGCAAAGAAATTAGCCATTTTGAATTTATGCCTTATGCCGGTTGGTATAGTGATACATTATTCTTAAACGGTAATTTAAATATTGGTTATTACACTGTCGATAGTGAGAGGGATATCGGTGGTAATACGGGATGGCAAGGAAATACCAAAGCAAAAGGTGACTACTCTGGTGTGCAATTAGGCTATCAGATTAACGCTGGCACCTATTTGGATTTTGATTTTATCCATATTAAACCGATGCTAACTTACCAATATCAATGGCTCAATATTGATTCTTGGGAAGAAACAGGCTCTACATTATCTATGCGTACTTATGGCCAACGCTACGCAGTTAATCAATTAGGTGGCTCTGTTGCTTTATGGAATGACTACCAAACCTCTTATGGCAAATTAACCCCTTCTCTTAACCTTCGTTATATCAAAGATATTGCAGGTAATAACGATATTAATCAACGCCACAGCCTTACCTATTTTAATACTGGAGGAAGCACCTTCGATATTAAAGGAAATACCGTTGGTGGTGACATCATTAGTGCTGAATTAGGTGCAAACCTTGATATTACCCAATCGTTAAATTTAGGTACAACAATGGGATATCAGCGTTATGACAAATTCAATGAAGGGCGTATCGGCTTTACTGTTAGCCAGCGTTTCTAAGGAGAAAATATAATGCCGATATTTCGTTTTACTGCGCTTGCAATGACATTGGGGTTATTATCAACCCCCTATCATGTTATTGCTGCCACCAGCAATCCTGCATTTGATCCCAATCATCTTATGCAATCAGAAATCTATCATTTTGCACAAAGTGATCCATTAGCTGATTTTTCATCAGATAAAAATTCAACACTAACTTTATCTGATAAACGTAGCATTATGGGAAACCAATCCCTTTTATGGCAATGGAAAGGTGGCAGTAGTTTTACTTTACATAAAAAGCTTATAGTTCCCACAGATAAAGAAGCCTCTAAAGCATGGGGACGCGCTTCTACACCTGTTTTATCATTTTGGCTTTACAACGAAAAACCTATTGATGGTTATCTCACTGTTGATTTAGGGGAAAAGCTCAATGCCACCAGCGAAGCCCAAGCTGGCTTTAAAGTAAAACTAAATTTCACTGGCTGGCGTGCTATTGGTATCTCTTTAAATAACGATCTTGAAAATCGTGAGATGACTTTAAATGCAACAAATACATCATCCGATGGTACTCAAGATAGTATTGGTCGCTCTTTAGGTGCAAATGTCGACAGCATTCGTTTTAAAGCCCCTTCTAATATCAATCAGGGTGAAATCTATATCGACCGTATTATGTTTTCTATTGATGACGCCCGTTACCAATGGTCTGATTATCAAATAAAAACACGATTATCAGAGCCGGAAATTGAATTTCACACTGTACAACCTCAATTACCTGTAACACCAGAAAATTTAGCTGCGATAGATCTTATTCGCCAACGTCTTATCAATGAATTTGTTGGTGGTGAAAAAGAGACGAATCTTGCTTTAGAAGAGAATATCAGCAAGCTAAAAACGGATTTTGAGGCACTGAATATTCGCCCTCTTTCGGATGGAGGAATGCAAGGTCGACATCTTATCACCGATAAACAAACTATCATCTATCAGCCAGAACAGCTTAATTCTCAAGACAAGCAACTTTTTGATAATTACGTCATTCTTGGTAACTACACCACATTAATGTTTAATATTAGCCGTGCTTATGTGCTCGAAAAAGATCCAACACAAAAAGAACAGCTAAAACAGATGTACCTCTTGATGACCAAGCATCTATTAGATCAAGGATTTGTCAAAGGTAGTGCCCTAGTAACCACTCACCACTGGGGATATAGTTCACGTTGGTGGTATATCTCTACATTATTAATGGCTGATGCACTAAAAGAAGCTAATCTACAGACAGATGTCTATGATTCTCTACTTTGGTATTCACGAGAATTTAAAAGTAGTTTTGATATGAAAGTTGGCGCAAATAGCTCTGATTTAGACTATTTTAATACCTTATCTCGTCAACATTTAGCGCTATTATTACTTGAACCCGATGATCAAAAACGTATTAACTTAGTCAATTCTTTTAGTCATTATATCACTGGTGCCTTAACTCAAGTACCACCGGGGAGTAAAGACGGTTTGCGTCCTGATGGTACGGCATGGCGACATGAAGGTAATTATCCCGGCTACTCTTTCCCAGCATTTAAAAATGCCTCACAGCTGATTTATTTATTACGAGAAACACCTTTTGCTGTAGGTGAAAGTGGCTGGAATAACCTAAAAAAGGCAATGATTTCAGCATGGATCTATAGTAATCCTGAAGTTGGCTTACCTTTAGCGGGAAGACACCCCTTTAACTCACCTTCCCTACAATCTATAGCACAAGGTTACTATTGGCTCGCGATGTCTGCCCAACCAGCGCCAGATAAACAGTTAGCATCTATTTATTTAGCAATTAGTGGTAAATCGCGAAATGAATCTCCCACTATTTTTGGTGAAGAGATAACGCCAGCGTCCCTTCCTCAAGGGTTCTATGCCTTTAACGGTGGTGCCTTTGGTATTCACCGTTGGCAAGACAAAATGGTGACATTAAAAGCCTATAATACCAATGTATGGTCATCTGAAATTTACAATAAAGATAACCGTTATGGCCGTTATCAAAGTCATGGTGTTGCTCAAATCGTTCGCAATGGATCTCAACTTTCACAAGGCTATCAGCAAGAAGGCTGGGATTGGAATAGAATGCCTGGCGCCACAACCATTCATCTTCCGCTTAAAGAACTTGATAGCCCTAACCCACACACCTTGATGCAACGAGGTGAGCGAGGATTTAGCGGCACATCAGCCCTTGAAGGAAAATATGGCATGATGGCGTTTGATCTTCTTTATCCCGCTAATCTTGCGCGTTTTGATGCTAACTTTACCGCTAAAAAAACCGTCTTAGCGGCGGATAACCATTTAATTTTTGTCGGTAGCAATATTAATAGCAGCGATAAAGATCACCCTGTGGAAACAACGTTATTCCAACATGCTATTACGCCTGAGTTAAACACTATTTGGATTAATGGCCAAAAAATAGAAGGTTTTCCTTATCAAACTACGCTAAAACAAGGAGATTGGATAATCGATAGTAATGGTAACGGTTATTTAATTACTCAAGCAGAAAAAGTGAATGTCAGCCGCCAACACCAGACTTCGGCTGAAAATAAAAATCGTCAACCCACGCAAGGAAATTTTAGCTCCGCATGGATCGACCACGGTATTCAACCCAAAGATCATAGTTATGAGTACATGGTTTTCTTAGATGCAACACCGGAAAAAATGGCGCAATTAGCCGAGAAATTCCGTGCTAACAATGGGTTATACCAAGTTATTCGTAAAGATAACGATGTACATATTATTTACGATAAACTCAGTCAAATAACAGGTTATGCATTTTATCAACCAGCAGTCATTGACGATAAATGGATCAAAAAAGTCGATAAGCCGTCCATCGTTATGACACATCAGGAAGGAAATATACTGACGGTGAGTGCTGTAACACCTGATTTAAATATGACTCGCCAAAAAGCGGCAACCCCCGTCACCATTAATGTGACAGTGAAAGGGAAATGGCAACCCACAGCTCAAGACAGTGAGGTAAAATATAACGTTTCTGGGGATAATACCGAACTTATTTTCACCAGTTACTTTGGCATTCCACAAGAAATTAAACTCTCTCCTCTCTCTTGATTAAACCTTTAAAGGAGCGCATTCGCGTTCCTTTTTTATTTTGCAGGAAATCTGATTATGCTAATAAAAAATTCTTTAGCTTATGCGATTACACTAAGTTTCTGCTTATCCTTACCCGCACAAGCATTACCTTCTCTTTCTCATGAACCTTTTGGCGATCTTTATCTTTTTGAAGATGAAATGCCAAATACCTTGAGCACCTCAAATGACCATCAGCTATCACTAAGTAAAGAGCATGCTAAAGATGGCGTACAGTCACTCAAATGGCAGTATCAACCCCAATCAACATTAACACTTAATAATGAAGTTAATTATCAAGATGATAAAAATACAGCAACACCACTCACTTTTATGATGTGGATTTACAATGAAAAACCACAGTCAACGCCCCTTACATTACAATTTAAACAAAATAATCAAGTAGCATTAAGTTTTAAAACGGAACTGAATTTCACAGGTTGGCGAGGTATTGCAGTTCCTTTTCGTGATATGAAAGGCTCAGCAACAGGCAAATTAGATAAATTAGTCATTACTGCACCAGATCAAGCAGGTACGCTTTTTTTTGATCAAATAATTATGAGCGTACCTTTAGATAATCGTTGGCCTATTCCTGACTATCAAATTCCATATGTTAATAATGCAGTAAATACAATGGTGAGTAAAAATTGGAGTGCATTATTGATGTACGATCAAATGTTCACAGCGCATTATCCTACATTAAATTTTGCGACTGAGTTTCGCGATGATCAGCCTGAAGTGGCATCTATTTATCAACGTTTTGAATACTATCAAGGTGTCAGTCGTGATAAAAAAATCACCGCTGAAATGATCGACAAAAATTTAGCATTATGGAAAAAATTAGCCTTAGAACAACATGCTGATGGCTCAATAACCGCAAAAGCCCTTGATCATCCTAATCGCCAGAATTTTATCAAAGTCGAGGGGGTCTTTAGTGAAGAAACCCAAAAAGCATTACTTGATGCCAACATGCTAAGAGATGTAGGCAAAACGCTTCTTCAAACAGCGATTTACTTGCGTAGTCACTCCTTATCAGCAATCGATAGAAAAAAATTAGAAACGCTCTATTTATTAGGCACTCGTTACGTTCTTGAACAAGGTTTCACACGGGGGAGTGGTTACCAAATTATTACTCACGTAGGTTATCAAACAAGAGAGCTTTTTGATGCATGGTTTATTGGTCGCCATATTCTAGCAAAACATAATCTGTTAGCACCGACACAACAAGCCATGATGTGGTATAACGCAACAGGGCGCATATTTGAAAAAGATAATGAAATCGTTGATGCAAATGTCGATATTCTCAATACCCAATTACAGTGGATGATAAAAAGTTTATTGATGTTGCCAGATTATCAACAGCGCCAACAAGCCTTAGCACAATTGCAAAGTTGGCTAAACAAAACCATTCTTAGTTCTAAAGGTGTCGCCGGTGGCTTTAAATCTGATGGCTCTATTTTTCACCATTCACAACATTATCCAGCTTATGCCAAAGATGCATTTGGTGGCTTAGCGCCTAGTGTTTATGCCTTAAGTTATTCCCCTTTTCGTCTTTCATCACCAGCACATGCACGCTTAAAAGATGTATTATTAAAAATGCGTATCTATACCAAAGAAACACAAATTCCTCTGGTATTAAGTGGCAGACATCCTACGGGGTTACATAAAATAAGTATTGATCCCTTCAAATGGATGGCTCTTGCAGGTACGCCCGATGGTAAACAAGAGCTAGATACTACATTAGCAGCCGCTTATGCAAAATTAGCAAACAAAGATAGCTTTGAAGGTATTAAAGCAGAAAATGAACCGGTAGGTGCATGGGCAATGAATTATGCTTCAATGGCAATCCAGCGTAGAGCATCAATAACAGCGCCACAGCAAAGCTGGCTTGCTATCGCTCGTGGTTTTAGTCGTTATTTAGTGGGTAATGAAAGTTATGAGAATAACAACCGTTATGGTCGTTACTTGCAATATGGGCAACTTGAAATTATTCCTGCGGATTTAACTAAATCTGGTTTTAGTCATGCAGGTTGGGATTGGAATCGATATCCAGGAACGACTACGATCCACCTTCCTTATGATGAACTAGAAGCAAAACTAAGCCAATTGCCAAGTGCAGGCATAGAAGAAATGTTGCTTTCAACACAACGTTATTCTGGTGCCAATACACTAAATAATAACAGTATGTTTGCCATGAAATTACATGGTCACAGTAAATATCAACAACAAAGTCTAAGAGCGAATAAATCCTATTTCTTATTTGATAATAGAGTGATCGCATTAGGCTCTGGTATTGAAAATAATGATAAACAACATACAACAGAAACGACACTGTTCCAGTTTGCTGTTCCTAAGTTACAATCAATTATAATTAATGGTAAAAAAGTGAACCAACTTGGTACTCAATTAACCTTAAATAATGCCGATACATTAATTGATCCGGCGGGTAACTTGTATAAATTAGCTAAAGGGCAAACGGTAGAATTTAGTTATCAAAAACAATACTCTGTTGATGACAGAAATTCACAGCAAACAGAACAATTGTTTGCAACAGCCGTTATCTCTCACGGTAAAGCCCCTAAAAATGCAAATTATGAATATGCAATAGCCATAGAAGCACAAGATAATAAAGCGCCTGAATACACCGTATTGCAGCATAATAATCAACTTCATGCAGTAAAAGATAAAATCACGCAAGAAGAGGGATATGCTTTTTTTAATGCCACCGAAGTCAATTCATCTCAAGCTTTATTATTATCAAGTGATTCCCCCACTATGGTAATGGTAAAAAAACAAAAACAACAATTAACGCTAAGTATTGTTAATCCTGATTTAAATTTATATCAGGGTATTGAAGCTGACCAAATTGATAATAAGGGTAACCAGGTTGAAGTGAGTGTTTATTCTCGCCAATGGCTTACAGCCGATCCTCAACCAATAAGTAGTACAGTTACTGTAAAAGGGATTTGGAAATTAGCCACACCACAATTAGGTGTTAATATTAGATATCAAAATAGTAATACGCTAATTACAACAACGACTATACAAGCAATACCAATAACAGTTTATTTAATTAAGTAAAAGTCGTAACTTTTAAATTAAAGAGTCTCGATATAAAACATCGAGACTCTTTTTATTTATAAATCAATTTAGCGAATCAATTATTTTATTTAAATAATAAGAAATCATATCTTCATTTATTATTGATAATAAATCTGTTGTCTCATTTTAATAATTTGTTATGCTCTGCGCCGGGTGCTTGGATCAATCTGGTTCAAGCATTATGCCAATACCAGAAAGAGAAAAGCCCCGGAAAATATACAGTATATTAACCGAGGCGGACTCAAACATAGACAATTTGATTCTGCCTCCATTCTTATCGGAGCGCAAGAGGAAATGAAAAAATATTCTTTAATCGGGCTAATAATGGTCGCCATGATAACACCGAGCAATCTATTATTAGAGCAGAAGCCTGTTGTTTATTCCCCGCTAATAAGGAGTATTTAATGGTTCAGGTTAATACTTCACTAATTGAGTATTAATCTTGTGGGGGAGTTATCCCCCACAATTTCCTAATTCGATTGTTGTGTTTTAATCTAAGCACCCTAATTTATAAGAAGAGGTAACAAATTAATGTTACCTCTTCTTTTATTTATAACTCAACTTAGCGAATCAATTATTTTATTTAAATAATAAGAAATCATATCTTCATTTATTATTGATAATAAATCTGTTGTCTCATTTTAATAATTTGTTATGCTCTGCGCCGGGTGCTTGGATCAATCTGGTTCAAGCATTATGCCAATACCAGAAAGAGAAAAGCCCCGGAAAATATACAGTATATTAACCGAGGCGGACTCAAAACCAAACAGTTTGATTCTGCCTCCATTTTTATCGGAGCGCAAGAGGAAATGAAAAAGTCGACTTTTATTTTAGCCAATATATTAGTTAGAAACAAATTAAAAGGAATAGGTATTAAATTACCAATTATTAATATAAAGAGCTAATTATTTAACGTCATTTTTAATACTTCACTACCCGCTAATAAGTATGCTCCAGCGCCATAATCCATATTATGCTCAAATTTTACCTCTCGCGGATTAAATGCCGGAAGTTGTACCCAACCAATCATGCCATTATCATGAATACAGGATTGTAATGCTGACCACGCTCTATGTAATGCGGGAAAATATTCTTCTTTATTTAATTCACCCTGATTTATTCCCCATGCAAGTCCATAACAAAAAAGCGCGGTAGCTGAACTTTCAGGTGCAGGGAAATTATCAGGATCTAATAAACTGGTGCGCCAAAAACCATCTTCATGTTGGTAATCTAGGATAGAACGCGCTAATTGTTTAAACAGTGTTATATAACGATCGCGCTCATGATAATCATCAGGCATATATTGAAGAATGCGAGGAATAGAAGCCAAAACCCAACCAATACCGCGACTCCAAAATACTTTTTCACCATTAGCTTCACGCATTTCATTTCCCTGACCATCAGGAATATAGCGGTGATCGCGGAAAATAAGTCCAGTTTCAGCATCACGTAAATGTTCAATAGCATCCCAATAAGCGGTATGCATATAATCCAAATAACGTCGTTCGCTAATAATTTCAGCCAAAGCAGCAAAACCAGGAGGTGCCATAAAAAGTGCATCGCACCACCACCAGTCTTCACGCCCTGGTTTTGGATCATTTAGCATGATATCAAACGCTTTAATCGTCGGTTCAAGAATTTCAGATTGTTCAAACAAAGGACTTATCGCCAAATAAGCTTGAGCGCAAACATGATCATCCGCAAAACGTGCATTAGGACCTGTTCTAAATCCAGTATGTAAGGTGTAATTTAACACACCATTAAGGTACTCTTTATCTTGTGTCGCTTGCCATGCCGCACTTACACAGGTCCATAAAACACCGCGTTCCCAATCTGTATCTTTAATAAAACGAGTTTTACCACTACGGCGACGAACACTACGAACTTGATGAGCCGATTGATAACGATAAACCCGTTTCATATTTTGTAACACGAGATCTCTTTGTAAAGCCTCTGTATTAGCGTGTTCCATCCTAGTTCTCCATAAGATTATCGAGCTAACCAACCACCATCAACCGCAATGGTATATCCATTGATATAATCACTAGCTTTAGAGGCTAAAAATATGGCAGGACCTGCGACATCTTCAGGTGTTCCCCAACGCCCCGCAGGAATACGCTCTAAAATAGCAGCATTACGCGCTTCATCAGCACGAAGTGCAGCGGTGTTATCGGTTGCCATATAGCCAGGAGCAATTGCATTTACATTAATATTATATTGTGATAATTCCGTCGCTAATGCTCGTGTTAATCCCATTACCGCGGATTTACTTGCCGTATAAGAAGGAACTCGGATACCTCCTTGATAAGAAAGCATTGACGCGATGTTGATTATCTTGCCACCTTCGCCTTGTTTGACAAACTGGCGAGCCACTTTTTGCGATAAGAAAAACAGTGTCTTTTGGTTAATATTAATCACATCATCCCAATCTTTTTCACTAAATTGCAAAAGATCTTCACGGCGAATAATACCGGCATTATTCACTAAAATATCAATACGTCCCATCACCTTAACAGCCTCATCCACTAAAGCATCTAATCCATCTTGTTGGATTAAATTTTGCGTGATGTAATGAAAACGACGGCCTAACGCTTCGACTTTTTGACGCGTTTCAGGAGCATCTTGAATACCCACGCCAACAATATCCGCACCGGCTTGTGCTAAACCTATTGCCATTCCTTGCCCTAAGCCTGTATTACACCCAGTAACAATGGCAACTTTGCCTGTTAAATCAAATAAATTCATGATTAAAACCTCTAGAAGTGTGGCAATAATTGCCACACTTTTTTTTGTAGGAATAAAGAATAAAATGTAATTAATTATCTGTTATTTCAGATCTTTCATAGCAACATGATCCATATCGTGGAATACCTGGTTTTCACCCACCATTCCCCAAATAAAGGTATAAGATGCGCTTCCTACGCCAGAATGAATTGACCAACTAGGACTAATGACAGCTTGTTCGTTGCGTACCACTAAATGACGAGTTTCAGTTGGCTCTCCCATATAATGGAAAACCACATTGTCATCTTTCATATCGAAATAAAGATATACTTCCATACGACGTTCATGAGTATGACATGGCATTGTGTTCCACAAGCTACCCGGCTCAAGCACTGTCATCCCCATGGATAATTGACATGTTGGTAACACTGAAGGATGTAAAAACTTATAAATCGTACGAACGTTACAATTTTCTGCATTACCTAACTTTTCAGGTGAGGCCTGCTGTTGAGTAATTTTGCGAGTAGGATAGGTGTGATGTGCTGGTGCACAGTTAATATAAAAACGCGCCGGTGTCTCTACAGAATCACTGGTGAATTCAACAGATTTGGCTCCCATACCAATATAAATGGCTTCACGAGGGCCAATTTCAAATACCTCACCGTCTATAATAACTTTACCCGCACCACCAATATTAATAGCACCTAATTCACGTCTTTCTAAGAAGAAATCAACACCAAGTGCTTTACCCGCCATTAATGCTAAAGGTTGAGTTGTTGGGACAACTCCCCCAACAATAATCCGATCTATATGGCTATAAGTGAGATTCATTTCCCCTTCACAGAATAGGTTCTCAATCAGGAACTCTTTACGAAGTCCTTCTGTATCAAGCCTTTTAGCATGTTCACTATGAATTGGCTGACGAATTTCCATTATAAATACCTCATTTTTACTGATGGGAGCATAACGAAAAGGTTATGCATTATCCCCGGATACAGAGTAAATATGATTTCCTCTGATGAATGTATCGGTAAGATGAAAACACTCATCCACCACGGCAAAGCTGGCTTGTTGACCTGCTTTGATATAACCCAATTTATCCCCTATGCCGAGATACTCAGCGGGGATCGCCGATGCCATTTGAACCGCTTCCCACTCAGGAATATGTGCAAGTTGCACCATGTTTCTTAACGCACTATCAAGACTGCAAGTGCTGCCAGCTAGCGACCCATCGGCAGTTTTTGCCTGTCCATTGGTGACGGTGACCGTTTGAGCACCTAATGTGTAATCACCATCAGCTAAACCTCCCGCCCGCATACAATCTGTAATTAGGGCAATCTGTTGATACCCTTTCATGCGATATGCCAGCTGCATCATTACAGGGTGAACATGGATACCATCAGCAATAAGTTCAGCTAATACGCTGTGATATAACACTGCACCACAACATCCCGGCTCACGGTGATGAAGCCCGGTCATGCCGTTATACAGATGCACACCACAATCAGCACCGTGTGAAAAAGCTCGTGAAGCTTGTTCATAAGTTGCTGCTGTATGTGCCACACTTGGTTTAATTCCTCGGCTGACCAACCAATCAATCGCATTCATCGCACCTTCAGCTTCAGGTGCAACAGCAACACGCAATAGCGATCCCCCAGCACTGTCGAGTAATGTTTCTAATTCACAGATGGTCGGCGCTTTGAGATATTTCACAGGGTGTGAACCACGATGGCGTTCTGTAAAATAAGGGCCTTCTAAAAAGCTACCGAGTAACAACGCACCTGTTGCTTGAGGTTTTGATACAAACTCACGGACTTGTAATAGCGCATGACGGATATCCTCCATCGGTGCTGTGACAGTCGTTGCAACCCAAGCCACAACCCCTGTTTTAACTAGCGCATCGGCTATAGTTTGTAGCCCTTGTTGCGTTGCATCCATCACATCAGCCCCTTCACGACCATGAATATGGATATCCACAAAACCGGGTAATAATGATTTTCCTTTTAAGCGAATAACTGGGCAATCTGTTGGTGCTTGTGTGGTGATTGATTCAATATTTTCACCATTAACATGGACATAGCAGAGATAACGGATACCTTCAGGTGTAAAGGTTCTATCTGCTAAAATGGCATATCGCTGATTCATAAGCCGTCTTCTTCTTCAACATCATGACTATCTATTTGTGCCAATTGCTCTCGAATATCTTGAATGCTGTCTTGACCAATTTCGCGTAGCGTTTGCACCAATTCCGTCGTTGAACACCCTTCCCGTTCAAATGCCGCATTAACAATCATGGGTAAATTAACCCCAGCTAACACCTCAACAGAGGGATTTTGCATCATGATTGCCATTGCGCGATTACAGGGGGTACCACCAGGTAAATCTGTTAAGAAGAGATATTGCTGGCATGACATAGCGTTAATCGCTTCACGCATTTTTTGTTCAAGCTCATCCGGAGAAATTGACTCAATAAAATCAATAAACGCGATATTTTCTTGCTCACCAGCAATCGCCTTTACAGCGGATGCCATACCTGTAGCAAAATTAAGATGTCCTGAGACAATAAGACCTATCATGAGTAACTCCTTGCGAGTAGCAGATAGTTCTACTACCCGTTTGTAGCAAGTTAATAATGTATTTCGATTAACAGTGTCGACAATTAGGGCATCTCTTTTTTATAAGAATCCTAATACATGCCCAATAACGCCAAATGCTAGGGTTGAAAAAATCAATACCGGTGGCTTACCCCAAAAACCGGTACTTTTCACCATTTTGTACATTAAGAAAACTAAGCACAGTGGCAGTAAATTCGGCATAATTTTGTCGAAGAGGGCTGTTTGTAATTCAACGACTTTTCCACCAAGTTCCAGCGAGGCGGTGGTTTGCACTTTGATAAAGGTCGCCGAGAGCGCACCAATCACAAAGATCCCCATAATATTTGCCGCTTTCGCTAATTTTTCAGTGGCATCGCTCATATTGACCATTGCCGCAGTACCTGCGCGATAGCCCATAAACATCAGTCCGAAATACACTAAAAAATGCACAATTTGATACAAGAAGAAGAAAACGAAAGGTCCTGCAATCGAGCCTTCCATTGCAATAGAAGCACCTAATGCTAAGGTCAAAGGCATTAAGGTCATATGGTCGATAGCATCGCCAATACCCCCAGTCGGCCCCATTCCTGCCACTTTCATCACATTAACAGTCGATGGCTTTTCTTTGTTCTCTTCCATTGCCACCGCCGTTCCTAATAAAAAGGTAAACAGCTTTGGACTGGCATTAAAAAATTGCAGATGGTTTTTCAACGATGTTGCATAATCGCGTTTATTATTGCCGTGAATTTTCTTCAATGCTGGAATAATTGAGAAAGCAAATCCACCACCTTGCATACGTTCAAAGTTGAAGTTACCTTCCATAAATAAGCCACGGAATGCACACTTCCAAAGTATGCCTTTAGTAATAACTTTTCTGACAGCAGTATCTTGATACTCATCAATGCCATCAATCAAAGAACCTGTTTCTGGTTTATCCTGCGTTTTCAATGCGGTGCTGTTATCAGATACCATCTTCGAAATCCTCATTCTGCTGACTTGAATTTTTATTGTTACCACTAAAGAAGAAGTAGAGTGCGGCGGCTGATGCGCCTAAAATAGCGACGGCCATAATTGGGAGTTTGAGATAGGTTGTCATCACGAAACCAATAAAGAACACACCGGCCACTTCTTTTGACCACATAATTTTTAGAAGCATTGCAAAACCAATTGCGGGTACCATTTTCGCCCCAATACCTAATCCTTCTAATAAGACTTTTGGCGTGTTCTCATCAATCCATTGAGCAGCATGTTCACCAAAATAAACAGTAACAAAAGCGACTAAAGCATAAAGGAGTGAACGGACAATAAGTGTAATAATCAGCAAGCGAGAGATCCCCGCCCCGTCAGCCTTTTCTGCATATCGATCCGCTTTACCCATGGTAAATGCAGTCATAGCAAAGAAACCAATCACCAACATCTGCATTAAAACAGCAATAGGCATACCTATTCCCATTGCAACTTCCGGTGATTGTTTTGTCATTACCGCAAAAGCAACTGCTGCAATGGTGCCTAAAGTCACATCTGGTGGCTGAGCTCCGGCATTAGGTACAAGCCCTAACCATGCAAGTTCTAAGGTAGCACCTGCAATTAATCCTACTTGCATATCTCCCATAATCAGGCCGACAACGGGCCCTGTAATTAATGGTCGATGGATATTTAATGCCACGTCGTACTTATCGATACCGCAAAAGAAGGCCCATAAAGCCACTAAAGAAGCTTCAAAAATCATAAATTATCCTCAAACCTGCCTATAGCAGGTTTTCTTGATCAGGAAATAATCAGGCTGATGCGAGTGTTAGTACATCAACAGGAGTTTGATCTGGTGTGTTTTGGACTGTGCAAGTAACCCCTTTTTCGATAAGACGCTTAAAAGCACTAAGATCTTTTTCATCGATAGAGACTGTTTTCGCAATTTGACGTTTACCTTCATGAAAATGCATATTGCCAACATTACAATGAGTAATAGGCACGCCACCTTCAACTAAACGGGCTACATCAGTTGGGTTATTACACAGAACAAAAATTTTCTGACGAGGAGATGCTTTGCTAATAACATCAATAGTTTTTTGAATAGAGAAAAAGCGAACCGCATATTCGCCGCCAGCAGATGCTTTCATTCCCGCCTGCATAAATGCAGCATTGGGACCTTCAGCAGCATCATCATTAGCGACTAAAATTAGGTTTGCTTCCGTATGTTTACCCCATGTAATGCGGATTTGTCCATGAAGTAAACGTTCATCAATGCGGGTCCAGACAATATTAGGTGTGTTCATAACTAGCTCTCTTATTATATTTTATTAATTTAAAGCAGACTGTGTGTCTTCTGTTTTAAGTGAGAACGGATAAATTGTGACGCCTTGTACAACTCGATTGATTTCTCCGGTTGGAGATGGATTATCAGGCGTATTCCCTAGTGCAATAGAACTGTGAAATGCAAATGATTGCGCCAACATCAAATAAGGGAACAATAGCGCCACATCTGAACAGTTCTCTAACGCTGGAATATAAACAAAACTCTCTGGTGAAAAAGTTTTATCATTTCGTGCGGTGATCGCGATCACCTTGCCTGATGCATTATCGTGAATAACCTCTCGTAATAAATCTGTCTCGTATTGACGTGTATAAGGATCATTAGAGAAAAACATCACCACAAGGGTTTCTTTATTTACGATGGATTTAGGCCCGTGTCGAAAGCCTAATGGGGTATCAAAATTGGCTACGACTTTACCCGCCGTCAGCTCTAACATTTTTAATGCGGCTTCTTGTGCTAGCCCTTGTAATCCTCCGCTACCAAGATAAATAACGCGTTTGAATTTTCCTGCGTATTGATGGCGGATAATTTTATTTGCTTTGTCAAATTGCGCTTTGTAATCACTAAAAAACGGCGCAATAGCATCAGTAAATACACTATCGCCTAAAAAGATAGTGACCGCCGCCATCATCATTGAAGAAAAACTTGATGTCATTGCTAATGAGCGATCGTTTGACTCTTCCGGCATTAATAACGCCAATGCCTTATGACTATTTTGGCAATATTGATAAAGCTGGCCCTGAGGGTTACAGGTTAAAACTAAGTGGTAACATTGCGATAAGCACTTCTTTGCAATATCTAACGCAGCCACACTTTCGGGGCTATTCCCTGAACGAGCAAAAGAAATCAGTAATGTAGGGATATCTTCGGCTAAATATTCTTGAGGATCAGCGACTAAATCCGTTGTGGCAATAGCATCAACACGACGTTTTATAGCTCCCGTCAAAATAGGTGCTAACGCTCTACCGGCAAACGCGGATGTTCCAGCTCCCGTAAGAATTATTCTGCTATTTGATGCCTCCAATGCTTTTTCTAAAAAAGACTCAATATCAGCACGTTTTTCTCGAATTGATAGCCATGTTTTTTTCCAGCACTCTGGTTGCTGGTCAATTTCTTTCGCTGTCCAAAATGCGTTTAACTGCTCAAGTTCAGCGGTTTGATAGCTTAAATATTCCATGGTTTCCCTCAATTAATGGACATTGCACGCATCGGCATAAACCGACAACACATCACGAATTTTCGCAATAACAAATGACTCAGGCGTACCCGCAATTTTCCCCTCTCTAAACTGGGTAAATTGATAAGGCAAATATTGGCTAAGTAAGGGAAGTGGAATAGGCTTAACAGATAAATTATCCATTAATGTGTCAATAGCAGTATTAATCTCGGCATCAGGCCAATAATAACGAATACGATCACTAAAACTATAAACACGAGCAAAGGCGAGTTGACGTTCATCACCGTGATAATATTTTTGCCAAAAATTAGGCTCACGGCACATCAATTGTTCCATTTTTTCACGTAATCGAGAGCACTTTTCAAGAGGAAATAATGTTTCTTCAATGGCGCAAAGAGCATATAAACCTTCACGCATAGCAAATGTTAGCGCCGGCCCAACTTTTAAAATAGCAAAGTGATCATGGACGAGTTGCTGATAAGCTTGATTGGTTTGATAATCTGTAGAGTGAGCTTCAAAAACCAGATGAGAATAGTCATTTACTACTTGGCTTAACGCTTGTGCTTTTTCAGATTGATAATCAATAATACCGGTATGATCAAATTCAACCCCAGGCTGTACAACTAAACCTATAACACGAGTCCAACACTCTCCCACACCAGCGTCATAAAATGCTTGGCGATGGCACGCTAATGTTTTACGGGCAGCATCAGGTGAAGTCACCTCAACGGTATCAAGCTCTTCAGCAGCGCCACCAGGAACGGGGACTTCTGTGCCAACAACATAAACAATATCACTAAAACCAAATGTCTTTTTGGCGGTATTTTCTGCAATAACAGCAAGACGAGCTGCACGCGATGCCACGATTTCATCTGTTAAAGGAATAGGATCATCTGCACAAGACATACTGCAATCAAGATGGATTTTTTTAAATCCCGCGGCAACATAATGTGCAATAAGTACATCCGCATTTGCCATCGCTTCTTCAGCATTAAGATGCTGCCAGCGATTAGGCCCTAAATGGTCACCACCAAGGATAAGCTTTTCGACAGGAAAACCGACATTTTCCGCTTTCTCAATAACATATTGGTAGAAATCAGCGGGAGTCATACCTGTATAACCACCAAACTGATCAACCTGATTAGAGGTGGCTTCAATCAGCAGAAAGGAATCATCGTCCAGCGCTTGTAATAAAGCAGCTTCTATTACTAAAGGGTGGGCAGAACAAACAGAATAAATACCATTCTGTTTGCCTGATTTATGTTGCTGAACAATCTTTTCTAAAGGATGCATGTAAATACTAACTCCATAATCAACACCGGCGGTGTTGCTAATGGAGTTAGCAAATTACGCTGTCTTATCGTCCACGATGATAACGTCGATTTTATGATCTTTCAGTTCCTGAACATACTCATCAGGAATACCTGAATCCGTCACTAACACATCAATATCACCAAACTCTCTGATCATATGACAGCTGCGTTTACCGAATTTCGTAGAATCTGCAACCGCAATAATCGTTTCTGAGATATCACACATTAAACGGTTAAGACTGGCTTCCTGTTCATTGTGAGTAGTGATACCAACACGTAAATCAAATCCGTCAACACCAAGAAAAACCTTATCGAAACGGTAATTTCTTAGACTATTTTCAGCTTGTGAGCCAGAAAAAGACAATGCACTTTTTCGCAATACACCACCTGTCATTAAAACCTCAACACCTGTGGTATTTGCTAACTCCATTGCGACATCCAGACCGTTAGTCATGACGACTACATTTTCGCGCGACTTTAAATGTGTCGCGATTTCGCGTGTAGTTGTCCCCGAGTCAAGAATGACGGTGTCTCCATCCTTTATCAGCGTTGCGGCAGCTTTCCCGATTAATGTTTTAATGCCCGCATTTTGTCCACGTTTTTCATGGATACTCAGTTCAGCAATAAAGCCTGTATTAGGAATTGCTGCGCCATGAGAGCGAACGATATAGCCATTTTTCTCAAGAAAACTTAGATCGCTGCGGATAGTGACACTTGAGACTTTAAATAATTCAGCGAGATCTTCGACTCTGGTTTTGCCCTGTTGGTTAACCATATCGAGGATTTCCATACGCCTCTCAACTGCCGCTTTCACTTTCGTCTCCTTACGAAACCAAAAGATTTACTTTCGATTGATTTCGAATGTAGTTTACTACGCCAAATTTAACCGACAACGCAAAAAAACAAAACTTTTGATCTCTTTCACAAAGTTTCGATTTCACTGTCGATTGCTTACGATTATTTTCGTGTCATGTCAATGATAGCCTTGAGGGCATCAGTTTCCAATAAATAAAATGATATAAGGTAATGTCACTCTTATGATTACACCATATATAGCTATATAAAATGCCATGAAATAGAGTTAATAGCGAAATATTTCACAAAAATCAGATTAAAAATTCAAAATGATTATTTATTTTCGAAAAATAAAAGAGTCATATCGCTCAAATAATCAAAAGAACACGAAATTATCGCCATGAGAACATCGTTAAATTGAAAATTATTGTGTTATATACTTATCAATAAACTTTCATTTACTTTCGATATTCTATATTTGTGATTTTAATCTCTTTTGTTTTGTAAAAATTTACGTAATGTAACAGGATAAAAAATAAACTCAGGAAATAAATAATGGCATCAAATCAACCTGCTTTATTTCATATGATGGCAAAGCCGACAAGCTACCACTGTAATATTAAATGTGAATATTGCTTTTATCTGGAAAAAGAAAATATTTTTCAAGATGAGACAAAAGAAACAGGCCATACAGTGATGCCTGATGGTGTACTTCGTCGTTATATTAAAGACTATATTCAGTCACACAGTGGCGATCAGGTTGATTTTGCTTGGCAAGGTGGTGAACCAACGCTGGCAGGATTAGCTTTCTTTGAGAAAGTGGTCAAATACCAAAAGCAATTTGCTAACGGCAAGACAATTACCAATAGTGTACAAACCAATGCGATTGCCATTAATCGCCAATGGGCACAATTCTTTGCTGATAACCACTTTCTATTAGGCGTTTCAATTGATGGCATTGAAGCCGTTCACGATAAATATCGTATTTCAGTCAATGGTAGCCCAACATTTGAACGCGTAAAACGCGCCATCAATTTACTAAATGAGTATGGTGTTGAATTTAATACATTAACCGTTGTAAATGATCAAAACTGGAATAAAGGAAAAGAGACTTATCAAGCTTTAAAAAATTTAGGTTCAACTTTTTTTCAATTTATTCCCATAGTCGAAGTGGATAGACGTTTCCCACACACTCATGGCGGACATTATGCTCCCGGTCCTAACGCACAATTAGCGGCTTTCTCTGTTCCCGCTGAAGGTTACGGAAAATTTATGACCGATATATTCAATGAATGGATACGCCAAGGTGATGTAGGAAAAATATATATTCGCTTATTTGATAGCTTATTAGGGACATGGATGGGATATCCTGCATCAACATGTATTCAATCTAAAACTTGTGGTCAAGCATTAATTATTGAAGCCAATGGTGATGTTTACTCTTGTGATCACTATGTTTATCCCGCTAATAATTTAGGCAACATACAACTAACAAGTCTTGCACAGCTCGCAACATCAAAAACACAGCAACGCTTTGGTCAAAATAAATACGATAAACAAACCAACCTTTGCAAACAGTGTGAAGTGCAAAGCTTATGTTATGGCGGTTGTCCTAAACATCGCATTATTGCGATAGAAGGCGAAAAATATCGCCACAATTATCTATGTCACTCTTATAAAAAAATATTTCATCACACGGCAATCGGCATGCAATTAATGCGTCAAGCGATAGCTCGTGGAGGCCTTGCCAGTGATGCACTTGGGGCGATGCAAAAAAACTATCTCAAGTGACTCTTATTTTATTTCATTTTATTTATTTTGGAGACAATCTGTGACCTTACCTTTTATTAAAAAAAGCATACTCGCGGGGATCATTGCCACGTCATGTTTAAGCCTTCCAATATCAGCCCATGCTGGTGGCACACCTGAAAAACCGAATGTACTGTTAATCGTAATGGATGATTTAGGCACAGGACAACTTGATTTTGTACTGGATACCTTAGATGTAGATGCATTAGCTCAGCGACCAACACCTCCTCGTTATAAAGGTGATATCAATAAAATGATAGAAGCCGCACGTATTGCGATGCCTAATGTCAGTGATATGGCAGAAAACGGTGCAAAAATGACTAATGCATTTGTAGCTCATCCCGTTTGTGGCCCTTCTCGTGCAGGTATCTTTACAGGACGCTCGCCCGCCAGTTTTGGTACTTACAGCAATGATGATGCCATTTTAGGTATACCCCAAGATATCAAATTGTTACCTTCACTTTTCCAAGAAAATGGCTATGCCACTGCCAGCATTGGTAAATGGCATAATGCAAAAGTTATCCGTAAACCGAAAATAAATGAAAATAAACAAACCCGTGATTATCACGACAATATGATCTCAACCCCTGAAGCGGGTTATGCGCCTCATGAGCGGGGCTTTGATTACGCCTTTAGTTATTATGCATCAGGTGTTGCCTTATGGAATTCGCCTGCATTTTGGCGTAATGGTGTCAATGTTCCTGCTCCAGGTTACACCACCCATCTATTAACGGATGAAACACTAAAATTTATTGATGAACATAAAGATAAACCTTTTTTTATCAATCTTTCTTATAGCGTTCCACACATACCGTTAGAGCAAGCATCTCCTGCTAAGTATATGGATAAATTTGATACAGGGAATGTGGAGGCAGATAAATATTTTGCCGCCTTAAATGCAGCAGATGAAGGTATTGGACAAATCATTGCGAAATTAAAAGAAAATGGTGAGCTAGAAAATACATTAATTTTTTTCTTATCTGATAATGGTGCAGTTAATGAATCCCCCATGCCCATGAATGCCATGGATAGAGGCTTTAAGGGTCAGATGTTTAATGGTGGAGTTAGAGTACCTTTTATTGCTTATCAACCCGGAACTATTCCCGCGGGAACAAAAAGCGATGCGATGATCTCCGCACTTGATATTTTGCCAACCGCGTTACAAGTCGCTGATATTCAAATTCCTGATAGCCTGCAAGTAGAAGGTAAAAACATTATGCCATTGCTTAAAGGTGAAACAACGCGTTCGCCTCATGCTTATCTGTATTGGGCTGGCCCCGGCACTAAGCATTATAGTGAAGAAAACCAAGAGTTTTGGCATGGTTATCACCAATGGATCACCTATCAACGTCAAACGCCTCCAGTAAACCCTAACTTAGAGAAACTGTCTAAAGGTGCTTGGGCAGTGCGTGATGGTGAATGGGCGCTCTATTTTTATGATGATGGTAAAAATCAACCACAGCTTTTTAACGATAACACCGATCCTAGCGAATCAATCGATTTAGCAAAACAAAATCCACAAAAAGTGGCTGAACTAAAAAATGCGTATTACCAGTGGATCAAAGATAAACCTAAACCTGTTATTTGGGGGCAAGATCACTATCAAATACTAGTAGATTCAGCCAAACCTTAAACTCAACTTCCGTTTTGTTTCGCAAGGATGCGTCTTTTTTCTGAGATACGAAAATGGTTATTGAAATTGCATCTAAACCACGGCCTAAACTGCCTTATGAGCACCCTGATGTAAAAATTTATCAACGCTTATTTAAAGAAAACATAATCCGGCGATTAGTCAGAAAATCGGCTTATCACCGTCATGATAATGCTATTGCTGATTTTTTTAAGGATGAGACACACTCTCTTTTTTCGCTCTGTGAAAGACTTACTCAGTATATTACAGAAGCTTTTCATCACTATCAGGTTTGGGGTTATTCCCATGCCTATTACCCCGGTAGTCCTGGTCAACAAACCGTCAGAACCGATGCGCTAGAAGGGGTCAGTCGAGTACTTCCTTTACTTGCCGCATGGACAGTAAATAGCAAAAAAAGCACATTACTAGGTTTAAACCAGCAAATTTACCATTTACCTTCAATGATAAAACAAAGCTTTATTCATGGAACAGATCCTCTTCATAAAGGCTATTGGGGAAAACTTGAAAATTACGATCAACGAATTTGTGAGGCATCTGATCTCGCTCTTACTCTTTGGATCAGCCGTGAATGGGTTTGGGATACGTTATCTTCGGAGATCAAACAGCAAATAATTAACTGGTTTGAACAAGTTAATCACTGCGAAATTGTTGATAATAACTGGCATTTTTTTCCACTAACCGTCCAATTTGTTATTAAAGCACTGACAGGTAAAGATACCATTGCCCATTGGCGTTATGAAAGATTAAAAGAATTTTATGTCGGTGATGGATGGTTTCGTGATGGGGCAAAAGGTAATTATGATTACTACAATGCGTGGGGGTTTTATTATTCTCTTTATTGGCTAGCGCAAATTGATCCACAATTTGATCATGATTTTATTACTCAATCCCTGAATAATTTTAATCAACACTACCTTTATTTTATCACCCCAAAAGGTATTCCTTTTTTTGGTCGTAGTGCTTGTTATCGTCTTGCTGTTTCTGCGCCATTACTCGCAGGCGTTGATTTACAATGCCCTTTTGTCAAAGTTGGAGAGGCTAAACGGGCTTTTGAAAGTAGCTTACGTTATTTTATTTCTCAAGGTGCACTCAAAAATGGCGCTCCCACTCAAGGGCTATTTAATCATGATGCTCGTTTAGTTGATAATTACAGTGGTCCAGCAAGCTCTTTTTGGTCATTACGGGCTGTCATTATCGCTCTTTATTGTGCTGATCGTATTAATTTATGGCAAGCACCATCACTTCCTTTACCTATCGAAAAAAATGACTTTCGTTTCGAAATACCCGCTATCCAAGCATCAATTATCGGGGTGAAAGCAACACAAGAAGTCAGTGTTATTTTTCGAGAGGATTATACACAACAACAATCACCTTTAACTCGCCGTTTAGAAAAACAAACGCGAGTACAAAAAATCACAGAAACTGTAATTGGACAATCAAGACGCCCTAAAAACAACCTATTACGCAAAGGAGTCACCAGTTACAGTTCTAAAATGACACATTTCTTCTGACTTACTTTCATTTGCTTTCGGTGCGAAGGGAATAAAAATGTGATTTAGATCTTTTACCTTTCTATTTCTTTCGTTTATTATTAATCGTAATTAAACGAAAGATGAGAGGCAAACATGTATCTGGTTTCTACTCGTAATATGCTCAATAAAGCACAGCATGAAAACTATGCTGTGCCCGCTTTTAACATTCATAACTTGGAAACTATCCAAGTGGTAATGGAAACTGCGGCTGAAATGGCATCACCTGTGATCTTAGCAGGCACACCTAGCACGTTTGCTTATGCTGGTAGTGATTATTTAATTTCGATTTGCCAGCAAGCGGCTGAACAATATCGCATCCCAGTAGCACTACATTTAGATCATCATGAAAATATTCCTGATATTTGCAATAAGGTGATTTCGGGGGTGCGATCAGCCATGATCGATGCTTCTCATTTTCCTTTTGAAGAAAACATTCGCCTGGTTAAAGAGGTCGTCAATTTCTGTCATTATTGGGATTGCACCGTAGAAGCTGAATTAGGTCGTCTTGGTGGGCAAGAAGATGATTTAATCGTTGATGCGAAAGATGCGCTATTTACCGATCCTGATTCAGCAGTACAATTTATCAAAGCCACGGGAATTGACTCATTAGCAGTGGCGATTGGTACAGCACATGGTATGTATAAACATGAACCACATCTTGATTTTGATCGTCTACATGCCATCCGCCAAAAAACAGAGATCCCTTTAGTACTACATGGCGCGTCAGGTATTCCTGATACTGATGTACGTCATTGTATCGACTTAGGTATTTGCAAAGTTAACGTAGCAACCGAACTTAAAATTGCTTTCTCTAACGCAATTAAGCAGTACTTTTTAGATAATCCTGATGCCAGTGATCCTCGCCATTACCTAGTGCCAGGTAAAGCGGCGATGAAAGCGGTGGTTGCAGATAAAATTCGCGTCTGTAAAAGTGATGGGAAACTGTGAAAATAAATAGAACTGTCGCCATTATTGGCGAATGTATGATAGAGCTAAGTGGCCAACCTTTTTTGCCACAACAACAGCGTTTTGGGGGCGATACATTAAATACAGCACTGTATTTAGCGCGCCTCATTCCTACATTACATCCGCAATATATAACAGGTTTAGGCACTGATAATTACAGTGCCTTAATGCAAAAAGCATGGGAAAAAGAGGGGATCAACTGCCAGTCAGTGATCACCATTCCCGAAAAACTTCCCGGTTTATATGCCATTGAAATTGATACTTGTGGTGAGCGTAGCTTCCATTATTGGCGTAGTGATGCCGCTGCACGTTATATTGCAACGGACAACCGTTTTGCAACACATCTAGATACCTTGCCCGACGATAGTGTTATCTATCTTAGTGGTATTTCACTGGCCATTTTAACGCCGAAAGGAAAAGAAGCGTTAATCACGCAATTAATCCGCCTTAAACAGCGAGGGCTCACCTTAATTGTCGATTCAAACTTTCGGCCTCGTTTATGGGATCTAATACCTCATGCGCAAGAGTGGTTCGAAAAACTATATCGACTCAGTGATATCGCTTTAGTCACCGGAGATGATGAACAAGCTCTCTGGCAACAACCCAGCCTTACTGAGCAAAAAATTGTCGAACGCCTTCATCAATGGGGCAATAAAAACGTCATTGTTAAACTAGGAGCAAAAGGGGCTTTCTGGTCTGATGGTGAAAATACCGGTTATATCTGCCCCAAACCGATACAGCATGTCATAGACACTACAGCAGCCGGGGATTCTTTTAATGCTGGTTTTATTGCTGCATGGCTACAAAACTACCCTTTGCCTACATGTTGTTTATGGGGAAATACATTAGCAGGATTAGTTATCCAACATCATGGCGCCATTATTCCCCATAACATCACTGATTCATTCTATTCACTCATCAAGGATAACCATGAGACAGTCAATTGTTGATACACTTTCAGTACTGAAAGTGATCCCCGTGATCCAAATTAATCGCGCCGAAGATGCAATTTGGCTGGGTGAAATACTAACCCAAAATCAATTACCTATTGCTGAAATTACCTTTCGTACTCCAGCAGCCGCCAAAGCAATAAAGCTGATGAGAGAACACTTTCCTGAGCTTATTCTTTGTGCGGGTACCGTATTAACAGCGCAACAAGCTGATATAGCAAAAGAAGCGGGTGCAAGCTTTGTTATTTCTCCCGGTTATAATCCAAAAACCGTCGATTATTGCCTTCATAATGGCATTGATATTGTGCCTGGAATAAATAACCCAAGCCAAATTGAAGTTGCTCTTGAGCGGGGTTTAACCTTGCTAAAATTTTTCCCAGCAGAAGCTTCTGGTGGAGTAAAAATGCTAAAAGCAATGGCGGCACCTTACTCTCAAGTTCAATTTATGCCTACTGGAGGAATTAGTCTAAACAATGTTAGTGATTACCTCGCTATCGGGCAAGTTATCGCATGTGGTGGCAGTTGGATTGCTACTACTGAGGCAATTGATAATCAAGACAAACAGACTATTGCTCGCAATATTCAAAATATCCATTCATTACTTAAGAATAAAGGATAAACAAAATGAAACAGGTTGCCGTTTTATTGGCTGATGGTTTTGAAGAAGGTGAAGCGGTTGTTTTTATTGATATCATGCGTCGCCTTGATATTCATGTAGATGTACTTTCTTGCATGGATACACTGGTATTAAACACCTATTTTAACACTAAGATCAGTGCTGATTACCTATTAACCGAAAAATTCACACACAGTTATGACGCAGTAATGATGCCGGGTGGCCCTAAAGGTACAGATCGTCTATGTGCAAATTCACTCGTGATTGATTTTATTAAACGCCATATTGCACAAGACAAATACATTTGTGCTCTATGCTCTTCCGGTGCAAAAGTATTAGCAGCACATCATCTTCTTGAAGGTCGTTATTACAGCACTGGTGATAAACTTGCTGATAAATATGATGATGGTCATTATCTTGACCAAGATGTTGTTGTTGATGGGAAATTTATCAGTGCCAAAGGATTAGGTGTTAGCTTTGAATTTGCTTTTACGGTAGCTAAATATTTGCTCAGTGACAATGTAGAAAAAGTAGATTGGCAAGCTAATCACATTTACTTTAAACATTGGCCGTTGTCTTACCTTGACTAAATATTAAATAACTAAGCCCTCTTTTTAAACCGCCGTTAATAACAGAGCGGTTTATTAGAGGGCTTTCATTTCTTATCAAAAAAAAGAGTTAGAAACGATACAGACTAAATGGTTTGGCATCTAATACAGGTTTTTTGCCTAATAATAAATCTGCTGTAATTTCTGCTGATACAGGGCTTTCTGTCATTCCCCAACCTGTTGCAGTATTAATAACTAGACCTGGATACTCTTTAACATCAGAGATAATTGGGTTTTCATCTGGTGCAATCGCCATCGCACCACTCCACTGATCAATTAACGTTGATTCTTTAAATGCTGGGAACTCTTTTTTCAGTTTTTCCAGTGAGGCATTTAATTCTGGCAGATCAGGCAGAGCGGTCATATCACGATATTTTTCAAATGGCGACTCTTCATTAAGATCCCAATGTGTTGATTGCATAAAGGAATTAATCAACTGCTCATTTAACGAAATATGTACTGGGAAATCAGGTAAAGCCAGCAGAGGTAAATATTTATAGCCGTAAGTAAATGATTCTTTTACTACCGGAGCAACAATGACACGAGGAGAAGTTGCATACGTTCCATCCGCTTGCTCACGGAAGAAAATTCCGCCGGGTAAAGCAACGTTTCCACCTGGCGCATTTGGTGCTGCGCTAATTAATTGCTGTGATTGATAAGCAGGTAATGTTGGTACATCAACATTTAGGTTCTGCATAAATAAACGTGACCAAACACCACCGGCGACAACAACACGAGAGGTTTTAATTGGTCCTTTTTCTGTTACAACATCAGAAATAACACCAGCTTGCGTTTCTAAACCACGGGCTGCACAGTTTGTGAAAATTTTGATACCCATTTTTTTGGCATATTCTGCCATCACAAAAGTCGCAACTTCAGGATCGAAGCTTCCTGAGTCTTCTTCGAAACCAGCAATTTTCCAATCAGTGGTAGCGCCACGTAAACGCTGTTTTAACTCAGCGCCTTCAATCATTTTTGTTCTAAATGGAATGTCTGAGCCAACATCTTTGCTTTTAGCATCAATCCATTTTCTTACGTTTTCTAAATCTTCTTCATCTAAAGGAACTTCTACACGACCTTGTGTACGATAAGTGGTATCAATACCAACTTTAGCGTTCATTTCACGCCAGCGGTGCTTCCCGAGGTGATGTAATAAGAAGGTTTCATCTGGCATTTTATAGCTAATAGCTTGACCATAGAATCGCGATGATTGTTCGCCGGCAATATTTCCTTTTTCAACGATTGTGACAGATAAGCCACGCTCAGCAAGGTTAATCGCGGTCATGATACCTAAAATACCCGCACCAATTACAACAACATCATCTTGTTTCGGTAATGGACCGCCAGTTCCCTCAACAAAACCATGTCTCGGCGTACCAGGAACAAAACGCCCTTCTCGCGTTAACATAGGTGTTAAAATCCCAGCGCCTGCAGCAACAGCAACCACTGTGCCACCAAGAATAAATTTTCTTCTACTTATTGCCATTTCGAAACAATTCCTTTCATGCAGTGAATAATTATCATTATATAATCACGGCATTTTATTCTATTTGTAACGTAATAGTAAACCAGTTGTGATTATTTTTTTGGTGAATAGTATATGGATGAGCTAATATATTCAAAATGTAAGCAATTGATTCAAGATGTTAATATTTAAGGCATTATTGGATTAAAATAATTTTTTTAATAAAAATTTTAATATTTTCATTAGGTTTATATAAATCAAGTTCATAATAACTGATAGAAAAATAACCATTGATACAAAATTTTTCACTAAAAAAGCTATTATCATGGCGTTTTTTATCATAGCGGTGTTAATATAATTTCATCTATTAACGCACTTTTTGATCAAAGAACATTCAGGCAGATAAATAACGTTGGAATAATGTTAATCTTTTCCTCTATTTTAGAGATGCGTATTGATGCTTATTTCAATAGTGTGTTGTTCTTTCAGACTAGATATTTATATAATTCAAATTGCTTAAAAAATAACGCCCTACCCATCATCAAAATTAATTATCTATTAAGTACTGCTATCCCATTATTTAACAACTATAAATCAATCGGTTAGCCTCAAACACGGTGAGTAAATGCAAAATCAAGTCGCACAATCAATGAAAAACAGTATCAAGGTATACTTGGTAAACTCATTTACTCGTGATCATTGCGGTGGCAACCCTGCCGGAGTCGTTCTCAATCCTCCCAAGCTAACGACAGAACAAAAAATCGCCATTGCTCAACAAGTTGGATTTTCTGAAACGGCATTTGTCTATTCGGGTGATGACACTGATTTTAAAGTAGATTTTTTTACTGCTGAAGGAGAAGTTGATTTTTGTGGGCATGCAACATTAGCGGTTTTTTTCACTCTGTCATCGCTTAAGTTACTCAAACCTGGCGATTATAGCCAAAAAACCAAGGCAGGAATTTTAACCGTTACCATTAATCACGATAATATTGTGATGGAACAAACGCTTCCTATTACCCGTAAGGGGCCTTGTGTTAACGATGTCGCAAAGGCGCTGGGCATTCTACCTGAAGTGATAGAAAAGACAGATTTACCAATAGAGATTGTCTCAACAGGATTAAACGATATTTTTGTTCCCGTACAATTTGGCTATTTAGATGCCTTACAGCCTGACTATCAAGCTATCGCTGCTTTAAGCCATAAATTTGATACTATCGGCTTTCATGTCTTTGAACTTAGTCATGATCAAAATATTACTGCCCACTGCCGAAACTTTGCACCACGCTATGGCATTAACGAAGAATCAGCCACAGGTAGCTCGAGCGGTGCTTTAGGGTGTTATCTTGTTCATCACCTTTTGCCAAACAAAAGGCAATTTTTGTTCGAACAAGGTAGAGCAATGCAATGCTCTTCTTTAATTGACGTATTTATTGATTCGACAGCAAAAAACGTCACTCGCGTTCAAGTTGGTGGAAAAGCGACATTGATTGGTACAAAAATAATTGAGATCTAAAAATACTATATTTAATAAGTGGCGTTGAACCGATGATTATTTATCATTTGGCAACGCCACAATTACGAATCAAAACAAGTTGATAGAGCAAAACGTCACAATTTAACAGGTGATAGTCACTGTGTTGCTCTTAATTAAACAGTGAAAGCCGAAGCACTAAAGCAACGAGTGTAACAATGAGCACAGGGATAGTCATGATGATCCCTGTTTTGAAATAATATCCCCATGTGATCGTCATATTTTTTTGTGATAAAACATGTAGCCACAATAATGTTGCCAAGCTACCTATTGGTGTAATTTTTGGCCCCAAATCAGCACCAATCACATTGGCATAAATCATCGCTTGTTGAATTACCCCTGTCGCGTCACTTCCTTCAATGGATAGAGCACCAATTAATACCGTTGGCATATTATTCATTATTGATGATAAAAAGGCGGTAATAAATCCCGTACCAATTGTTGCTATCCATAACCCTTTATCAGCAAGGTAATTAAGTATTTCAGAAAGATAATTAGTTAATCCTGCATTTCTTAAACCATAAACAACCAAGTACATACCTAAAGAGAAAATGACGATTTGCCACGGTGCGCCACGCAACACTTTTTTAGTATTAATCGTACGGCCTTTGGCTGCAATTACCCAAAGAATTAAAGCACCAATTGCCGCTATTGCACTAACAGGAATGCCTAATGGCTCTAAAATAAAAAAACCAATGAGCAATAACAACAATACAAGCCAACCTGCTTTAAACGTAGTCATATCCTTAATAGCTAAAGCTGGCTCACTCAGCTTTTTAACATCATATTGGTTAGGAATATCTTTACGGAAAAACCAATGTAGCATCACAAGCGTTGCAACAATTCCCGCAATATCGACTGGCACCATAATTGATGCATATTCAGTAAATCCAATATTAAAGAAGTCCGCAGAAACGATATTCACGAGGTTCGAAACAATCAGCGGCAAGCTCGCTGTGTCTGCGATAAACCCGGCAGCCATAACAAAGGCTAATGTCGTACCTTTGTTGAAACCAAGTGCAAGTAACATCGCAATCACAATAGGCGTTAGTATCAATGCTGCACCATCATTAGCAAATAAAGCAGCAACCATTGCACCAAGTAGCACGATATAACTGAATAGTAATCTTCCTTTCCCACCACCCCACTTGGCAACATGTAATGCCGCCCATTCAAAAAAGCCACTTTCATCTAAAAGTAGGCTAATAATAATTACTGCAACAAATGTCGCTGTGGCATTCCACACAATGTTCCAAACAGTCGGAATATCTTGAAAACTGATCACACCAAAAAGGAGTGCCAATATAGCGCCGGCCGTTGCACTGCAACCAATACCCAACCCTTTCGGCTGCCAGATAACCAAGGTGATCGTTAAAACAAAAATTAATGCAGCAACAAACATAACAACCTCGTTTAAAAGGTGCATTCACACACACCTAATCATATATGTTTTTTCGAATATATTTAGTTAAATTTTTTACACAGAACAACGATGACCAGACTCTTTTTTCTCTAGGATCTTGAGTAAATCTGCAACTCTATTTTTCTCTGTGGTGTAAGTTATATCAATAATATTTTTCACCCACGGTAGTAATACAGGAGATAATCGATAATGAACCCATTTGCCTTGCTTCGAATCGAGCAAAAGACCCGACTCTCTCAGCATAGCTAAGTGTCGAGATGTCTTGGGTTGCGATAAATTTAAGGCAGTATAGATATCACAAACACATAGCTCACCAGATGCTTTTAAAAGCAATACGATGTCTAGTCTGGTTTGATCACCTAAAATTTTAAACAGTTGTAATGGTTTCATGTATCCCCCTTTACGATCTTTAGCTTAAAAATACCCCCATCAAACACATACGTCAAATCATATATGAGTTATACATTATTGTGGCATAATGTCGCTATCTATTATGCCTATAATAAATACTTATTATCGAGTTCTATTTAAATGAATTATTAATTTAATTAAATATTGATAGGAAGATCATAGAGTTCAAATAAGAAAATCAAAATAAGATACGTTATTTATCATAATTTCACTGCCACATCCAACCTATTAAAAATAAAAAGTTCAACTTGAATTATTTAAATGAAACCTACTATTAAAATAACATCAAATTAAGAAAGTCTTAATTAGAGAAATTAGAAATATATACTTACTCATTATTAATTAAATAAATAAAAGGTGTATCATATGTATATTAGTTTGTTGTCTACTTTATAAAAAGGAATAATTATATGAAAAAAACATTACTCAGTCTTGTTATGCTGACTGTAATATCAACGCCAGTATTGGCTAAAACGCCTATCGCTAATTTGAAAATCAATGGTGATATCAAACCACCAACTTGTACTATTAATGGCGCAACACAAAGTGATGTTATTTTTGATTTAGGTAAAATTAGTCCATCGTTGATCCCTAAATCATCAAATTATATATATCCTCATAATACAACCTCGACTAACGTCACTATTGAATGCGATGCAAACACTTATCTTACATTTAAAGCCACTGATACTTATGTAAACAGTCAGCTTGATCTTGATCAAACCAGTAAAACTAAAGCTAGTGGGATATTTCACCTGGTTAATAAAGACCAGGTAGACACTTCCGTGGGGGGAATACTATTCGTTTGGTACAATGTGACTGTAGACGGAAAACCCGCATTTATTAGCCGGGCAAATGATGCAACGGTAGGTTTTTCAGATAATAAAACTGTTATAGTTAAAGAAGTCACTAATGGTTGGACGACAAAACAACAAGAAAATGTAGATAAAAATAGTTTAGATTTAATGCCAGGTCAGATTTTTTCTACCAGCATTTCAGCAGGGAAAGCATCTTCTGCATTTATTTTATCTAAAGATTCATTAAATAAAAAAGGCATAGATATTTCTAACGGATTAGATTTTATCGGCGAGGCTGTTCTCACTTTTAACTTTGGTGTCTAAACCTAAAAAATAATTGATAATCACAATATAATGAAATTAATTTTTGTATTGTGATTATCTTTTTATGTCAATATTAATAAACTATCGATTTACAGCTCTTAGGTAAAAGTGATAATAGTAACATCATTACCTAACATGTTAATTTTGATATTTTATGGGATTAGATATTGTCATGTTTAAAGATCAATTTACACCACAACAAAAAATGGATATTTGCACTTTTGAAGAAGGTGATCCGACGGAAAACCCTTGGGTTAAAGGGAAACCGGTCCAAATACACATTGAAATTGTCCCCCATAATCCTAATTGGCTTATACAATTTAATGAACAAAAATCGTTAATTCAGAATGCATTGTCAGATATAGCATTATCAATTGAGCACATAGGATCTACTGCGGTTGCAGGATTGGCTGCTAAGCCAATAATCGATATCGATTTAATTATAGAAAATCCTAAAGATGAATCGTCCTATATTCCCCAATTAGAGGCATTGGGCTATGAACTCATTATTCGTGAACCTTCATGGTATCAGCACCGTATGCTTAAACTGAGTAATCCGATGGTTAACTTACATGTATTTGGAAAAAATTGTCCCGAACATTGGCGCCACCTATTATTCAAGCAATGGTTAACAACACATCCTGATGATTTAGCCAATTATGCGACGATTAAACAGTTTGCTAAGCATAATGTAAAGACGACTCAAGATTATAACCTGAAAAAACAGAGCCTTGTACGTACAATTTATCAGAAGATTTTTACCTCATTGATTGGCGACTAATAACCCGTTATCAGTGCACAGTGCGTTATTGATGTTCTGTATATCAATTTTTTAGACCGTCTTTATGGGTTTTCTAAGGTGTCCAAAAACTATTTTAATTCCAATGCCAACTTGTCAATGACTAACTATTTACTCATCATAATTAAGCCCCAACTCACCGTTAAAGGGCTTTAATATGATGATATATCTGTTACTTATATAGTGTGAAATATTCAGGAGTTACTAAGAATGGAACCATACCGTATTGCATTAATTGGTTTACTGACACATCTGATAATTTAAAAGTCAGTGGTTTATTGCCAAATTTAATTCTGCTTATTAATACTGGATCATTTTTAGATGTATCTCCTGTAAATGTCACGCCTAACGCAACTACCTTATCCATTTTCACGTTACCGGGTATAAGAATAATGCTGATACTAAAATCCATCTTTTGATGTGAATTTTTTTCTGCTTGCTTGATCCTTTTAATTACCCCTTCTGAAGCATAAACCCCCGCCAATATCTCTTTGTAAGAGAAGACCATTAGATCCGTATCAACAGTGTTTTGGCCGTCTTCAACCTTGCCAACACCAACAGGTATTGAGAAATGGGCGAATGAATTAAGTTTTTGCTTATAACATTCAACATATTCCGCATCTCTGAAAATCTCAGGAACTTTATTTTTTAATTCTATCAATGATTTAGACTCTTTCCTTGAGTCTTCAAAATCATTACATGAAGAGACTTCGAAATTAATATCTCCTTTAACAATATTTTGCTCACTAGACAATAAGTTATCTGTATTTATTTTCGTTTCTAAATCAACCTTACAGCCAACTAATAAGGAAGATATAACGGCAACCATAAATATTTTTTTCATCAAAAAGCCCTTATGATAATTAAACAAAAATTTACAATTCTATTTAACCATCACAAGGGCTTATAGCAAGCAAAAAATAAAGAAGAGGATTTTATTAAAGATAAGTGTTCTAAATTTTGTTAATTTAATTATATTTATATGGCAATATAAAACCATCAAAATAAGAGTATCTAATTACACGTCTTATTTAATCAATATAAAACCCACACTTACCACATCTAAGTTAATATTCTATTTTTAATTCTTTCTTTTAAAGAATATCGGATAGTAAAATAAATTCACTTTAAGAAAGTCTTAATTAGACATATTAAAAATACATATTCTTTTAACATTAAATAAATAAACAGAAGGTGTATTATATAATATTGCTTTGTTATTTATCCTCTAAAAAGGAATAATTTTATGAAAAAAGTATTACTTAGCCTCACTATGTTGGCTATAATGTCAACGCCAGTATTGGCTAAATCCCCTGTAGCTAACTTAAAAATCAACGGTGATATTAAGCTGCCAACTTGTACTATTAATGGGGCGACACAAAGTGATGTCCTTTTTGATTATGGAAGAATAAGCCCATCACTTATCCCTCAATCGAAAATTTACTCTTACTCAGGCATTGTAGCTCATAATGTCGTTACGGTTGAATGCGATGCAAAAACATATTTAACATTTGTTGCGTCTGATACTTATGGTGACACGGAATTAAGTGTTAATAATACGTCAGAATGGTTTCATTTAGTTGATAAAGCAAATCCTGAAAATACAGTTGGAGCGGCTGATTTCATATGGAGTGATGCTACGGTCGATGGTAAACCAGCATTTATTTCACGGGCAAACGATGTTGCAATTACAGGAAAAAGCTACAACAACGTCCTATACAAAGGGCCAACTAATGGTTGGACATCAGAACAACAATCAGGTGTTGATAAAAATGCCCTGGCTCTAATTCCAGGTGAAGTTTTCCAATCAAATTTCAGGCATGGTAATTCAAATGGTACCTTTATTTTATCTAAAGATGAATTAAGTAAAAAAGGAATAGATTTATCTAATGGTTTAGATTTTATCGGGGAGGCTGTTCTCACTTTTAACTTTGGTGTCTAATTTTTAGAATAATTGATAATCACAATATAAAGATTTATTATATTGTGATTATCTTTTTATATTAATATGAATGAATGTTATTTATGCTATCCTAGCTTTCTTCCTCTTCTTTCTGTCTGCATTTTTTCCGCTTTCTGTGCTTCTTCTATCTCACGTATTCTCACGAGAATAGAACCGTCCTCTATAACTGCAGAGTCGTTCCAAATAAGTGACTGTTTATTAACGTCGAGTGGCGTTTCAATACTGTTATCAACACAGCCCAATTTAGTTGACAGAGAAAAGTAAAACTACGTCATGGAGAATGTATGCAAAGAGAAAGGAGTTTCCAAAACCACAAAAAACGAAAGCCGGCACATTTTTAGATTAGCCAGAGCATGTCTATGAAGAGTGGGTTAGAAGTGAAAAATGGTAATGCTAACCAATTAAATAAATTTTGTAAGAAAAATGAATTTGAGAAATTTATACCTAGGGATGTGAGATGAACATTTAACACATTGGCTGGAGAAATGGGGATTAGTTCCGAGTTAAAGGATATGGTACAACATCACAAAAGACCAAGCGTTTCTCAAAAGCATTATGACGGATATGATTATTTAAGAGAAAAACGTGAAACACTTGATATATAGTGTGAGAAGCTATCATCGTTAAAAAAAGAGTAATGTTTATATATAGCTAGCATAACCAAAACTATAAGCTATATTATATATAGCTTCTTTAATCTAAGGATTTATGTATATGAAAAGGATTCTGTTTGTATTGGGCTTATTGATTGGTGGATTTGGGGTTCTTCTATATCAATGGGTTAAGCCAATAGATAACGATCCCTATTTTTTCTTGTCACCTAAAATAGCCGAAGGACACCCGATTAATATACCTATAAAACTGTATAAAAAAGGGGACTCTATTAACTTTGTTTTTTGGAAAACTCCAATTCTTTCACCTAAATTATTATATTTATTCCCTGTATCACCTCCATCATCCCATATTATATTAAATGTTGTTCAAGATAAAAATACAAAGTTAAATTTCTACCCAACAGAAATATTCACTCATAATGGCCCAATAAAGAATATTGATAATTTTGAAATATTCAGAGTAAAATTATATAAAGTAAATAGTGATATGTCTGAATACTTGATTTCGGACTTTATACATAGAAACAATATTGTTCGTAGTAGTGATGCATTTACTATTACTCCAGTTCCATCTGAATATGGTCAATATAGATTAGAAGTCACTGTTCTGGGCGAATGGCCTGAATTAGAAATAAATGGGTTAAGTTATTTTATTACTATAAAAACCTATGTTAATAACTAACTTTTTTACTAGGATACATAATTTAGAGAATAAGGAAAAATTCTATGTCTAAATTAAGACCGAATATTTTTGGTAAGGCTATGGCCATAAATGGTGATAAAACAACAGCAGGTGCTACTTGTATTGCTACCATTCAAAATGTAAGTTATCATCAAAAAATGGCGCTTAGAGTAGGAGATCCTACCACTATTTGTCCTAAATGTGGGCAAGCTGGAAAAATTGTTACAGGCGAAAACAGAATCAATAATCATGGGAAAGTCCAGACTTTCATACAACATGCATATTTTTCGGCATCAGATTAAAAAATTTACATTTGTAAACGTTTGACTATTCATAACCCACTAAACACCGAGACTTGATGGCCGAATTTCATCCCAACAGGCAATTGGGTTAAGGGGATCACCTTTCATTTCAAAATTTTCTACCAGTTTCGCCACTAACGACGGAGCTTGCCCGACCCACATCCGTCGAGAACAATGTTCTCCTCTAACTAAAGAGAACTGTGTTTCTAATCCCAACTCGTTTTTTTCTACGTTATTACTTACTGCGTAATTAAATTTTTGATCTACATCTTTGCATTGCGCAACATATAGAGCGGGAAGCAGCTCGCTGACATATGAAAAATCGCTATTGCCTTTTAATATTAAAACGATAGATTCAGTTCGATTTTTAAAGTCAAAATCATCATAGTTTTCATAATCTTCCCACAGAATAACCCAAGCTTTTTTCATATAATGTATCTCGTTTCTCTAAGTTGTCTTGAACTTTATCCTAACATGTATAACAGCGTTATACGCTGATATAATAAGCGCTCACTGAGTTAATAACGGACTATTATCATGAGTAAATCTAATCTTATTGCCTTTCGTCTCCCTGCTGAACTACAAACCCTGTTTAATGATGCTGTATCGAACTCTGGTAGCGATAAAACAGCGTGGATAGTCTCCACTATCAAAGAGAAGTTAAACCGTCCAGACAGTAATCCTGACGCTCGCATACTGTCGCTGGTGGAACGCCTAGAATCGTCTGTCGCATCTTTAATTGCTGGTAAGGCAGATATCCCACCGTATACCTATAATGAGTCTGCTGTTGTTTCTGTGGTTAACTCTGTGCTGTCTGAGAGTGTAACCAATGGGCGCATTATTGCTGAACGAATTAATGAGGCTGGTTATCAGACAAAAGCGGGTAAAGCGTGGGATAAAGATATTTATTCAGCGTGGAAGCGCTACAAAAATATTGCAGGAAAACTAAGATAAGCAGAATAATATTATGTAACCTTAATTCTGCTTAAACTCAATAAGTAGGGATTAGCGTTAATTGCCTTTCTTGCTCTCAATTATTTTAGGGTAACTAAGATCAAACCAAGGTTCGAACTTATAGCAATAATTTTCATTTTTTCTTAAATACGAAACATTAGGTTGAATTTTTCCACAATCAGACACCGCGTAAGAGTCCATTCTTAAACTCACCATTAATATTTTGTTTTCTTCTCCTGTTATTCCAATTAGTAATGGTAAAATGCCAAAAAAAGTACAAGATAGAGTCAAGGCGATACTTTTTATACTTTTCTTTTTTACCACCTTATCCCACTTAAATGTCATTTCCTTCTTGCCCATAAATAAGGATAAACACAAAGCGATAATCACGAGGATTTCCAGTAATACAAATGCAAATAAGATACTAAAAAGAATCGACGCTATCCATGGTGAAGTATTTAAATAATCAGGTTCTATTTGAAAACGAAAGTTTAGATATTTTCCTGCGAAAAAGTAACTAGCAGAAAAAATAACACCCCAAGACCAAATAATAAGTTTAGTTTTTATAAAATAAACCAGTACTTGTCTTTCTGAGAATATTCGAGCCCAACAACCTAAGACAAAAAACGTTATAGCAACCATATCTGAGGAATAGAAAAACAAGGCTATACCTGCACAGAAAAACATAACCCACATGGAAATATTTAATAACTTATCCATTATACCTTCTTTTTTCATTTAAATTTCTCTGTTAAATTCACGCTTAACTATTGAACGGAAATCATTCATAAACAAATATTGTTTCAGAATCTAGCTATCTTAATATTTGTCGTTAGTTTATCGACAAGTGGTATAAACGCCTGCCTGTAATAATCCTCTAATCTTGCCTGTTCCGCTACTTTCTCCCTGAATTTCTCCCATCTCATGCCTTTGGGTTTACCGAAAGAATATACATGCTTGGTTAGGTTACTAACATCAGGGCTATAACCCCACGACCTACTCGCACCTTGCGCCTTAATCGGTCAATGCTGCTTTCACTCTGGCTGGCATAATGAAGCTTCCAACATTCTCTGCAAGCTAAGTCCTCATTTCCAAGGTAAAGCTCAGCCCTTCTCTTAGAACAATGAGGGCATAAATACCAATACCGAATCCCATAACCAGCCTGAGTACTATCGAGTGATAAGAAGAGCTTTTTACTACCAATAATTACAATATACCTATCGCTGCCTTTGCCGATGACTAACTTCCCTACACTAGTCTCCCATTTCAGACCGTGACCATTGATATTTAGCCTCCTAATTGCCGCAATAGTTTTATGCCCAATAACAGGCATAGAATTTGTCTAGTGTCTTGATTGTAATCTTATGGTATCTCGTAATTTTGAATCTGAAATAATATGACTATTTTATCAACAGAAAGCTATCACGATAGTGATATTAGTTTAATAGTGCAGATAAGTAAGAGGCTGAACTCATAAAATAATAAAATTCAGCCAATGATGAAATGATGAGGTATTGCTATTGCTCTACTCCACATTTTAAGTCGGCTGTTTTGAATTTAAACTGCTGTGTTCCCTTACCTTCAATGGGGAGTTCAACAAAAACAAGCTTAGAATTTTTAATTTTATTAACAATAATTTTTATCATTATCAATGAGCGCTAATTCGCTATATTTTTTAGAATATATTATTAACTCTTGTAATTCATTATTATCAAACTTAACCAGCCCTTTGCAGGGTTTTAAGTGTTTACAGTCAAAATTATTGCCATTTATAACAAGAGATGCATTATCATCAGTGTAGCTTTAAATGACACTGCTTGTCAGGTTCTTAAGGAGCAAATAGGAAACCATCACAAATGGGTATTTGTTCATACTGAATCAAAGAAGAGACCAGACGGAACATTAACGCCAAGCGTTAGAAAAATGCGAGTTGATTCTAACACAGCATGGAGAGCAGCGTTAAAAAGAGCAGGAATAGAAAACTTCCGCTTTCATGATCTGCGCCACACATGGGCGAGCTGGTTAATTCAGTCTGGAGTTCCGCTTTCAGTATTACAAGAAATGGGCGGATGGGAATCAGTTGATATGGTTAGAAGGTATGCTCACCTAGCGCCTAATCATTTAACTGAACATGCAAAGCAAATAGACAGTATTTTTGGCACTTGTGTCCCAAATACGTCCCACTTAAGAAAAGTAGAGAATTTAAAATGAGTGTAAGTGTTTGATTTTAAATGGTACGCCCTACAGGATTCGAACCTGTGACCTACGGCTTAGAAGGGCGTTACATACTGATTTCATTGAGTTTTATATAATTTCATGAGATTTCATCCTTCTGATTTATAAGGATTTATATACCTTGCATGATTTCAGCTAGTTTCATATCATTTCTTCGTTACTTGACCCGTTACTTGACCCGCAAAAAACTCGTAAATGGAAATTAGTTATGGCTAGCGTATTACTAACTGATAGTAAAATACGAGGACTGAAACCAAAGAAATCTGCGTATTATACTTGGCAAGCATCAGCGACTAGAGGCACTGGACGCCTTGGTGTAAAAACATATCCATCTGGAAGAAAAGTTTTCGTCTATCGCTATTTCAAAGATGGAAAAGAGAAATTTATATCGCTTGGTGATTACCCTAATTTATCACTAGCAGATGCCGCAGTAAAATCAGTAACAGCAGCGTCAGAATCATCATCCCCTGAGAAAATTAAATATGAACACGCCACAGTAAAACAGCTCTTTGATGACTATATTGAAGAGCAGAAGAGGCAAGGCAAGCGTTCATATGATAAAACTCAAAACAGATTAAATCAGGTTTTAGATAGTAAGCATATTGATGCCTCTATGCCTGCAAAAGATGTTACACCAGATCATATAAAAAGAATACTTTCTGAGTTTATCTCCCGAGGTGCTTTGGCTGGCTCAAACAAGGTAAGAGCAAACCTACATGCGGTATTCAACTTCGGTTTATTTGCCGATAATGATCCAGCAAAAATAAACGAGCGAGTTATTTATGGATTGGAACGAAATCCTGTCACTGTGGTTCCTAGACAAAAAGGTGTAGATAAAGCGTTAGATAGATTTTTATCATGGGATGAGCTGAAGTTATTATTAGAACTATTCAATAAGCCCTCCATCGAATGCCCTATCAATTCAGATTATGCACGTCTCTTCCTATTTTGTGTCTATTCCGGAGGACAAAGACCATGGGAAATTCTTGCTAATACTCGCGACAATTGGGATAAAAAGAACAACACATTAACGGTTCCACCTCACATCTCAAAAACAGGCGATTATCATGTGATCCCCTTGGTTCAGCCCGCTATTGACATCCTGAATGTCCAAGAACTGTTATACCCGACATCTCATTATCTTTTCCCCGCTGAAACTAAAGAGGGGCATCTATTAACATCTGAATATGCAAAACAATTAAATAAGTTTTGTAAGAAAAATGAGTTTGAGAAATTTACGCCTAGAGATGTGAGAAGAACATTCAAAACATTAGCTGGAGAGATGGGGGTTAGTTCTGAGTTAAGAGATATGGTGCAAAACCATAAAAGGCCTGGCGTTTCTCAAAAGCATTATGATAGATATGATTATTTGAGAGAAAAACGAGAAACGCTTGATACATGGTGTGAAAAACTCTCATTACTTAAAAAATTATAATTATTTTTATCCATATAAACCTAGACTATGATTTTTTAAAAAGCCTCAGCTAAGAGGCTTTTGATAAATAAAACTAACTAAATAGCTATACATCACTCTAATATTAATTCTGTTTTTCTGCTGCTAATACACCTACCCATGATTCCGCTTTTGTAGTTCCTAAAATATATTTGTGATCATCTATATTTTCTGCAGAATTAACAAATTGAATATCCATTGCTGCTCTATCATTAGGAATAATACCATTTGATACATGCTGAGTAGGTGTTATTACTAAACTTTTAGTATCACCATCTATTTTAAATAATTCATTATTACCTATACGTGGGTTATTTTCAGTAATAACACCTTTAACTATACCATTAGTATAATTCATTGTAATGTCTGCTGTTCTAACTACTGCGTTTATTTGATCAGATCTATGATCTAAGGGACCATACACAAAACCATCTTTTTTACTATACACAGCATTTAAATCATTAGGTACATTTTCAGCAATAAGGTCTTTTTCAATAGAATAAATATAAGAAGCATAACTTGCTGTTCTCTCAGCATCTAATTCTATTCGATACCCATAATATCCAACATCACCCAATAAACTAAATTGATGAGAATCGCCTTTATCTGTTACGAAAGTAATTATTTTTTCCTCACTAGATAAATAATTCTCATATGGATCTTTTGAACCTTCAATATTATAAACAGGAATATTTTCTTTCCCATA